>DASRTD010000095.1:0-16672 GCA_035656115.1 Mucilaginibacter sp.
ATTGTCTGGCGGCGAGCAGCAACGTGTTGCATTAGCCCGTGCGGTAGTGAACAAGCCCAGGTTGATACTTGCCGATGAACCGACCGCAAATTTAGACCATGACAACGGCAAGAAAGTTATGGACTTGCTGAATGAATTGAATAAAGAGGGTGTCACCATTGTCATGGTTACCCATTCCGAAGATGATGCCAAATATAGTCACCGGGTTATCCGGTTAGGGAGCGCCCGGATAAAAAAACAGCGCTTCTGGTATTTGCTGGAAAAGAAACTAATTGGTACCTGCAGCGGCAGTGAACAGGCTGAATTGGATGAAATGGCAAGTACCAGCGAGGAGGTAAGTGATACCATCGCGCTCGTTGACCGGTTATGGAAATTCCATTCAGTGGATCAGATAGAGCAGGTGATCCGGCAGGAATTAGCGGACGGTCATGAAAAGAAATATCTTTGGCCGGAGCAGTGCCGGAAAACTGCCAACTCGAGCAGTGCTTGCCTGCTGTTTTTACGGATTGACGAAGCCTGTAGTAACTACCGTAACGAAAAGCATTTAAAAGATCAAGCTTAGCCGAGCGCCGGGCATGTTATTTAAGGGGCGAAAGCTTTGGTTTTTACAGCGAGCTGCGTTTGGGATGCAAAGTGTTCAGCGCTTGAAGGGGAAAGCGGAAAGGTCGATATTTCCGCCAGTCAGCAGGATACCTGTCTTTTTTCCTTCGAACAGGGATTTGTTGCGCAGCACTGCCGCCAGGCCCACCGCAGCGGATGGCTCGATCATTATTTTCAAGCGGTGCCAGACTGCTAGCATGGATTCGCTGATCTCAGCCTCTGAAACGGGAAGCACGTCATTGACCAGTTCCAGCATGATCCTGAAGTTCCGCTCCCCCAGATTGGTTTTCAGCCCGTCCGCCTGTGTCCGGGAAAAGTCCCGCTGAATAAGACGCTTTTCGCGGAACGAGCAAAAGGCGTCGTCTGCAAGCTCGGGTTCGGCGGCGAAGACTGTTGTTCCCGGCGAAAAGTATGCGGCGGCCAGCGCAGTACCGGCCATTATACCCCCGCCGCCTACCGGCACAACGATCGTATCCAGTTTTGTTCCCGCGTCTTCGATCAGCTCTTTGGCAACGCCGGATTGGCCATGTATCGTCGATGCAGCATCAAACGGATGGACGAAGCGGGCGCCGGTTTCGGCCAGTACCTGCTCCATTACCGCCTCCCTTTGCCCTTTTTCATTTTTGAAATAAAACACACAGGCTTCGTACTCTTTTACAGCCCTGATCTTGATCGGGCTGGCATCTTCCGGCATAACCACATATGCGGGCAGATCGAGCAATTTTGCGCCGTATGCCAATGCCTGGGCATGGTTGCCGGAGGAGAAAGTAGCAACGCCGTTTTGTTTTTCTTCGTCGGAAAGGGAAAGCAGGGTATTCAGGATCCCGCGGATTTTGAAGGATCCAGTTTTTTGAAAGTTTTCACATTTGAAGTACAGGCTGGCGCTGCTTGCCCGGTTAAAATAGGCGCTGGTCAGCACTGGCGTGCGGTGGATAAGGTGCTGTGTGCGCAGATGAGCTTCCATGAGCTCCGTTTTGGTATACATTTTCAAATCGTATTGATGGGTGCGGCAACCTTCGATTGTCGCCGGAAATACCAATAGAACGGCAGGCCGCCAGCGATTAGCGCCACCGCGGTAAGGGACGTAAGCGGCTCCCGGATGACGGTGACGGTCAGCAGCGTGATGCAAAAAAGGATGATCGTGACCGGTGCAAAAGGATAAGCCCATACGCGGGCTGGAAAGGCTCTTTTTCTTTTCATCCGGATCAGCCCCCAGGCTGCAAGCGCGAAAAAGATATAGCCGGAAAAGATCACCATATTGCTGATCACTTCAAAGCTGCCGCTGAGCACCAATATGGAACACCAGGCAGCAGAAATATACAGGGCAATAAAAGGCGTGCGAAAACGCGGGTGTACCTTTGCCGCCAGCGAAAAAAACGCCTGTTCCTGGGCCATCCGGAAATAAACCCTGGAAAAAACAATGATGCAGGCGTTTAAAGCCCCGAAGCCGCTGATTATAATAAACAGCGCCATCAGTATGGCTCCCGGCGGACCAAAAACGCCTTTTGCGACTTCTACGCCTGCAATCGTATTATCACTCATCCCGGCGAAGCGGGAAACGGGCAGTACCCGCATATAGCTGAAATTCAGGAGCACGTATAGCACGAGGACGATGCCTACGCCTGCGACAATCGCTATGGGAAGGTTCCGGCGCGGGTTTTTGATCTCGCCGCTGATAAAAGTGATATTCGCCCAGCCGTCATAGGCATAGAGAGCGCTCAGCATGGAGCCGAACAGCCCGCTGAAAAGGGCGAACCCGGTGAGCGGATGGATGACTGCCGGGACGGATTTTTCCAAGGGTGGATGGCCTGAAAAAAACAGGCCCGAGCCGATCAGCAGCACCATGCCGGCTATTTTGACCAGGGTGACAACCACGTTCAGGTCGCTTCCCTTTCTGATACCGCGGCAATTGAGCCAGGTGAGCAGCCAAATTAGGCCCACGCCCAAAACCTTGATACCGGAACCTGCAAACAAGGGCTCCGGCAGGCGGTCAAGGGAATTGACCGACTGGAAAATGATAAAGCCCAAAGCTGCAATCGAGCCGCTGCCGATGATCATAAAAACCGCCCAGCCATACAGAAAGGAAATAAAATTCCCAAAACTGAGCCGCAGGTATTCATATACGCCGCCGGTTTCGGTACTCAACAGGGAAAGCCCGGCATAGGTAAAGGCGCCCAGCACTGTGACCAGCCCGGCGATGCTCCAAGCCAGTAAAATATAGCCTTCACCGATGCCGGATTGGGCCATAGGCGCTATTTTTTTAAAGACACCCGTGCCGATCATCAGCCCGCTGACCAGCAATATACTCCCGGCCAGTCCAATGGAACGTTGGAGAGATGGTTTTTCCTTATCCAATATCTATACAGTTTTTCTGCAAATGAAAGCCAATATTACGGGATTTTGCCGGCAGTAAATAGAACAAAATTAACCAGGTCTTCGGAAAATGCCGCTATGGTGGCTCTTCGGAAAATGCCGCTATGGTGGCGGCTGGCGGCAGCATGCCAGGGTCATCAGGAGATCATCTTACGATACCCATTGGGTGTTAAGCCAGTATGAGTCTTGAAACAACGAATAAAGTGGCTTTGATCGGCAAAACCGGCGCCGAAAGCGACCTCAGTCAGTGTGCGCTGCTTGTCCCGCATCAGGGTAAAAGAACGATCTACCGTCAGCTTGCTTGATAGGTAATCTTTTCGGATTTACCGGTAACAAATCTTACAGGAATTGCGCTGAAGATTTTTTACCGCCAGTATGGTCAGGGTAATGAGTTTCCTCATGATTTTACGTTAACGTGCATAAATTGGGCATTCCTGTCATTTGCATGACCCCGACAGGATTATTGTTTCGGGAAATTCGGGTTTGCCATCACTTCCTCCAGCTGCAGGGTGTGCCGGGCACAATGTGCGGAAAGCATGATGAAGCCCTGGTAGAGATCAAGCGTGCCCCATTGAGGATGAACGATGAAATGATCTTTAAGGTCGTCCGTCGTGGATCGGAGATAGGCAATTGTAGAATCCCTGCGGGTGTTAAAAGCCTTAATGGCGGCCTCCAGGTCGGAAAATTTCCCTTCCGGCTGAAATGCCGACGGCGCTGTCGCTTTGTTCTGCGTCCGATCGGTGACAATACGGATCAATGTATGCGGCGTGTACCGCTCTTCTTTCAGCCTATCCGGTGCGGCCGGCTGTTGAAGAGCGCCCTGCAGCCAATTCCAAATATTGGTCTCGGCGAGCGCAATATGCTCTACACATTCAGCTACGGACCAACTGGTGCTATCTGCCCTGAAATTCAATTGGGCCGGGCTGAGGCCTTTGATGTCCTTCAGCACCCGTGCCCTGGTTTGGTTCAGATAGTCAATAGCAAATTTCCTCTCGGCGGGGGTTAAATTTTCGTTTACCGGATTCCTGAAACCGGTCACCACAACGAACAATGCCAGTAAAAGTAATTTTTTCATGATCAAAAGATTTTTTAGTGTCCGGAAGCATGCAGCACAGGGCGGAAATAATGTTTATTAGTCGTTTGATAGTGTATGATCTATACGGTTTTTCTGCAAATGAAAACCAATATTACGGGAACTCGCCGGCAATAAATAGAACAAAATTAACCTGGTCTTCGAAAAATGCCGTTATGGTCGCGGCTTGCACAACATGCCCGCGGCCATCAGGAGATCATCTTTCGATACGCATTGGGTGTTAGGCCTGTGAGCGTCTTGAAACAGCGAATAAAGTGGCTTTGATCGGCAAAACCGGAGCCGAAAGCGATCTCAGTAAGCGTACGCTGCTTGTCCCGCATCAGGGTAAAAGAACGATCTACTTTCAGCTTCCTTAGATAATCGCTTAAAGTGCAACGATAATATTTGCGGAACATCCGGCAGAGATGTACGCGATGGATACCGAGATGCATGGACAGGTTTTCCAGTGAAATCTGCTCGTCAGGGAGTTCATGCAGGAGTACGTCCAAAAGGCTGATCCATTCTGGCTTTGAATGGCGGTCATGTTCCGGCTTTCGCATCATCCAATCCGAAGCCTGAAGCAATAGTTCCTCGATTGCCAGCCCGGCATGCGGCAACGCGGTTTTTGTTTCGCTGAAAATGCGATGAAAAAGTATTTTGACCGCAGGGTGGGTTATTTCCGTATGCCCCCGGAATAAATGCTCATTTTCCATATTTTTCCTGACCCAGGACGGCCGGACCTCCACGTAAAAGCTCGTTATCGGTCGCAAGGCCGTATTTTGGTGCCGGTCTTCCCAGTTTTGAAACAACAGTGTGCCGGCCCGGCAGGCGTATCGGTGACGGGTGGTAGCTTCGGTCATTTCACCGTCCAATACCAGGGAGAAGAACGCCTGCTCATGATGGTGCCAGTCAACATGGCCCGCCCGATAACTGACCTGCCGGAGACCAATATCAGTCGTTTGCATAAAATGGACCGTATCGCCGTGGTAATCGCTTACAATGAGACCGTTCATGAACTTAGGATTTTCAAGAACGAAGTTTAAAACTCATGCCAAATCGATAAGTTGCTTTCTGTTAGTGATTTATAAAATAATACGGCCCTTACGGTGTTCGTTTCCGTTACAGGTGGTGTACGCATTTGGCTGCCGGGGCGCCGGTTTTACTGGCGCTTTCCAGTTTCCGGAGGAGATAGTTTGCCCAAAAGGGAGCAATTCCTTTTATTGAATGAGCGTAACCTTTATGGTGTCCATTATTTTTTAAACTGCCGGGTGAAAAAATCCGCAACAGCGGAAAAGACAGTTACCGAGTTATCGAAGGTCATCCAGCGATGCGTATCGTCAGGTACCATGAGGATTTCGTATGGGACACCTTGTTTCTGTAACCTGTTGATAAGGTCTGCACCTTGGTTAAAGGGAACATTTCGATCATCGTCCGCATGAATAATCAGAACAGGCGACTTCCAGTTATTTATCGCGGATACCGGGGAGGATAGCCAGGCCGTTTCAATCGCCTTATCGTAGTCGGGCGCTTTTTCATATTTATGGTTGTACGTGGTCATCATGGATGTGAAACTTAGCCAATCATACACGCCGGAAATCGCAACGCCGGCTGCAAATATTTTTGAATCCCTCGCCAGGGCAAGTGCGGTTAAATAACCGCCATATGATCCGCCGTAAATACCGATCTTCCCCGCGTCGACGTAGGGTTGCTTTTGCAGCCATTCGCCGGCGGCTTTGACGTCCCCGTATTCGGATGCCCCGGCGGGCCCGGCATTTTGCGGTTTATGAAATTCGTACCCATAACCTATGCCCAGCCTGTAGTTTACGGATAAGACCACAAAGCCAAGACTAGCCAGGTATTCGTTGCACGCAAACGTGTTGGCATAATAATCGATATAATGCCAGCCAAGAAGCATTTGCCTTTCGGGGCCCCCGTGAACAAAAACAATGGCCGGCGCTTTACCCGCCTTTCCTGCAAGTTCAAATAATTGCGCATGAATGACCGTGCCATCGCCGGACCTGATGATCACCTGTTTAGGCGTCACAAATTCATTTTCAGCAAAATCAGGTGGAATGTTTTCGGCACCAAGCAATTGAATTGCACCATTGTCCAGGTTTATGATGGCTGGCAACGGCGGCCTTTGGGGTGTTGCACTTATAGCTGTCAGGGTATGATCGCCATCCATAATGACAGGGCTCCATTCAACGCCGTTTCCCTGCGTGATTATTTTCATATCAGGTTTATCAACGCTGACCATTGCAATGTGCCGCCGGTCAATATCCAACTGGTCCTTACCTGCATTTACGATAAAGGCCAGGTATTTCTTATCGGCACTCAATTTGATTTGCTCAACCATATAGTCGCCGGGCGTCAGCAAAATTGCTTTACCTCCTTCAGACGGAATAGAATAAAGATGCGGCCAGCCATCTTGATAGGAATAAAACACGATGTGGTCACCTGCCGCCCAGGATAAGTTTGGCTCCCCTTCAAATTCGGGCATCGAGCCACGAAGCGTTGCCGGCGACTTCCAGAGCAGTTGAGCATTACTGCCGGCAACGTCGGCTATGTAAATACTCCAGGGTAATTTTGTATTTGCCATGATCGAGTCGGGAGCGCCGCCCGTTCCGGGCAGGCGGATAAAAGCAACTTTGCGGCCATCCAGCGAGAAGCACGGAAAAATATCCTTATTAAAAGAGGGCACTATCCATTTGATATTTGGGGATGAATATTTATAGATACCTACGAGACTGTGGTCGCCCCGGTCCGTAACAAATAACAGACTGTTCCCATCCGGCGACCATTCAAGGGAGCTTACCGCGCCCCTTGTTGCAAACAAGCTTTTCGCAGCACTTGAACCGTTGACAGGAACTGTCCAGACCTGATCGTTTTTAATAAAAGCGACCGAATCACGACATGAGACGACGGGTGTGTCACCTTCACTCAGGTAGTTAATTTTACCCCCTTCGAAGGGAATACTTACTACCTGCACTTTAAATGCATTAAGGTCTGAACCAGGATTGACTGGTCGGTCTAAGTCAG
Organism: Mucilaginibacter sp.; assembly: GCA_035656115.1. Lineage (GTDB taxonomy): Bacteria > Bacteroidota > Bacteroidia > Sphingobacteriales > Sphingobacteriaceae > Mucilaginibacter. The sequence continues at coordinate 7,085 of DASRTD010000095.1, forward strand.
CGTTGCCGCCATGATCTCCTCCTCTGACAAATACCACCCATTTGCCGTCAGGCGAAATGGCCAGGCTTGTAATTTCCTGGCCGTCGTCATTCGCATAGTCGGTTAACTTCCTGGGCTGGTAATCCGGGCCTTCAGCCACATAGACGTTTCGCCTTCCTGCTTCGTTTAACACCCATGCAATTTTAGACCCCTTTAAAGACACGCATAATTGCGTTGTCAACGGAAAATTTCTAAAGGAACGGAATGAACTGCTTTGCGCTAAAAGCTGTAAAGGCAACAAGAGCAACAGAAATATCTTTTTCATTATTAAAATAAAATACCAGGCAACCGTTCGGCGCTTTTCTGTATGATTTTTACCCTTTTTGCCAAAACGCGTTAGTTCGGGACTTTACATAGGCGGGCGCCGGTTTCAATGGCAAAAGACGTCGTCGAACTTTCGAGTAAATTTAACCCGATTAATTCGCCGCAACAGGGACCGCTAAATTTTCCCACAGGAGTGTGAAGTCTCCTTTGTTAATCGTAAAAGTTAACTTTTCATGAAAGCCGGGTGATTTTTTTGGTTTAACAGTTACGGTCAACACATCTTTTGAAGGATCATCATTTGCGGATCCGTCGCCTTTAATGCCCCACTGCCCGGTTTCTGAGTTAAAAATCACTTTCCATTCATTTTCGCCAGGAACCGTAAAGATGCTGTATTTACCGGCAGGCAACGTTTTACCTTCGATTTTAAGGTCTTTGTCGGTCTGGATCTCTGTCACCGGGTTAGCGCCTGTCCGCCATATTTGCCCATAGGGCACCAGCCCTCCCCAAATCTTTCTTCCACGTACGGACGGGCTGCCATACCCGATGGTAACCTTTGCGCCATTGATTGACCCGCTAACATTTTCGCGCGGACTGTCCTGCGCACTAACCGCAGATGGTGCAAAAAGAACAAGAACTAAAAAACTTAGTGCAGTTAGTCTAAATAATGTTTTCATCATGTTGTTTAATTAATAGTAAAGTCCCGGATTTACGGGTTATTGAAATCGGTGTTATGATAAAGAACGTTTTCGGGCCGAACCGTTCCAGCCCTTTTACCGTATAATGAATATTTTTTACCATCCAATATAGTCAGCGGTTTCCAAAACTAAAGCATTGCCTGACTTTAAAATAGAACAGGATTAGCGCACTCAATTACCTGCTGTTAAGCACCCTCGGCCACAGCCAGGGAGCCATGTCGTCATCACTCACTCCTTAAACTCATTGCCGGGCTGGCCTTCGCTGCCCGGACTGCGAGATAACTCACGGTCATCAGTGTAATGGCAAACGCTCCGATTGCCGCCGCAGCAAAAATCCAGGCGGAGAGGCTTGTCCGGTAGGCATAATTCAAGAGCCAGTTATGCATGAAATAATACGAAACAGGGATGGCGACCAGTAAAGATATCCCCACGAGAACTATGAACTCCCAGGAAAGTAGTAGCCAGAGACCGGCTACGGAGGCCCCCAGCAGTTTCCGCATTCCGATTTCCTTGGTACGCTGCACGGTTACAAATGCCACCAGACCAAACAGCCCCAGGCAAGAAATGAATATGGCCAGTGCCGCAAAGATAGAGGAGAGTTTCCCGATTCGTTCTTCCTCCGCATATTTCGAAGCAAAATCTGTATCGGCAAATGTATATTCGAAGGGCACTGAAGGAATAAATTTTTTGAAAACGGCTTCGATTTTGGATAAAGAAGAAGCGATGCTTTGCTTCGGGTTAAGTTTCATGAGGATGCAGTTCACGTTGTCAAAATCCATAAAAAACATACCCTGTTGCACAGGATTATAGGGTGAGACCATCACCATATCCCTGACCACCCCGATCACATGATACACTTTGGAACCAGGGCCGGTTCCCCGGCGGATCGTGGCGCCTACCGGATCTTTCAATCCCATTACCTTAACGGACGTTTCATTCAACACCACTGCTGAACTGTCGGTGGCAAAATCGCGCGAAAAATCGCGCCCTTGTTTAATTTGCCAATTCACAGTCCTGCCATAATCATAGGTAACCGTGACGGTCACAAAATCCACCCCTGTGCCCGGTTGCATACCCGGCCAGGAAAACCCGTTATTGGTCGACACGGGATTGGTCACCGACCCGGCGGCTTCCGCAAATTCAGTTACAGCACCCGATTTTTTCAGCTCGTTCTGCAGGACCGCGGACTGGCCATAAAAATCGGGCGTCTTCATCATCACCGTCATAATGCCGTTGCTGTCATAGCCGATGGGGCGGTCCTTGGAATACTGCACTTGTTTATAGACGACGATGGTGCCGATGGCCAGCGCAACGGAGATGGTGAATTGTAAAACGACTAATACCTTTCGGGGCAAAGCCGCCAGTTTACCCGCCTTGAAGGTGCCCTTGAGTACCCTGACCGGGTCGAAGGAGGAGAGGTAGATAGCCGGATAGCTGCCCGCGATGAGACCGCTGATTACTGCAAAAATCATTGCGGCTATCCAGAAAGCGGGACTGGTAAAGGGGATGTGCATGTTCTTGCCGGCAATGCTGTTAAAAAACGGCAGGGATAACGCTGCAAGCAAGATCGACAAAACAAAGGAAATCAACACCACCAGAATAGACTCCGCATAGAATTGCGCGATAATTTGCCAACGCAGGGAACCGATCGTTTTGCGGATACCGATCTCTTTGGCGCGTTTTTCGCTGCGGGCCGTGCTAAGGTTCATGAAATTGATACAGGCAAGCAGCAGCACGAAAATGGCGATGATGATAAAAAGCCGCACATAAATGATCAGCCCCCCCTCAGCGTTCCCGTTAGCATCCCAGTTGGAACGCAGGTGCCAGTCGCTCATTGGGTTGAGGAAGATCTTTGTCTGTTCGATTTTATCCGCCGGGGCTACATGATCCTGCTTGCTGTTGATGATCCTTTTATTGACGGATGCTATATCCGCGTTTGGCGCGAGCTGCACGAAAAGCTGGAAAGAATTATTATCCCATTGGTTTTGCATGTCCGCCTGCATGATCCATTGCTCGGAAATTTTATAAAGATCCCAAGCCCCTATAAAATGTATACCATAAAGCGTCGTATTCTGGGGAAGATCCTCATAAACCCCGGTCACCTTTACGTCCAGTTTATTGTCAACGCGCAGGAGCTGATGCAAGGCTTCCCTGTTGCCGAAAATGGTTTTGGCGGCGGTTTGCGAAATAATCACTGAATGCGGGTCACTCAAGGCGGTATAGTTCCCTTCCGTCATTTTTAAAGAAAACATTTCAGGTCCTTCTTTGTCCATAAAAATTCCAAACCGGGAAAAATGTTCATTGCCTGCGGCCAGGATATGGTCGGCGGCGTAGGAGGACATGACGACATGCGTAAAATAGCTTCCATAGGTAGTTTGCAGTTCCCGCCCCATGGGGAATGAAATACCGCCCTGGGTTGAAATTTGGCCGCTATAGGTCTGTTGCTGCATGACCTGCGCGATCCGGTCGTAATTCTTACAATACTGGTCAAAGGTAAGTTCGTCCCAGACCCATAGGCCCAATACCATGGCTACAACAAGCCCAACGGCCAAACCGCCAATATTTATCAGGGAAGACGTTCTGTTCCTGAGTAGGTTGCGCCAGGCAACCATCCAAAAATTCTTAATCATATAATTACGTTTTAATTTTTCAGAAGACCACCTTGGCGTGGCTTCGTGATTCAAAACTAAAGCGGCAGAATGGGAATAAGGTCTCAAATGATAAGTTGGGAGCTCTTTTTCCAGATAGCTCTTGTATTCTGCCGGGCTTTGCCCGGTCATTTGTTTGAAAGTGCGGTGAAAGGTAGATTTGGAATTAAACCCGGAGTCGAAAGCAATGCCCAGCAGTGTCAGGCGGTCAAAAGCCGGGTCCTGCATTTTGCGGGTTACCTCCCGGATACGATATTCATTGATGAAATCATTGAAGTTTTTTTTGAGGGCGATATTAATGATCCGCGATAATTCGTGGGGATGTATGTCCAACTCTTCAGCAAGCGAGGATAAGCTTAGTTCCGTATCCTGGTAAAACAGCCCGTCTTCCGTGACTTTCCGTAGCCAGGTGCCTTTTTGCTTCAGTTCTGCCGCGGGCGATGGCTTTAAAACCGGGAGCGTAAGTACCGGTACGCCAACGTCGGGCCTCAAAAAGGCAGCTGCCGCTATCCGGATCATCATTACGGCTAAAAGCAAGTACAAAGGATAATAAGGATGTATGCCTGAGTGGTTATGGGAATAAAAAAAATTTAAGGCGGTAAATGGTGTCCACAATAACCATAAGCGGCCGAAACCGGTCAGTAACCGGCGCAGCCCGCGCAACTGGTATGGGGACCTATCGATCACATTCGCCTTCAGTCGCCAGTGGAAGGCCCGGATCAGCCTGCGGCACAGATACAGGTAGGTGATCACGGAGATTACCGCCAGCAACTGCGATACAGGGCTCAGTTGTCGAAAGATCAGTGTATCATAAGTTGCCGCACCAGTCCGTATACTCTCCCTAACCTCCAATACCAAAACGCCCTGTTGCAGCAACAAGGGGCTGAAATGGAGCAGGTCCTTCCAACGGAGTTTGTATGCCGGCCGTGTAATTTTAAGCACATAAAAATAGATGAGGGGGCCAAGTGCAAGCGAAAATTGCAGCGGCAGCCAACTCCAGTGCGGAAAGTCGGTCGTCAGGTGGATGTCAATGCCCAATAGCCAGGCCATCCACAAAACGATGGTGGCCAGTGCCAGGGCAAGAAACCGGTTTGCGGCCCGGTTGATCCTTTTGCCGAACCACAACAGCAGGGTGAAATTCAGCCCGATAAATATCGTTCCCAGGAAGGCCAGGTCATAGGGGCTGATATGGAGCGTATGTGCATTCAAGAAGTTTTATCAGGTCAATCACTGTTCCAAATCATTAACTTGCTGATATATAGTTGATAGCGTTTTGTTTACACCAATTATTGTAACAAAACCGAACATTAAGCCGTCCGGTTTTGAATGACCTGTTCAGCTTGCCATTATAAACTCAATTGGACTGTAATCCTTTTACCCGGTTTTTCTCATATTCATTGTTCGGGTCCAGTTCTAAAGCTTTTTTGCAATTTTCCAGCTCCTTTGCTTTATCACCCGCTTTTTCATAAGCATCCGCCAGGCTGTCATAAACGTTCCATGAATTCGGGTAAAGCTCGGTGTTCAGCTCAAACACCTTTATTGCATTGTTTACCTGGTTTGCCCGCAGGAGGGTATAGGCATAGCCATTCAAATCATTTTGCGAAAAATCATAATCGGCGGCGTAGTTGTTCAAAAGCACCCGGGCTCCGGAAATGGCAGAATCGATGCCGGCGGCAGCGATCTTATCGTTTAACCACACACTTGCCGTTATTTTGGGCAGGCGGTAGGGCCTGTTTTCGAGTATGTTGACAATAGCCTCGCGAATTTCATAGACAGGATCGTGTCTGAGATTGCTTACTTCAATGATCGTCGTATGGCTGCTTGTCATCCGCTCGTTGTAAGTCATATACCCGCTGAAAGCGCCGTCATGGAAAAAGTCTTTAGCGCCATTACGCATCGCTATCCATATACCGAAACCATAACTTTTATCGCCGAACGTGTTATCTTTAAGCAAAAGCGCCGGGTTTTTCATTACTTGGTCCGACGGCGTAAAATCCTCAGCCAATGTTTCAGGCTTCACCAGCTTCAAATGATAAAGCGCCTCATCCCATTTATATAAGTCCGCTGCGGTAGAGATAATAGAAACATTGCCGCCCATAAAGCTATCGTAACTATCAATACCCCCATACATGGTATAACCAATGGCCCTGCTTGTGTTACGGTGGCTGATCTCGTTAACTTCGGTATGATCCATACCCAGCGGTTTGAAAATATTTTCCGTCATGAAGGTATTAAGGCTCTGGTCGGATATTTTTTCGATGATCATTCCCAAAAGCGAGTATCCCGCATTGCAGTATTCAAACTTTTCGCCCGGTGTAAAGTTTAGTTTATCCTGTTTCAGCAAGATATTAAAAACGTCTTTTTCGGTCATGTCCGGGTGGTCATCAAAAATTGCCAGGCCGGAAGTATGGTATAATAGGTTCCTTATCGTAACCGGCTGCATAAAAGCCGGCAGTTCAGGAAAAAAATCCCGGATGGATTGGTTGTAATTCAGCTTTTGCCGGTCCTTTAAGATCATGGTCCCCATTGCGGTGAACTGTTTTGAGATGGAACCGATATATTCCTGCGTATTAACCGTAAAGGGAATCTTCTTTTCCCTGTCCGCCAAGCCGAAAGCTTTTTCGTAAACCACCTTGCCATGGTCTGCGATCAGAATGGAACCGGTGAACTGCCCGCGGTTGTACACGGCAGTCATCAAAGAATCAATTTTTTCGGTTTTGGATTGCTGTGCAAACAAATTGCTGTTTATAGCTAACAGCAGTAACAATACTATCTTTTTCATATGCTTCTATCCAAAAATAATGCATTGCCTGAGATAAAAATAGAACAGGATTAGCGATCTCAATTACCTGCCGTTAAACATTTACTTTTATTTTTTTAAATAACTATCCAGCCAGGCATACACCGTTTCTTTTACTTTAGGCGGAAAAGCATGAAAACCGCCGTTTTCATCGAAATAGATAGTTTTCAGGCGCTCTGATACATTTTTTTTGCGGTAATAAATGCGTGCCGCCGCTTCCAGATCTTTCGTCATTTTCACATGGTCGATGCTTTCCTGTTTGGCTTGCGGCGTGTCATAACCCCATTCCTCCGTACCGCGGGTCATCAAAAATGGTCTTGGCGCGATCATGCCCACATAATCTGCCGTGGTCGCGTTGGCCATGAAACCAGGTATTGCCAAACAGGCATGGCGCTTCATTGCTGCATCCTCATTGAAAAATGAGCTGAACTCAAAAACCCCGCAAGAGGATGCCCCCACTTTGACCCTTGGGTCTGCAAACATAAAATAAGCCAATACATTCCCGCCCGCCGAATGCCCGATCGCACCGATACGGCTTTGGTCCACCCCCCTGGTCGCGTATAACACATCCATCGATCGCTCCAGGTCATGAACCTCTTTTCCTATCGTACAGCGCCCGGAGCAAAGCAATTGCCCCGCCCAATGATCCAACATGAGCATATAGCCGTCATCATAAAGATCGGCCAGCGTGTCCGGGTTGGGTATCCGCCGCCGCTGGGCATGATAAAAACGGTCGGGGCAGATCACAATGTACCCCCGTTCAAAAAGCTCTTTTCCATAGAACTGCTCCGGGTCGCCGGCCAGGCCCGCCACCTCACTTTTTCCCAGGTAATCGTGCGGGCCGTCCTGGTGAATGGCAATGATCGCCGGTAGGGAATGGCGGGCGGCTTCAAAGGGCACAAACAAATAGGCATAGATATAATCTTTTGGGGTATGGTAATACGTATCGGAATCCTCAGCCAGGTATTTGATCTTATAACGCCAGCCTTTATCGAGCCTGGTTTTTTCCAGGGTGTCGACATGTAGCGCAGGGGGTACAGGCATTTTCCCCAGCAATGCCGTTAACGTTTCCCGGGAAGGCTGCGCGAGTGAAATGGCGCACAGACCGCAAAAAAATAAAGTCAGCAGGTGTTCTTTGGTCTTCATTATTTTTCCTTTTTATATGCTATTTTATTGTTGCCCAGCGAGAGGAACCCAGTTGCCCGACCCCTCCGGTCCAGGCTGAACCGCATGTCGAGAACGATATCATTATAGACGTAAAATACCGTAGCCGACGCAGGGATCAGCCCCCAGGATCGCCCTGGGCGTTCGTCATGGTCAGCACTCCTTTGGTCAGGCGCAGCTTTAAGGTATCCTGGTTGTCGTTTATGTAGTTGCCGGTACATCCGGACAGCCGAAGCGAGTCCACCGGGCAGGGCGAAAACTCGTGTTTCTCTTGCGCCAGCATCCAGCGATATAAACTGTCTGTCCCATATGCAGCCGTCCAGGCATCGTGCCCGCCTCCGGGATAAACTGTAAACCGCGCCGTACTGTTCCATTTGGACAGCGCATCGATCATTTTTGTTTCCCTTTTAAGGGTACGATGGTATCCATGCCGCCGTGAAAGCCCCAGACCGGCATATAACGCAACCGCCAAACCCTGGCCGTGTCGCCTCCACCGCTGACCGGGATGACTGCCGCAAACTCTTCCGGGTGTGCTATGGCCAGGGCCCAGGCGCCAAAACCACCCATGCTCAGCCCGCTCAAATAGATCCGCCGGTTATCGACCCTGTATTTTTGTTTCATAGCCTCGAGGAAATGGTAGAGTTCGGCCGGTTCCCATTCTTCGCCGGCAGGCGCCTGGGGCGAAATCACGATAAAAGGAAATTTTTTCCCTTCAGCGATCAGTTTGGGTGGTCCGTTAGTCTTGACGCTTTCGGGGTTATCGCCGCTTTCCCCGCTACCGTGGAGAAAGAGCAATGGGGGCCATCGCTTGCCGGTATCTTCCCGGTAACCGTCAGGTAAATACAACAAATACCGTGTCTCTCGGATTTGTTTTTCAGCCGTTTGCTGGGATTTGGCAGATAGAAAGGTCAGACAAAACAGCGCACACAGCATCGTTTTAACACCCATCGCTATCATTGAATTTGACATCCATGAATAAGACGCCGCTTAAAAAAAAGGTTGCAGTTTTAAATTTTTCCCGGACGAGCCATTGTCAATTTTCTTTTTTAAGAGGCAACTTTTTTCATTTATAAGCGCTTACAAATGGCTTCTTTGATCGTAATAACACGGTTTTTGGTAATTCAAGACAAGTCGATCAACCCCGGCGACGTGGTATATTCAACTCTTCAAGAGTAAACAGCGCTATCCAGCCCATCATCATCGAATCATTTTACAGCGACAACCTATCGAATGAAAATATTGAATGGGTGTTTGAACATTCAAAGACTATTGCGACCACCGCAGTTGGTCTCTCACGGCAGGCATTGAAATTTATGAAACTGTTACCGTGACTGCCGGGGTACCGGAAATTGCCGAAGCAGAGACTTCACCTGTGTGGAAAATGAGTTTGAGCGGCATATACGTTAGTCATGATAAATTGTGTTGATTTTTGACAAATTGCTGTTTTCTTGTTTGAAATCCTCGTCGGGAACTATTTCAAGCCTATAGGTAGGGCCTGGCTCCAGGGGTATATTTGGCCTTTGATAGTTTGCCAATGATGCAAAGACAGGGAATGGATTATAACTAAAATCGACGAATCGTTTGATGCCATCCATTGTAGTATTCAGTGATGCGATTTCAAATCGAAGCATATCATCCAAGTTCGGTATCGGGAGGTTGATTTGTTGTAAATACCGGGAAAACCGTTCCGCATTGCTATAGCCAAATATTTCAGATTCATTTACAGAACAAAAATCTCTTAATAACCTGTCGAATTTTTCACTGCCAATATTCGTTTTAATAAACCGGCAAGTCATTTTCAGGGCCGACATAACCGCGGAAGCCCTAAACTCAAAAATCAAATCTTTTATTACTTCAATGCCCGGGTCGTTGTCCAATAATTGCGACAAGGCATCTTCCTCTATGCAGCAATTATTAACCGTGCTCCCCAAGGTAAGTTCCCAGCGACTAACTTCGATCGTATTCAATAAAACTTCTT
>DASRTD010000096.1:0-18180 GCA_035656115.1 Mucilaginibacter sp.
AGACAGAACAAGCAAGCCCGCGTATCAGCAAACAGCACTGTTCCCATCTTCTTTAAAAATTACCAGTTTTCCTTTATGGGATATTTATAAAATTAATTGTCAATTCAATCCATTGTTCGATTAAAGATTTATCAATATGACGTTTTCTTATTTCTCAGGACGTTTATTAGTCTCTTATTAAAGCGTTGCTTACGTGTCGCTATCTTCCAATATAAATATGTCCTTAACTTGTTTATTTAAACTCTTTGCAATTTTTAATGCCAAAAGAATTGACGGAATACATTTGTTGTTTTCAAAAGCACTGATAGATTGCCTTGAGATGCCGACTTTGAGTGCAAGTTTACTTTGGGTAATGAAGTGCTTTTTCCTTTCAATTCTTAGTTTACTGAACATCATTAACTTAAATTGTTAATGGACGAAAACTTGCTCACAATTCAATCTTAAAACCAGCGTTCGCCCATTCTCAAATAAATCTCGATGCAAAACTACCGACATAGGCCGTCGGGAATTTATTGAAAATTGGGTTTTTACCAATATGTATTACTATAATGCACAATAAATAATATTATTAGTTTTACATCAAAAAAATTAAAGTGGAATTTAACTTTTTCAAATGATCAGATTTCAGCTACCAAACCCAAATACTTCAAAAACTTCTGAACCCATTGATATTAATAATTGTGTAATTCATGCGACCAGTTCAAAGAAATATAATTATCCAAAACACACAACGCCATATTTGTTAGTAGCTAATTTCCAGAATTCAGGATCGTATATATTGAATGATCGGGCGATATCAACCAATGAAAAATGGTTTTATTTCTTAAATGCCGGTGATAATCTACAGATCGATTTTCGAAATAATTTACCAATCGAGACGCTGTTGATCATGTTCAATTCGAATTTTATATCTGATATTGCCAAATATCGTGCTTCAAATATTGAATATCTTTTAGAAAATTCAAACCAGCCTAGTGAGATGGATTTTCATGCCCCGGCTATTCCCTTTTTTTACAATGAAGCAATCCAAGACTCGTTAATAAAGATTCGGGCAAATGCTTCGGAAGTCTGGAATTTAGATTCGCATCTATTTGATCTTATTTCAAATTTTTTGGACTTGCAACCGGTCGCCTTAAAGCAAATTGAAAAGATTAAGGCTAAAAGGACATCGACAAAAGGGGAGTTGTATAAGAGAATTACACTGGGCCGTTCATACATGGAAGATAATGCGTTCGTACCGTTAACAATTGAACAAATTGCCCAGGAAGCGTGCTTAAATAAATTTCATTTTTTAAAAATATTTAAGGATATGTATGGAGTAACGCCACATCAATATATTATGAATAAAAGATTGGAGCAATCTGTGGTTCTCCTAAAATCAGGCAACTTTTCAATTAGTGAAATTTGCCATCTAATTGGCTTTGAAAGCTTAGGAACTTTCACTAATTTATTTAAAAGCCGATACGGCCTGACACCTTCTAAGTTTTTTTCGTGACTCGTTAAGATGATTGACAATCAGCTAATTCATTTTAGTGACATAAAAATTATTGTCAAAAATATCCTTTCTTATTGTGTAATTCGAATTTAGCTCTAAAGTCCACCCATCACCGGCTATTTTTTCTTTTGTAATTGTCAAAGGTATACTTACATTGACCTTAGTCCAATCGGAACTTAATAGCGCACCTTTATCAACAGTCAATATTCCCCAATTGTCGACTACCCGCAGATGCGGATAAACAGTACCTATTCCTGCAGGTGGCATTAAATTCTTGTATTGGAAAGAAATGCCCATTTTTTTAAATTTAAGTTCAAAATGCGGTTGTTCAACAAATTCGGAAGTATAAATCTGACTTTGTTTTTTCATTACGGCCTCTCTCATACTTTCTTGAGCAAAAATTTCTTGGCCATTATATTGTCCTGTGGTATCTTTTGTTATTATTTCTATTCCAGTTTTATAACATAACAGGCGGTCTTTTTCCTGATCCAAAAATACATATTCCTATCTCCCTGCAGGAAATGATTGCATACGGGAGCGGATTTTTAATGGCGTCCTTTTTCCCTTTTTATTTTTATAAGGCTTTTGATTTAAAGTCATTGCGATGGCATGCGTTGTACGGCGTCCCATTATTCCTAATGCTTCCCTATGTAATTTTTTTTGTAGTAGTCTATGCCATTAACGGGGAATTAAATGTTGATATAAAATACGGAATGATAGCCCCTTCATTTACGCAATGGTTTTACTTTGGGTAATGTTTAAAGCTATCCGAAAAAAATATCAAGCAGACCGAAATAAAAACCAATATTTAGAGGAGGTCGCAATGTATTGCGCGGTTACTCCGTGGCTGTCATTGGCATTTTTTGGTTTAGTGGAAGCAAACCAGCTTATAGAAGTATTATGCACAAACACAGGAATTGTCATTTTGAGTATTTTATTCATTTTGCGATCAATCAGAAAATTCAATAGCAGTTTAATTCAACACGCCCTTGAATATAACCAACCCGCCGATTCAAATGCTATCCAGGGCAATAAGGAGATTGTGCCTACTACCTTGCCGGAAATATTAAATTATATGTCTAATAGACATTATTTACATAATTTTTTAACGCAAGCACCTTTTCCAAACTATCGTAAATTATTTCCTGGAAATTCTTTAAAAAAGCAAGATACGGGTTTTAGTTGCTTTGCTATTAAATGATATTGTGCGAAATTTAATGTATAGATAAAAGTCTATTATTGCACGAAATGAATACCACTTTAGATGTATTTTTAAAAATTTTACTATATGAGAGTGTTAGTTACTGGAAGTGCTGGACATCTTGGCGAAGCATTGGTTCGCACTTTGGTGGCAATGAAATATGAGGTCGTTGGCATTGATATTCTGAAATCGCCCTTTACTACTCATCAAGGCTCTATCATTGACCGTTCTTTTATAAAGAGTTGTCTTGATTGTGTTAAAATCGTTTTCCATGCTGCTAGTCTCCACAAACCCCATATCGTCACGCATAGTCCGCAGCAATTTGTAGACATAAACATTACAGGCACACTTAACCTTCTTGAAGAATGCGTAATAGCGGGTATTGAGCGTTTTGTTTTTACAAGTACAACGAGTGTTTTTGGTGATGCCCTTGTGCCGCCGGCAGGAGCTTCTGCAGCGTGGGTGGACGAGAACGTAACGCCCGTCCCCAAAAATATCTATGGTGTAACCAAGGCTGCTGCCGAAGATCTTTGTCAGCTGTTTCATAGAAATCACGGACTGGCCTGTATCGTTCTGCGAACATCACGATTTTTTCCAGAGGAGGATGACAACAAGGGCGTACGGCAAATCTACACCGACTGCAATCTCAAAGCAAATGAATACCTCTTCCGACGTGTGGACCTCGAAGACGCAGTGAACGCACATATTTTAACGATAAACCGTGCCACTGCTATTGGCTTTGGCAAATATATAATTAGCGCAACCACCCCATTTTTGTTCGAGGATATGAAGGATTTGCGTACTGAAACGGAACCGATTATACGGAGGCTAATTCCGGAGTATGAAATGGAATATAAGCGTCGCGGCTGGAAGATGTTTCCGGCGATTGACAGAGTATACATTAATGAACGTGCGCGAAATGACCTTGGATGGCAACCACAGTATGATTTCAAGCACATCATTGACAGGCTGAAAGCCGGAGATGACCTGCGCAGTCCCTTGGCTCGAATTGTAGGAAACAAAGGATACCATGCGGAGAAGTTTTTAGACGGCCCATATCCGGTAAAATAAATTTCGCACAATATCATTTAATGTACAGATAAAAGTCAATTATTACACGAAATGAATACCACTTTAGATTTAATAAACAAAACGCCTTTATTGTTGCTAGACAAAATTTCCAAAGGATACAGTGGCCGGGTATATGCAAAACTGGAGCATTTGCAGCCAGGTGGCAGTGTAAAAGACAGGGTAGCTTTGCAGGTAATTAAGGATGCCTACGCCGCAGGTAACCTGACCAAAGGGCAGACTGTCGTTGAAATGACAAGCGGAAACATGGGGGCAGGCTTGGCTGTTGTGTGCAAACAATTTGGGAACCCATTTATCGCTGTTATGTCAGAGGGAAATAGCCCCGAACGTCGAAAGATACTTAAGGCTTTAGGGGCAGTGATTGTGTTAACGCCCCAGATAGACGGAAGCCCAGGCATGGTGACAGGTAAAGACATCGGACATGCCAGTGACGTTGCGAAAGAAATTGCCAGCGAAAAAAATGGATATTATGTTGACCAATTTAACAATCCCTCCAATTTTAAAGCCCATTTTGAAACTACCGGACCCGAAATTTTGAACGATCTGAAAGATATAGATGTTTTTATTGCCTCCATTGGTAGCGGAGCTACTTTTATTGGCACGTCGAAATTTTTAAAATCAAAAAGCCGGCATATCAAATGTGTTGCCGTTGAACCTGAAAATGCCGCTATTTTAAAAACGGGAGTAGTAAAAGATACCAAACATATAATTCAAGGTACAGGCTATGGTTTGATACCCAGTCACTGGGACCACAACTTGGTTGATGATATTATAACTGTGCCGGATGAAGAGGTCGCGCATATGACAAAAATACTATCGTTGGAGCAGGGGCTTTATGTTGGTTATTCCTCGGGTGCAAATGTTGCCGCAGCCATTAAATACCTTGAAAAAACAAATTTGAACCTAAAAATAGTAACAATTTTATGCGACACGGCTTATAAATACGCTTCGATTTAAGCGGCATGACTTTCAAAAATATAATAATGTGATACAAAGCGCAATTGCTAATTCCATCCACCGCCCAAAGCGCGGTAAAGGTTTACAATAGCGTGCAATTTTTGGACGCTGTCATTTACGCTATTTAGCTCTGCAGCAAGCAGGTTCTGTTCTGATGTAAGCACATCTGTATAATTTGCAACAGAACTATAACGCATAAGCTCCTTTGTATAATCGACAGCCTTTAGTAATGCGGCTACCTGCTTTGCCCGGACCTCTTCCTTTTCGACGGCTGACTGGTACGAAAATAGAGCGTTAGACACTTCCTCACCAGACGTGAGCAGTGATTGCTGAAAGTTAAAAAGCGCCTCGTTCTGTTGTGCCTTTGCTGATTTTAAACGCGCCTTATTCTGACCCTGGCTCAATATGGGCTGGGTAACCCCGGTTAACAAATTGACAAAAAATGAACCTGTAAAAAAATTACTAAGGCTTAGTGTGCTTAACCCTCCCTGCGCTGTGATACTGAAGGATGGGTAAAAATATGATCGGGCAACATTCGTGTTTTCGAAAGCCTCACGAAACGCATATTCGGCTTGCTCCACATCCGGACGGTTATGCAGCAGCGACATTGGAACACCCGTATTGAGCGTTGTAACCAAATTTTGCTGATCCAATGAGGTGCGGTTTACCGGCCCCGGCGCACGTCCCACCAAAATGCAAACAGCATTTTCGATTTCTCTGATGTTCTGGTTAATCTCAGGAACTGATACTTCCGCAGCATAACGGTTGGCTTCACTTTGTGCCACCGCAGCGCCTGTTACTATCGCCCCTGCTTTAAGATATTTCATGGTCTGCACTTCTGCGACGCGGTTTTCCACTGTTTTTTTAGTAATCTTCAATTGTTTGTCCAAAGCTAAAAGATCAAAATAGCTATTTGCAATATCAGCGACCAGCTGCGTTTGAATAACACGTTTTGCGGCATCGGTTTGTAGATACCTGGCCAAAGCCGCACGTTTAAAACTACTTATCTTGCCCCATACGTCAGCTTCCCAGCTGATGTTCAACGCTGCTTCATAAATTGTCGAATTAACATCGTAACCTGGATACATCTGAAGATTTAGGGCGGCAAGGGATTGTCGGCTGGGATTTGCTGAAATATTGCCTGAAACGGCAGGGTATGAAGCTAATTTACTTTGCGTCAATGCCGCGGTTGCATCATTGATCCGTTCAATGGCGATTTTGAGGTTCAAATTATTAATTAAACCTTCCTGTATCAGGTTTCGCAGAATTGTATCTGAAAACAAAGTTTTCCATGAAATAGTGGCGAGATTCGCCGTGTCTGTATCATTAACATCCCTATATAAATTGTTAAGGTAAATGTCAGGCGTACTGTACCGCTTTGATATTTTACACGACGCTATCATAATTACTGCGGGCAGAATAAAAAATATGAACTTATAACAATGTCTTTTCATCTGATTTGCTGTATGTAGTTCAAATTTTAGATTATGCCCCATCGCCAGGCTTCACTAACGCGGGACCACCAGTTATTTTTTCATGGATGGTTTGAAAAATGATAAATAATACCGGGATAATAAATATGCCGAAAACCGTACCAACAAACATACCACCGACCGCGGAGACACCTATTGAGCGGTTACCGACCGCGCCTGCGCCGGATGAAAAAACCAAAGGCATAACCCCAAATATGAATGCAAATGAAGTCATCAGAATTGGCCTTAAACGTACTTCTGCACCCCGTATGGCTGCATCCAATAAACTTGCGCCGCTACGCCTGTTTCCTGCTGCAAACTCAACAATTAAGATAGCATTCTTGGATAACAGGCCTATGAGCATAATCAATGATATCTGGAGATAAATATTACTGTCAATACCTGCGATACGTGCAAACAAGTAAGTGCCACAAAGGCCTATTGGCAGTGAAAATAGTACCGCAAATGGCAGGAGATAGCTTTCGTACTGTGCGCTTAAAAGGAAATAAACAAATACCAGGCAAAGCAGGAAGATGAGTGACGACTGCTCGCCCGTAGATAACTCTTCTCGTGTTAGACCTGAAAACTCATAGCCATAACCTGCAGGTAATTTTTCCGAGGCAACCTTTTTTATCGTATTTATCGCATCGCCTGAGCTATACCCGATATTAGGAAATCCATTTATTTCAATTGAGGTAAACATATTAAACCGCGAAATGGACTGGGGGCCGGAAATTTTCTTAAGCGAGACGAACGCTGTGACCGGCGCCATTATACCGTCACGATTTCTTACAAAAATTTTATCAAGGCTCTGTTCGGTAGCGCTATACTCATAGTCCGCCTGTACCATTACCCGGTATTGTTTACCAAAACGGTTAAAGTTGGAAGCATATACCCCTCCGTAATAGCCTTGCAGCGTGTTAAGTACCGAACTAACGCTTATGCCAGCTTCTTTGCATTTGGCTGTATTTACATCAACCTGGTAGGCCGGAAAATTGGGGTTAAATGATGTGCTTGCACTCTGAATCTCGGGCCGTTTGTTCAATGCTGTTAAAAAATTCATGGTTACCTTATATAACTCATCTGTAGTATGCCCCCCGCGGTCCTGAACCTGCAAATTAAAACCGCTGTTGGCGCCAAAACCCCGTATTGTGGGTGGTGTAAAAAAGAGAATATTGGCGCCTGTTATGTTGTTTGTTCTATTGATAAGTTGTTGTATAACACCCTGTACATTTACACCCTTTCTCATGTCCCAATCCTTCAATTTGATGTTAACCATCCCATAAGAGCTGCCATATCCTCCCATAAAATTGAATCCGACCAATTTGAACGTGTGGTTAACAGACGGTAAAGTGTGAACTATATGCTCTACCTGGGTAGTAATGGCATCAGTGCGGCCAAGGGAAGACGAGGGCGGTAAGCTTATACTCGTGAAGATGATACCCTGGTCTTCATTTGGGACAAAACCTGATGACGTCGTTTTTATCAGCAATAACAATGCTGTGATGAAAACAAGTATAATGCTTGTCGCGACCCATTTTTTTTGTACAAGAAAACGAACGCCATCGGTGTATTTTCTTGTTGCCGCTGCAAAAGCTATGTTAAAAACCGAATAAAACCGACCGAACGGCCCCTTTTTCTTGTGCTGCATATTGAGGGGCTTAAGCAGTATTGCGCACAATGCCGGACAAAGCGTTAAAGCATTCACAGCCGACAATAAAATAGCCACGGCTAATGTTATGCCAAATTGCTTAAAAAACACACCTGTTGAACCCGAAATAAAAGTTACAGGGATAAAAACAGCCGACATAATCAAGGTGATGGATACAATTGCACCTGATATCTCATTCATTGCGTTAATAGTGGCGCTGCGCGCGGATTCATAGCCCGTATCCAGTTTTGCGTGTACAGCTTCAACAATCACGATGGCATCGTCCACGACAATGCCGATGGCCAATACCAGTGCAAAAAGCGTGAGCAGGTTGATTGTAAACCCAAAAAGGTTCAAAAAAAAGAAGGTGCCTATGATCGCTACAGGCACAGCTATGGCTGGTATAAGCGTGGACCGGATGTCCTGAAGGAAGATAAAGACAACAATAAATACAAGGATAAAGGCCTCTATCAGTGTATGGATCACTTTATCAATTGATGCGTCAAGGTAGTTGTTCGCATCGACCAGGTAAGCCACCTTAACGCCTTTAGGAAAGTTCTCGGCTGCAATACTCAGTATCCTCTTCATTTCATTAATCACGTCGCGCGCGTTAGACCCTGGGGCCTGGGTTACCTGTACCCCCACAGATGGCAAACCATCTGTTTGAATATCGAATGAGTAGTCCAGTGAGCCCAATTCAATGCGAGCCACGTCCTTTAAATACAATAATTGTCCCGTTCCAACCGATTTGAGTATGATGTTACCAAATTCGGCCGCTGTCTTCAATCTCCCTTTGTATTTAATAACATATTGAAAAGGCTGATTGCTGCTGACACCGAACTTACCTGGAGCAGCCTCTATATTTTGATCTGCAAGGGCATCCGATATATCGGCCGGAACGAGGCCATAACGTGACATCAGATCGGGCTTTAGCCAGATACGCATCGAATAATCTTTAAAACCGAATACGTTTACTACGCCCATACCCGCAATGCGTTGTATTTGCGGCACCAGGTTTATTTTAAGGTAATTTTGCAAAAAGGTTTGGTCATAAGTTTTGTTTTCACTGTAGAGCGAAAAATACACCAGCTGGCTGTTTTGGCTCTTCACCACTGCCACGCCAGATTGGTTTACTTCTGCCGGTAACAGGCTGGTTGCCCTCGACACACGGGTCTGAACGTTTACAGCAGCAAGATCCGGGTTAGTGCCAACCTTAAAATAAATGGTAATAATTGCAGAGCCATCGTCGCTTGCCGTTGATGTCATATACGTCATATTCTCCACCCCATTTATTTGCTCTTCGAGGGGAGTAATTACACTATTCAACACCACATCGGCGTTGGCCCCGGTGTAAGTTGCTGTTACTATTACAGCGGGGGGCGCAACATCAGGGTACTGAGCGACCGGAAGGGTCACCAGTCCCAGAATACCAAGGATTAGTATGATGACGGAAATAACTGTTGAAAGCACCGGGCGCTCTATAAATCGTTTAAGCATAGCTTTTTCATCCAATATTTTAATTTGAAATTCCAGTAGTACCCCATATTTATGCCATTATTTAAGACTACGATAAAGACTATCTTCATTGACTTCCAACGGTTTTATCTCTGAACCATCCTTGATTGTCCCCATACCTTCAAGAACTATTTTGTCCCCCGCGTGCAAACCATCTTCCACAATAAAGAATTGTCCAACGATGCTATCCGATACTTTAATTGGTGTGGATTTAATTTTATTATGATGATCAAGCAGGTAAACGATACGCTTGTCCTGCAATTCATAGGTAGCGCTTTGAGGAACAAGCAGAACTGATTTTGCAATAGCTGGTATCCTGATGGTAGCGCTATTTCCGCTACGCAACAATCCTTTCGGGTTTGCAAACGCAGCGCGTACATTGGCTGAGCCTGTTGATGAATTAACGGAGCCATTGACGGTTTCCACCTTCCCCTTATAACTATAAATTGAGCCATCCGAAAGTATAAGCGATACGAAAGGAATGTTTGCAAGTTTTGATCTAAGATTAATACCGGACGCTATGCTATCTTTCGAAATAGCCAAAAGCCTTTTTTCATTGATCGAAAAATAAGCATAAATCGTACTTGTGTTATATACTGAAGTTAATGGGCTGGTATTAGTGTTATTGACCAGGCTCCCTATTTTATAGGGCAGCGAGCCTATCACCCCATCAGCGGGGCTGGTAATGATAGTGTAGCCTAAGTTCGTTTTTGCATTTGCCAATAAGGCCCTTGCCTGTTCGAGGGCAGCCGTTTTGGTTTGCAGGGCATATCGGGCTGATTCTAACTCGTAAGGACTTATAATATCTCTTTCTACCAAAGGTTTTACTTTATCAACAACCAACCGCGCGGCATTTACTTCGGCTTCGGCCGTGTTAACCTGGGCTTTCGCGGCATTTAGTTCTTGTTCATATTGAGGCGCAGCTATCTTAAATAACACCTGACCTTTTTTTACTGACAATCCTTCGTCGACATATATTTTTTCAACAAAACCATCCACCTTTGAGCGGATCTCTATTTCCTGTAATCCCTGTATACTAGTTGGATAATCCGTGTTTATTGTTATAGTCCTGGGTGAAAGGCGAAAAGTTGCATATAGCTTTAAAGCAAGATTTCCCTTGTTATTTGCATTTACCGGCCCAGTGCATGAATAGAGCAAAAAACTACAGACTATTGGTGTTAAAAGGGTGATCGCCTTTGCAAGTTGTATTAGTTTGTTATGCGAATTACTAGGGATTAAAAATATTTTCATTTTTGGAATTTGTGAGGAACTAAATAGGCTTGACGATAGTGTTAAGGAATGATATCCATTCATTGTTTCTGAGGGAACAACACCTATGGATCATAACTTTTTTTGAACCGTATTTGGTTAGCCTGCGATCGTTTATTTTTTAGCAATGTTGTTAACTCATTTTTCTTCATTTTCCATTCATCAGCAATTACGCTGTAATAGGCGGAATTCCGTACGGTTCCATTTTCCCTGATGAGATCATTTCTTATAATTCCTTCGTACTGTGCTCCAATTTTTAGTATTGCGTTCCTTGAGCGCATATTATTTTCATCTGTTCTAAACTGAACTCTTACTGTTTTTAAGGTTTCAAAGCAATAGTTTAGCAACAACAACTTGCATTCTAAGTTGACGTCGGTTGCCCAATAGTCAGGATGCAACCAGGTCGCTCCAATTTCCAATCGTCTGTGTGCCGGCTGTATGTCCAAAAACCTTGTAGTGCCGGCCAACCTTTTGTCTTTTTTATGAAAAATCGCAAATGGATACTGGTGGCTCTTTTTTTTCCCGGAAATGGCAGCTTTAAACGCATCCATTAATTTTGCGGAATCTGACCCGTCAAACAGGAAAGACTCCCATATTCTGCTGTCTTTTGCTAATCTGTCAAGTTCAGCGAAGTGCCCTTTATTCAATGGAATCAGCTCTATAGTTTTCCCTGATAATTTCACCGACAGGTTTTTTAAATCCGTCATAAGACAAATACCCATAAGCTTTATTCTTTTTCTTTGACCAAGTAAGGTCACCGACTTATTTGGCAATGCTCAAAATTTCGTTAATCGAGATTACCGGCTTTTTTAATGATTTATATTTTTCATTACCGATGCGCAGTGTTTCGCTGATCAATACATCTAAATCTTCTTTTACACTTCTGTGGTTTACTATACAAACACGTATTGCGTATTTTCCGCCTAGGATTGTTGATGATGGGGATGCGATACCACTTTCCTGTAAGTCAAAAATTATTTCCCTGTTTAATGCATTCAACTCATCATTTGTTAAATCATCTTTTCTAAACCGAAAGCATACTATGCTCAAGGAAACAGGGGCCAATAATTCCAGACAATTTTCTTTGGTTACCCGTTCAGCCAGGTATAATGCCTGTGCAATGTTCTGGCCAATAATAGCGGCATATTTTTTTAAACCATTTTCTTTTAACGACATCCATATTTTTAAGGCCTTGAAGCCCCTGGATAATTCAAGCCCATAATTGTTTATAGGATCAGGTCCGCCGGCTAATCCACGTTCTCCGTTTAAAAGGTAATTAGGTGTAAGTGCAAAGCTGTTCCGGTGCGCTTCGGCGTTTCTTATCAAGGCGCAACCCACTTCATAGGGCACAAACAACCATTTATGAAGATCAAATGCCACACTATCGGCTTTTTCAATAGCCTTTAGCTGAACTGCGTAGCCGGGGGTCAGCTTCGCTAATGCGCCATAAGCCCCATCAACGTGAAACCATAAATCATACTTGTTTGAAATTGCTGCGAGGTGATCAAGATCATCTATTGCACCGGTATTAACTGTACCCGCATTGCCGACTATACAAAAGGGTGTAAACCCGTTTTTTATATCATTTTGAATAGCTCGTTCTAAAACATCATTATTGATCCTGTTATTTTCATCTACAGCAATACTCCTTATTGCGTCAGCCCCCAGCCCCAGAGCTTCGACGGCCTTTTGTATACAACTATGTGTTTCAGACGAGCAGTACAAGGTCATTTGACTTTTTACTGCGTTCAAACCTTCTTTCCGTACATTCTTTTTTAGTTGATTATTTCGTGCTACTATTAAGGCGGTAATATTAGCCATAGATCCACCGCTCAATAAGATACCCGAAGCTGAAGATGGATAATTCAACATTTTTTTGCACCAATTCACTACTTGCTTATCAACATACATTGGTGCGTGTTCGCCAATGGTTACATTGGGATTCATTGTAGAGGCTAGCATATCCGCTAATACTCCAAATGGTGTTCCCGTACCCTGAACCCAGGAAAAAAAACGGGGATGTATATTACCTTTAGTATAAGGAAAGACGTTTTGTTTAAAGTCCCTGTAAACATCTTCAATAGGCTGCGGCTCTTGCGGAACATCCTCTTGCAAATGAATTTTCACCTCGTCAGGTATTTTCCTCCAGACAGGTTCTCGTCGAATATTTTGCAAATAATTCATTACATCATCCATCATCTGGTGACCTAATTTTCTCATTTCATCCCAATCCTTCGGGTCAAGTGTTAATTCAGGGTTATCAGTTTTTATATTCTTTTCCATAGCATATTCCTTTAGGATTTGTTTCTTTCTGTTCTTTCTAATACTTGCGCTACAAAGTTATTCTGATAACTTATGGCTTTAAACCCGATTCTTGCGGTATATAAATTTTGCTTTAGGAAACAACAAAAGAATTTTATTAGAGCGTTTACACTATTAATGAAATAATAACTGAATAACAATGTTCTGGAGATAAGAGAAAAACGGAAACGGCATCATATCCCTCTTGCTTTAAGCATATACCGCCTCTTGTTTTTTGCCGCCAAAATAGTGGTGCCAGTTTAGATCAAATATTAGTGACAAACCATTGAGAGAAAGCAATTATTAAACCCGCTGTTTCGGGAGGCTCATTTAATACGTGAGTAACGGCCTGCTCAACAGCCAAATCAGCTCAGCCCGAATTTGAAAGAATGCTCGCCAGTGGCGATAAATTGTCTGCCATCTGAAATCCCTTTCGCGAGGGCCCGAGCAGAATCATATCCATAAAGTATTTGATTATAATACCTATATAGAGAATCTGAAACTAAGAAGTCTGTTTGGCCAAATGTTTCGATAATCCATTCAAGGATAATTTCAGTTCGCCAAAAATCTTCATTACTCGTATTTTCCGAAAACTCATTACTGCTTAAACTAACCGCTACAAATGATTTTTTGGTGTATAATTTTTGCAACCTCCTTTCTATTTCTAATCTGCTTAATTCTTTTATACCTTTTGCCTTCTCCTCATCAGTTATCAACACAGGGTAAATTCTCTTTACCTTGTGATTCGTCTTTTCACCCATTCTTTTAATTAAATTCTCCATCTTGTTTACAGCCTATACCGTTCGAGTCGCCTCAATTTTATAACGCAAATTAAATCTTTAAAAAGTTATCTAAAGTTATCTAACTGCAGATCCATTGCATTTCTGTTGTATTGTCGTTAAAAGATGGAAGCCCTAAGAATGCGGCGCTGTTAATTGCCGAAATATCAATAGCTCATTTACAATAAGGATTGCGATTTCTAAGATATTTTGGGAAGTGCCCCGATGTTATCGTGGCCCGCGCTTTCCGCTGTATCTTTTTTTCAAAAAGGATGCCGCTGCAATCGCTACTTCGGCCTTGCTGGCAAACAAGGTTCGGCATTCGCGCCCCGGCTTCATGCCAAACCTTGTTTGCCAGCCGCTCAGCAAGAGCCTGCCTGCTGTATTCCTTGCCCATTGTCCGAATTGGACCGTACCGCTGCGCTTTACCTGACCAATTCTTCGCGCCCATCCGGCATGCAGGCCCTTGCTTTGTCCCCATAAGAGTGTTTGTAATTGATTGGATTTACCGACTTTCCATCTAATTTCTTTTTTAGGAATGCAAAGGTAAAGCCTGCCGGGCAGTTGTCAAGGGTATATAAACCCCGGCAAACCGGGGCCCTTGACAACTGCCATCATGCTTTTAATACCCGCATTAAAAAATAAATTAAATGTTATGGAAAGCCTTGTATTAAATCTTCAATCAAAAAATCAAATCACCGATTATATCGTTGATCATCACTTGATACCTTATGAAGCGGAAATCTTTAATGAGATGTTAAAAGCAATCGAAGGTAACAATCAAACACAATTGGACTGGTTCCGTAGTTTCGGCGACACATTTAGGACAATAACGATGAACGTACATGCTTATCGTAAAGGACTTGAATTTGGATTTACTGAAATAAGCTTTGACAAATATGGCTGGTTTACGCGGCCTGAATTCTTGGATAAAGAAGAATTAACATTCGGCGATACCAGCCGGTATGGTAATCATAGCCTAATATATCTTGGCCGTGGAAAAAATCATATTTGGACTTATGGAATGAATTATAGTTTCGGCGCGGCTGGTGGCTGCTATGGACTTTCTGTTTACGGCAAGCAATTTAAGTGCCGTCAGGATGCACTCACCTCCGCACTAAATGAACTTAAGGTCATTATGACAAAAAAGATCGGCAGCACCGACGCTACCAATGATAAACAGTCAGTTATTTTGGGGACCCTTAAAGATATTATTAAAATGGAAGTAAGTTTCGTTCAGCTAAGTCTATTCTAGCAACCTTCTATTACTAAAAAACAGCTATTAGCCTTCCCGTTGTTTTACAAAAGTTTTGGTCTAATGTCCAGCGAGTTAATCATTATATCTAAGTCAAAAAAAAGCCGGTTTTGTACCGGCCATCTTATTTAGTCATCGTCTCCCTCGGAATCCTTAGATTCTTTAATTACTTCATCCGTTAACCCGTCGCGGCGCCCCTGCTCCGCTGCTTCCTTTTCTTCATCGGAACGGAAGTCAATTAAAGGATCTCCTTCATGTGGATTTTCACGGGCTTCGTCATATTCCCTTTTTTCTTCTGGCGTTATCATATTTGATACCTCCTTCCTTAAATAATACGAATCAATTAGGTAATTGTTTATTAGCGCCCAAATTATATTTTAATACTATGCAGTTTATATATTATGTTGAAGAGTATTAATAACCAAATTCCGGTAAAAGTTTTTGAAGCCACATCACTTGTTTTTCTTCCTCTTCCCTTTTTCCGTATTCTTTTATCCAGCGTAATGCCTGGTTAACATCAGCCATATTTTTGGCGATAATGGCCATTACCTCCAGAAAACATGCTTCTGTATTTTTACCCCCCCTGAATTTTAGGCTTAGGATATATTTCTCTAATAAGTAGGATTGGTAGGGATAGCCATAGCCCGCGTTCCAGTGTTTGCATAACCTGATCACATTCCTGTAGATGTTACCGCCGTAGTCCTGATTTATTTTACTCAATGCCTCATTGATGTCGTTTGGCACTGTCGATTGCCATGCACCTCCCTTACCGGGTATATAGTAATTTATAATATTTTTCCGTCCTGCTATATAATAAGCCGGGACGATGTCAAACATGATATGGTTCAGTTCCAGTTTGACCGCCGGGGCATTTTTTTTTGAGACGGAATTAGGATAGGCCTTATTGATGACATCCAATAACCATTTTCGGTAGGTATCCGGGGCATAATGCACGGTTTCGGTATTAAAGATAACTAACAGGTCAATGTCTGAACGAAGATCGTATTTCCTGGGAAGTATGGTATTCCTAGTGTACGAACCAAAGCGAACAAAAGCCGCAATATGGTTGCCAAGCTTGTCGGCAAGGATATTTTCCAGGTTAGCAAGAGAGCGTTTGATCCGGTCTCTTTCGGTGGCACTGTGGGCAAGTACCAGCTCTTTTTGGGCAAAATTGATTAATTTATTGTTAATACTCATGGCCGGTACTTAAAAACCAGTTATCCGTTTCACCACTCTTTTCTATTGCATTTTTTGCTTTAATCCTTGCAGCACCCGGTATATCAGGCTTTTCTGATTTATCAATTTCCCTGACTTTTTCACTTAATTCCATTACTTTCTTTGTGGAACAGGTATTTAAAAAATAACATTCCCGGATTTCTTTGTGGAGCGAAAGGTATGCTTCTCCGATCATTTTATGCCTAGCCCTGAAATTCTTACCTTCGCCTTCGTTCCATATCAATAATGCGATTGTTCCCAACAATCCCGCAGCAGAGAAAGCCTTGGTAACAAGAGGATAAAAATCGAACATGGCCAGCACGTTCAAGAGTGCGCATGCCCAAATGGTGGTTGTTACCGCTGTCCGTCGCAAGTCACATGCCTTAAAATGCCCTTTGGCCGAATAGATGGTTTCTTCTCCTAATTTTCGCAGGAGGTCTTTGGCAGACGAGTTATCCATTTAATTGAATATTATTTGTTTGAGTCTAATTTTTTGTCTCTAGGCAGCGATCAAGCCTTCTATTGCTTTTGTTATTTTATAATGGAACGGCTGAAACCCAACCGGGACGTATATTGATTCCTTTTCTGTGAATCTTGCTCCCTGTAGCTGTTGAATAGACGCTACAATTTATTTTTTTTAGCTCTTTAATAACTGAAGGGCTTGGGTAGTGTTTAGATCCGTCACATGAAATATAAGCAACCTTTGGCCTTAATATTCCAATGATTTCGGAGCTTAGATTATAACGACTGCCGTGGTGGGGGACGTCCATCCAATCTAAATCGGTCAAATCAAAGTTTTCTGAAGCTTTTTTTAAGGCAACTGGCCCAGCATCTGAAGTGAAAAGATATTTACCCTCTTTTGGCTCAAAAAGCATAATTACACTGCTATTGTTTTCTTTGGAACGATCATTATTAAGATCGAGCAGTTGCCTTGAGGTCAATTCTTCATTTATGATTTCTCCACCTTTTTGGCTTTTTAAAAGCAAGTTTTCTTCTTCAAATAATTGCTCAACATCACGAAAACGGCTAAGGAGAAGTTCGTAGTAGGTTTTTGATGGGCCTACAACCCATAATGGAGCGTATTCATATTTGAGCCCAGCAAATGGCTCTCTATCTCGTCTTATTTTCCTTTTATCTATTAAACTGATTAGGCTTTCATTGTAATTTAAACTTTCAAAAACATATTTTAAGGCTTTTTCTATAGTGTTATCTATGTTTAATTCCTCCCTCAATTTTTTTATTTCTAACTTGTGCTTAGATGGATCATGAATCCAAAATTCATCGATGCGAATATTCTCGACTACATGGAAAAAGCCGCCTATGTGGTCACCATCTGGATGCGTACATATTGCCAAGTCAATATATTTTTGCTTCGTATAATTATTAACGCGTTTAACTATGGTTTCACCATCGCCTTTATTTCCAGCATCAATGAGGATAACGACTTCTTCATTGTGGATGTTAATATATCGCAGGATTATTGCATCAGCAGCACCGACAGAAAGCATTTCAATTTCAAAGACCATATTTCTAATTTCAAATAATAAATAAGCTTGGGCAGTAAAGCCTAATTTGAAGTTCAGTCAGATTTTCTGCATGAACGATCATATCATTAATCAGTTGTAGCTTAATTCGGGTTAGATTAGTTCCAATCTGGCGGATCTTTTGTAAACGATCTTTGGGTAAGCCTTTGGCCAATAGCGTTTTTAACTGACATTTTGCTTCCAAGTATTGAAGTATCTGATCTTTAAACTTTACAGGGTTTTTGATCCAATCACTTGGCAATTGATGGGCTGCTAAAACAGATGGCGCTATATTTCCATTTTTCAAATTATAATAAAATCCGGGCAGGCAGTTCTCCAGATCCCAACCCAGTGATTGATAGGCGATTTCCCGTTTATTGGGCAGCTGGTATATATTCTGCATCATCTGGAAATTTTTAATACGGGCCATAAAAGTTTCAACGGTACGCAGCAACAGG
>DASRTD010000097.1:0-20738 GCA_035656115.1 Mucilaginibacter sp.
GGGGCTTTGGGCCGACGATGCCATTTTTATGCTTGGCGATATGTATGAAAACCAATTGTCGGACAAAGAGCAGGCGAAAACATACTACCAGAAGATCATCAGCGATTACGCGGGCAGCCTTTGGATAAACGAAGCCCGCAAGCGTTTCAGGGCTCTCCGCGGGGACAAGGATACATCCTCTTAGTTGTAAGGGTTGGAGTGGTTGTAATAAGTTGTAAAAGTTCTAACCATTACAACTCTTCCTGGGAAATCGTGTTTAAAAACCGCTGGTTGTTTTTTAGGTGATGTATCAATAAACCGGGCCAAAAGTCATTAAGTTATCGGCACACCTGGCACACTAATTTTTCCTGGATTTACTTGCTTATGTCAAGAACTTTTCTCGTTGTTTGTCATTAAATTCTTTTTTTGCAGGTAAAAATCGCGCCGGTCCGTTCATTAGCGCGTAGTGGCTACGTCGTTTCTAACCGTCACAAATTATTGTTATGTCATTTTACGGGGTCTGTTATTTCGCTGCCGCATAATTGATTCGATGAATAAGCTTTAAGTTTGCTTTTCACATCGAATACCATTCCATATTAAATTCGGATCATGAAATCAGTAATTATTACAGGCACCAGCAAGGGAATCGGCCTTGAAACAGCGCTTGCCTTTGCACGGGCAGGTTATAAAGTTTTCGCCACGATGCGCAATCCCGCGAATGCGGCTGATTTTCAGCAAAAGATCAACGATGAAGGTTTGGCAATTGCTATTTCTGCCATGGATGTGGACGATGATGAATCCGTAACAAACAGCATAGGCGCTATTATCCGGGAGAACGGCCCGGTAGATGTGCTGGTAAATAATGCCGGTATTGAATATCATGGTTCCGTTGAAGAGGTGCCCCTGGCCGATTTCAAGGCGGTTATGGAAACCAATTATTTTGGCGCAGTGCGGTGCATCAAAGCGGTACTGCCGCAAATGCGCGAAGGGCGCAACGGCTGCATTATCAATGTTACTTCCATTGCCGGGAAGATCGCAAATACGCCCCTGGGGCCTTATGCCGCCAGTAAATTTGCGCTCGAGGCGGTGAGCGAGGCGCTGGCACAGGAAGTAAAACCATTTAACGTAAGGGTGGCGATTGTTGAGCCGGGCATCATCGATACCAAAATGGCCAGGGACATTACGGCCGGCGGCATGTCTATTTACCCGCAGGTGAACCGATTCGGCGGTATTTTTGAAGCTTCGCTAAAAACGCCCACGCCGCCCACGCTGGTGGCTGATAAGATACTTGAAATAGCAGTCAGCGGAAGCTGGCAGCTGCGGCACCCTGTTGGCCCGGACGCCTTACCCACACTGGGCTGGCGCGCCAAAATGAACGACGAAGAATGGGTGAATTTTCACGCGGCCGGCGATGAAGAATGGTATAAAGCTGTAGGACTGCATTTGAGGCCGGGCGAGAGACAGGGAGAATAATTTTTCCGGGCGCGAAGGTCAATAATAGACTTACGAAGTTTTGAAACGGCGAAGCCCTCAACGAGGCCATTGTAAAAAAACAATACCGAGTTAAACTTCGTAAGTCGGGCCAACTCTGAAATCCGCAATCAAAAAAGCGTATTTTTGGCGCATGGCCAATATCCAATCCTTTGCAAATAATCCTTACCAGGAAAATACCTATATTTTGTACGACGAAACCGGCGAATGCGTCATCATCGACCCCGGTATGGAAACGGGTGCGGAGCAAAATGCCATCGTCAATTTTATCCGCGACGGGCAGCTGAAGCCAGTTTTGCTGCTCAATACCCATTGCCATATCGACCATGTGCTGGGCAATAAGTTTATTTTTGATCAGTACGGATTAAAACCGAAGTTTCACGAGGGCGAACTGGCGCTTTTGGAGGCCGTGATCGCGTATGCTCCGTCGATGGGCTTCCGCTATGATCCCTCGCCAATCCCTGATGGGTATTTACCCGAAAAAGGCAGTATTTATTTTGGCAATTCCGAATTGAAATTAATTTTCGCCCCCGGCCATTCTCCCGCGCATTTGTGTTTTTATGATGTGAAGGACAATCTGCTGGTAGGAGGCGACGTTTTATTTCGTGGCAGCATCGGCAGGACGGACCTGCCCGGCGGCAACTTTACCCAACTGATTGATAATATCGAACAAAAACTTTTCGCCCTGCCCGATGATTGTACGGTTTACCCCGGTCACGGCCAGCCAACAACCATTGGCTACGAAAAACAAACCAACCCATTTTTAACTTGATCAATAGCCCAACAAAATCAATAATTCACTAACTCACTAACTCACTAACTCACTAACTCACTAATTCACTAACTCACTAATTGAACACCTCCGTCTACATAGCCAAAAGGTACCTGTTCTCGCGTAAAAAAATGCACGCCATCAATATTATTTCGGGTATTTCGATGTTGGGGGTATTGATTGGCAGCGCTGCGCTGATCATTATTTTATCGGTATTCAACGGCTTCGAAGTGACCATCCTGTCGCTGTACAGCAACTTTAGCCCTGAATTAAAGATCGAACCAAAGCTGGGCAAAACTTTCAACCCAAATACGCCTTATTTCAATTCGCTTCGGCATGATCCAAAAGTTTTCTCATTTACCGAAACGCTGCAGGAAAAGGCCATGATGCGGTATGACGAAAAGCCTTTTGTTGGTACCATAGAAGGGGTGAGCGATGATTTTTTAAAAAACCCGCTCCTCGACAGCATCGTGCAGGTAGGCTCATTTACGCTACATTCCGAAGGAGAGAATTATGCGGTTATTGGCTCTGAGGTACAAAACGGCCTCAGTATAAACGTGCATGACCACCTGTCGCCTATGGATATTTATACGCCAAGGCGCACCCTTAACAGCGCCAACCCGTTGAGTGAGTTTAATGTGCGATCGATCATGCCTTCCGGCGTCTTTGCAGTAGGTGAAGACTTTGATAAATCGGTAGTTGCACCGCTTGGTTTCGTTCGCGACCTGCTTGACCAGCCGGTGAACGTATCTGCACTGGAGATCAATTATAAAACCGGAACCGACATTGACGCGGCACAGCAGGCCATACAGGACAAGATCGGCGGCAATTATACCGTTAAAAATCGCCGGCAACAAAACACCGAACTTTATAAAACATTAAACTACGAACGGTGGTTTATATTTATGATATTGATTTTTGTATTAATTATTGCAATATTTAATATTATCGGCTCGTTAACCATGCTGGTGATTGATAAGCGCAAGGATATTGCCATTTTAACCAGTTTGGGCGCGGGAAAAAAGCTGATACAGGGTATCTTCTTTTGTGAAGGGATGATGATATCGGCCATCGGCTGCACTGCCGGCATCGTTTTCGGGTTGATATTTTGTATCTTGCAGCAAAAGTACGGGTGGGTGAAGATGGGGTCGAAGATGTCGATCATAGATGCTTACCCGGTTTCGCTCCGGTTAAGCGATTTTATCCTGGTGTTTTTAACGGTAGGCGTTATTGCCGTTATTGCAGCGGGCATTAGCGCCCGGCTGAGCATAAAGGGGCTGAACGATATTAAACAGGAACTGTAGATTTATTATATGCGGTATAAGTTTACCTGGTATTTGATCATATTAATGGCGATAGGAATATATTCCTGCAAAAATAATAGGGGTAAGTCAAAAAATACGGTTTTTAAAGGCGTTTACAGTTTCGGGCCTGAGATGAAAACTTTTACCGACTGCAATAGCGCGCAGGAGTACTGGGTTGCCGACAGTTGCAAACAACTTGAACTGCAATACTCGCAGCTGAAATTTGAGAAGCCGTATGAACCCGTTTATATTGAGGTGGAAGGCGCAAAAGTCCGGTCGAATAAAGATGGGCTTGGGTCGGAGTACGACAGCACATTGGTTGTAAAAAAGCTGATCAAAATAACGAAAGAGATACCGGAGGATATGTGTAATTGAGGTGAAAGCTTAAAGGTAAAAGGTGAAAGGTTTTTGGTACAAGGAAAAGCCAAAACCTCCAAAAAAATCGCAAACAGATAAGAAATTAAATGAAAGATGTTAGCTTTGGACTCCCGATCCAGATAGCTATCGGAACTATCGGGATACCTTTCAGCTAAAGAAAAACATGGAATCGAAACGACAACAAAAATTTGCCGGCGTTATTCAGCAGGACCTTGCCGCTATATTTCAGCGCGAGGGAATAAATTATCTGCCCAACACGCTGATAACCATCACCAAAGTAAGGGTAACGCCCGACCTGGCAATAGCAAGGATATTTTTAAGCTTTTTTAATAACCAGAACCCGCAACAGGCGCTGCAGCATATTAAACTGCATGCCAGCGAGATACGGTATAAATTGGGTGCCAGGATAAAGGACCAGGTGAGGATAATCCCGCAACTGGAATTTTTTATAGATGATACCGGCGATTACGTGGAGCGCATGGATAAACTTTTTGAAAAGATAAGCAAGGAAGACCGCCAACCCGAAACCGAGTAATTTACGATGAGTGCTTCTGTTCAATTAGCAGCCTTTATAAAGGCAAACTGGGAAAATGTTGGCAAAGTGGTTGATTTTGATGCCAATACCGACCGCCTGTACCAGTTCGACCTTACGATAGGCAATAAAGACCTGGATGCTGCCACCATTGCCGATACCGAAAAATTCAGCCGCTGGGTAAACGAAAAACTCGCCGCCAATAATTGCGTATTTGGCTTTGGCGGTTATATGGAAAACCGCAATATTTATGCACACAGCCCGCTGTTTAACGAAGGTCCTGTTCCGCGCCGGCACCATTTAGGCGTGGATATATGGGCCAAAGCGGGCACGCCGATCCACAGCCCGCTCAAAGGCAAGGTGCACAGCTTTAAGGATAATAATAATTTTGGCGATTACGGCCCGACCGTCATTTTGGAGCATGACGTTGATGGCCTAAAATTGCATACCCTTTATGGCCACCTGAGCCGCAAAAGCCTGGATGGGCTTACCATTGGTAAAACCATTGAACCCGGCGAGCAGATCGGTGCCCTGGGCGAAATGGCAGAGAACGGCCATTGGCCCCCGCATCTTCACTTCCAACTGATATTTGACATGGAAGGCAAGCAAGGCGACTATCCGGGTGTTTGCAGTTTGGACGAAAAGGAAAAATACCGCAAAAATATTCCCGATCCGCAACTGATCCTTCAATTCCCGAAAGCGGTTAACGCCTAGATTTAGGAATCACTGCAAATTTACCCTGTCCCCCTGCGTTTTTGGCTCCGAGATCACAAGGAAATGTAAATCGGACTCCCCGTTGTTAAGGATGCGATGCCTGGTTTTTGGCTGAATATGGATCGACTGACCAGCCAATACGGTTTGCGCTTCACCTTCTATTTCAAACGTCGCAAAGCCGGATAGGATATAAAATACCTGCTGTGCGCGATCATGGAAGTGCAATTGTTCGGCGGTGGCGGGCGGCATGCGCTCCTGTATAACGCTGAGGCTATCCGTGCGAAGCAGGAGCCAGCCATCGCAATTATTTCCCCAGGTATAATGTTCGGCGTTTTCGGTTGATCTGATCATAATATTTTTAAGTTGGCCTGGAATTCTTTTATCAATTTGTCCGTCGCCCGGTTATGCCAGGCCGCCAGGAGCAGACTCACCAAATCTTCAGGGTTAACGTGCTTTAAACCGATCAGCATGTAATCGTAATCGCGGTAATGGTCGGTGATAAAAAAAGTTTCGGGGTCTGCATCCATCCACTTTTCCCGCTCGAAAGACTGCACCACCAATGTTTCGCCGTCTTCCTTCATCCGGGCAAACATTTTTTTGCCAACATAAAATCCAGGCGTGCCGTAACAGGGTTTTTCGTTATAGCCAGGTAGTGGCGCAAGCGTTTTATGTAAGAATTCGAGGTAAACCGGTGTGTCAGCGTTCATAGGGTAAATATCGGTAGAAGGAATGAAAAGTTTTAAAGACTTCCTCTTAAATTCGCTTTAAAAAACCCATGCAGCAAAACCTTCAGCAACAATTCGGCAATATCGATATTTATTTGTTCGACCAGATCCTCAAAGGCAATTACGACGATTGTAAAAAGATTCTCGATGTTGGCTGCGGCGCCGGGCGTAACCTGGTTTATTTTTTGCAAAATGGCATCGACGTTTATGCCGTCGATCCGGACCCGCAATCGGTGGCTGATGTGAAAAAGCTGGCCGGCGAATTAGCCCCCGCACTACCCAAAACAAATTTTGTAATGGCATCTGCTGAGGATCTCCCTTTTGAAGACGCCGGCTTCGACCTGGTGATCTGCAACGCCGTTTTGCATTTTGCCCATAACGCGGAACATTTTGACTCCATGCTGAGCTCAATGTGGCGCGTATTAAAACCCGGCGGACTGTTTTTCGCGCGCCTCGCCTCCGACATAGGATTGGAAACATTGATGCTGCCCATTGGCCACGGGCGATATTGGATGCCTGATGGCACGGAGCGTTTTTTGGTAAATGAAAAAATGTTGCTGGACTACACCAGGGTGCTAAATGCCAAATTATACGAGCCGATAAAAACCACCAATGTGCAGAATATCAGGTGCATGACAACGTGGTGTTTGCAGAAAAGATAGAAAATGAACCAAAGACTTACGAAGTTTCAAAAACTTCGTAAGTCTCGCTTTTGCCCTACATCTCCGCCTTCAACCCATACTTATCGCTGAACTTCTTATAAAGCTGCTTATGCAGGTTATCCAGGTTAATATCCCGCCCCTGTATAAAGGCTTTGGTTACATCCAATGTAACCATGTCCAGCGCATCGCCGGTGGAGATGAACAGGTTTGCGTCTTTCCCAACTTCCAGCGTACCGGTGGTTTTATCGATCCCTAAAATTTTGGCATTGTTGATGGTGATCATGCTCAGCGCCTGTTCTTTGGTAAGCCCATAGCCCACTGCTTCACCTGCTTCGAAGGGCAGGTTGCGTTGTCGCCAGAAGCCGGTACCGGTTAGCCCGTATAATACGCCGGCATCCTGCAGCATTTTGGGCAGTTTGTACGGAAGGTAGACGTCGTCTTCATCACGTTCAGGCAGGCGCTGCGTTTCGCGCAGTATAACCGGTACGTTGTTGTCCTTTAATACATCCGTCACCAAAAACGATTCGTAACCGCCAACAATAACCAGCGACAAGCCAAACTTTTTGGCAAATGCCACCGCCTGCACTATCTCTTTTGCACCATCAGCATTTACAAACAATTTTTTATTGCCGTTGAATAAACCACGCATGGCTTCAAAGCGCACATTGGTTACCTCAGGCTTAGCAATTTCCGAATAGGCCTTTGCTTGTGAAAATAGATCATTGATGGTATCCATAGCCTTTTGCGCCCGCTCCGCCGGTGTTTCCTGCGGGCCGCTTCCGGCGGCTGCAGGACGCCTGCGCCCCTGCACCCGTCCAACCGGCCAGGTAAGGTGTATGCCGATATCCGTTTTATAAGCAGCGTCTTCCCAATTCCAGGCATCTAATTGCACTATTGACGATTCACCCGAAATAATCCCTCCCGACGGCGTAGGCTGCGCCAGCAGAATTCCGTTTGAGCGTACGGTAGGTATAACTTTCGAATCGGTATTGTATGCTACGATTGACCGCGCATCCGGGTTAAGCTCGCCGGTTTCCGATATGTCATCTGTCCCACGCGCGCCCTCTTCAATCTCAACCAACCCAAGGGTAGTTATCGGGCAGATAAATCCCGGGTAAATTTGTTTGCCTGTCGCGTCGATCACATCCGCCCCATTGGTATTTGGCGCCGCGCCTTCGCCAATACCAGTAATCTTTCCTTTATCAAAGGCGATATACCCATTATTGATCACCTGCCCGTTGCCAACGTGTATCGTAGCGCCGGTAATAATAATGCCTTTCGTCTGCGGCCTGGCGGGCGAGATAGTGGCCTGCCCAAATGCCATTGAGCCGCCTAATACTAATCCGATAAAAACTGAAAATATCTTGTTCATATTGCTAATCCAATTTAATCATCTAATTTTTTTCATTTGCACATCCGCACATCCGCACATCCGCACATCAATCATCCGAATCCTCATCCTCCTCTTCACTCCTCGGCCTGCGCCCCGGCGCGCGCTGTGTTACCGCTCCTTTATTTTTAGCGGCGATCATCTTTTGAATGATCCGCGCCTCATCCGCCTTCATCGCTTTTTGGTTGGCGGCGTCCTGGTCGATATCCCAATAGGGGATACCGTCTACATACGTTTGTTGCACCACTGAGTACACCGATAACGGGTCACCTGACCACAACACCAGGTCAGCATCCTTTCCAACCTTTATGCTGCCTACCCATTTTTCAATGTGCAGCATTTTGGCCGGGTTAAGGGTGACAAATTTCAGCGCTTCCTCCTCGCTTACGTGGCCGTAGGTTACCGCTTTGCCGGCTTCCTGGTTCAGGCGGCGGCCCATTTCATCATCGTCCGAGTTGAAGGCAACGTTAACCCCCATTTCGTGCATAATGGCGCCGTTATAAGGTATGGCCTCGGCCACTTCCATTTTGTAGGCCCACCAGTCGCTGAAAGTGGAACCGTTTATGCCACGCGCTTTCATTTTATCAGCCACTTTATAGCCTTCCAGCACGTGGGTAAACGTGTTGATTTTAAAGCCCATCGAGTCAGCCACGTGCATCAGCATATTCAGTTCCGATTGCACATACGAATGGCAGGTAATATATCGCTTGCCGTCCAGTATCTCTACAATGGCGTCCAGCTCCAGGTCGCGGCGAACGTTACCGCCTTTTGCGGCCATGGCGGCTTTGTACTCTTTAGCGCGGGTAAACTCATCCACATAAACCTGCTCCACGCCCATGCGCGTTTGCGGGTAGCGCAGCACCGAGTTCGGCACAAAGTTGTTATTGCTGCCTTTTACGTTTTCGCCGAGGGCGAATTTGATAAACTGCGGCGCATTCTCATATTTCAGTTCTTCAGGCAGCACACCCCAGCGGTGTTTGATCACCTGGTTTTGCCCGCCGATAGGATTCGCCGAACCATGCAATATCTGCGAGGTGGTTACCCCGCCGGCCAGCTGCCGGTAAATGCTGATGTCCTCGGGGTTCAGCACATCGCCTATCCTTACTTCGGCGGTAACGGCCTGGGTACCCTCGTTTATCCCATTGGTTATGGCAATGTGCGAGTGCTCGTCCACAATCCCCGGCGACAAGTGCTTGCCGGTAGCGTCGACCACTTTCGCGTTACCCGCTGACAGGTTTTTACCGACGGCTTTTATCTTCCCGTTTTCTATCAGCACATCGGTGTTTTGCATAATGCCCTCTTTTTCGTTAGTCCAAACGGTGGCATTTTTAAACAGTACTGCTTCGGTTTTGGGCATTTCTGTATGGCCATACGCCCCGAATGGATAAATAACTGGCCCGAAGGTTGTATCCGGCTTCGCAGCCTGTGTGCCCCGGTTTGGTGGCGAGGTTCCCGGACCGGTATAAGTTGCCATCCATTTTATATCACTGCCGTCCGGCATCGTGCCGTTGCCACCGAAGGTTAATGGTGATGTTTTGGTAATATAACCCGTTAGCCGTATAGTGCCCGCCGGCTTGCTTTTCATATCGAAATAGACGCTCACCATATCGCCGCTGCGGGTAATGGTGCCGCGGGTCTGTGCACTGTCGGCCGTGCGCGCTATGTTTACCTCATAGCTGCCCGGAGTACCTGCAATTTTCATCGTAAGACCTTGCAATGCGTCACTGGCGAAGTTATAGCTGCCCCGCAGGTCGGTTACATCCTGGCGGGTGACCACGTACTGGCGGCCCTCTATCCAGTTTTCGTAAATGATATTGTCCTTTTTAAACAAGTCGTCCGAAGTGATGATAAAATTGGCCATTTTGCCTTTGGCCAGCGTGCCCACTTTATCCGCCACGCCCAGCATTTGTGCCGGGTTTACGGTAAGCGCGTTCAGGGCGGCCTTTTCAGTCAGGCCGTAGTCCACGGCCGTACGCAGGTTGTTCCAAAAATCGGTGGGCTTATCCATGCCATAACTGGTAATAGCGAAGTTAATGCCCGCTTTCTCCAGCGTGGCCGGGTTGGTGGGGGATAGCTCCCAGTCCTTTAGTTGGGTGTAGCTGATACTGCGCGCATCCAGCGGGTCCTCCACATCATAGGGATCCGGGAAGTTCAGCGGAACGATAAAGCTCGCGCCTGTCGCCTTCATGGCGTCGATGCGGCGGTACTCTTTACCATCGGTTTTAAAAATGTATTGCTTGCCGAACTCTTTGGCTATCTTCTCCGCCCGCAGCGCCATTAGCGCATCGGTAACCTCGAAAATCTGGGGTATGTTCTGCTCCTTGTTAAACTCGTCCAGCGAGATATTGTATTCTTCCTTCTGCTTTTTGTACCATTCGGCATCATAATAGGTTTGGCGGATCAGCGCTATGCTGCCCATCAGCGACGATGGGTAATTGGTAGCCGCCGTGCCTTTGGTGAACGAGTAATGCGCCGCTGCCTGGTCGTTCAGCATCACTTCGTTGTCGCGCTCATCGCCAAGGGTAACCACCGCGCCCGTGCCGCGCATAATACCATCGTGTATCAGCGTTTGCACCGCGCCGAAACCGTTTTTCTTAAAATCCTCCGCTGTTTTAGCATCCGCATGGAACACTGTTTTGGCATTCATCTCCGGTTTTATCGACTCGTTCCAGCCGTAGGCGCCGGGTTTGGTGGAGGTGTAAACCGCCACGCGCCCAAAACCACCCTGGGGGAATGCCGCCCTCGGCGCCTCGGGCATACCGTAAGTGGTGTAGGCGTCTATTAGGCCCGGGTAAATGTATTTGCCTTTCAAATCAACCACCACATAGCCCTGTGGCACAGCCAGCCCCGCGCCCACGGCTTCAACCACGCGGTCCTTTATCAGCAGGGTGCCGTTGGGGATGGTTTCGCCCGCGCTGGCTACAATAGTTGCATTGATAAACGCGTACTGCCCCGGCCGCACATCGTACGGGCCATTAACCGGGAAAGTTTGCTGCCCCGCGCAAAATCGTGCACAAAGCAGCAAGCCGCAAAAAAGTAAAAGTTTCTTCATGAAATCAGTTAATAGATTGTACTAATATACAAACATTAGCAGCTTAGTGTAACAGAGGTGGTTGTGTGATGGATTTGTTACAATAACTGTTATTTGGCATTGGTCACAGGTGAGCCTAGCCGCAAAGTATACGCACGAACCGAACCGATATTCAGGGGTTGGCCGAAATAGCATTGGCTGCTTGTTGAACACGCAAAAGAGAGGCGAAGTATCGCATTTCTGCCTGACGCAATTTATTTATTTTCCGTTACCTCGAAACTGGCCAGTAAATTCACGTTCGGATCAACCAAAAACACGACAGGTTTTGCTAATACCGACAGATTTATCGCCGTGACTTTGTCCTTTATCGAAACCATTTGCAATTTACCATCGATAGAAAACTCGAGCGGAAATTCAAAAGGAATGTCCTGGTTTTGTTTTATAGTAACGGCTAAATTTCTTTTTGGCTCATCATAAGTCCACCTAATGGTTAAATGCGGCGCTCCGGCTGTATAAAGCCATTGTTTAACAAATTGGTCAAGGTTTTGGCCGCTTGCTTGCGCCATAACTTTTTTAAAGTCGTCGGTATTGGCATTGCCGCCATCATATTTGGCATAGTAAGCGCGGATACCCTTCCAAAAAAGTGAATCGCCCAGTTTGCGGCGCAGCATGTGCAGCACCCAGCCGCCTTTTTGATAGCTGTTGGCGTTCAGCAGTTGCATAAAATTGCTTTTAGCGGCGGTATCGACCACCGGGGTAAGGCGCCTTTTTTCAAAACGCAATACGGCGCCGCGGTCGGCCTTGAGCCTTTTGTGCAGGGTATCAATACCGTATTTATTTTCCAGGTAGGCGTTGGTCATGTACGTGGCGAACCCTTCGCTGAGCCATAAATGAGCGAAGCTTTTTTCGCCGGCAGCATCGCCGAACCATTGGTGTGCGATCTCGTGCGCCATCAACTCTTCGATCTCTTTGCCGTCCACCGAGTTTTCATAGTAAAAAATAGCGCTGGCATTTTCCATCCCGCCGAAAATGGTTTTTGATTGCACATTGGCCAGCTTTTCGTAGGCGTAAGGGCCAAATTTTTTAATGTAGAAGGGCAATATCTCCTTCGCGACAGCATAACTTTTAAAACCGGCGTCTTTATTTTCGGGGAAAACGTAGGTGTATACCGGGATGGCGCCAATATCGCCGGTATGGTCAATGGCAAAATCAGCCACGCCGATCACCATTACCTTCGTGGGCAATTGGGCCGATTCTTTCCAATGGGTAACTTTCAAATGGTTTGGAAGCGCAATTTCCTGCTGCTTCAGGCCGTTGGCAACTACCTGGTAATGATCGGGCGCGGTTACGATAAAATCAACCAGCGCTTTATCCGATGGATAGTCGGCGCAGGGCAGCCAGTGATGTGCCCGGTTTGGCCAGTTATCGCCAAAAAATGTACGATGGCCAAATTTGTTGGTGGATATGATGAGCCCGTCGGCAGGAATGCCCTGGTAGGTAATTACATAATTATGAACGCTTTGAGCGATGGCGCTCGTATGAATAATGACCAGGTCGCTGTCCTGCGAAAATTTGAGATCCCTGCCGTGTTCCTTCACCGACGACACCAGCATGCCCTTCCCGGATTTATTGGTTTTTACCAGGTTGAGCATAAAAAAATGGACATCTTTCAAAAATTTGAGTTCGACGTTGGCCCTTCCTTTAATGGTATCATTTTCGTCAGTCAATTTGATACCAAAGGTGTAATGCAATACATCGATATTGGTAAACGGAACCTGTGCGTTTGCCGAGAAGCAAAATAAAAGAAATGAGACGCAGAGATATTTAGATACGCTATTCATCTTTAGATCATCGATTACATCGATTTTTGGATATGATTACACTGATTGAATATCATTTTACGTAAGCTCAGTCTTTCGGGCTTTGTATCACCGATTTACGATTAGATCGCACCGATTCACTGCCATTTTACCCAAGCTCTGTCTTTCGGACTTTCGGACTTTCCCGACTTCCGGACTTATCTCCACCTGAAGCTTTTGATCATCAAATTAACATCCTGTTTCACAAAATCCAGCACCGGTTGGATGGAATCCAAACGAGGCTCGGTATAAAAATAGAGCGCGCCCCGAATATAATTTTTTGTGCTGTCGGTAAGATAAAATTGCACCGATGAAGCGGCGTTACCCTCCACGGTGTAATAGATGCCATAGACCTTCCTGTCGGGGTAGGCGATGACGCCCTGGTCAATGGAGGTTGCCTTTACCGTGTGTTTAAAGGTGAGCTTATGCGCGTCCTCGATCAGTTCGTCAAACTCTTTTTGGGAGTTGACATGCTCATAGCTTAAATGCAATGTGCCCCCAAATTGCGGAAACTGCATATTTAGCCAGCAGGGCTTTGCATCGGGTTTGGTATCAGGCGCTATTTTGGCATAGGTTGGGTAAACAAATGTAAAGGGGCAAGCCTCGTTATATTGCCGGTATTCTTTTTTGGGGAAAATAATGCGGAAATACCCCCTCGGCTTTGGCGAATAATCGTGGTTGCCGGTGCAGGCAGCCAGGCACAATATGGAAACGGCCATCAACGCGGCCGTTATGCGGAATGTATATCTTTTGCGGTCCATATTTCCCAGCTTTTTTCGGCCTGCAATATCAACATTTCGAGGCCATTTTTTATCATCGCGCCACGTTCTTCTCCTTTTTGCAGAAAAACCGTTTTTTCGGGGTTGTACACCAGGTCGTAAAGCAGGTGGTCGTCAGTAATACATTCATACGGAATTGGCGGGCATTCGTCAATATGCGGCGACATGCCCAACGGCGTGGTATTGATGATGAGCAGATTGTCTTTGATATGGTGTGGCCCCAGGTCTTTGAACAAAATACCGCCTTCCTGCGGTTTGCGGGTAACCACTTTGTAGGCGATCCCCAGGTTTTCCAATACACATTTAACCGCCTGCGCCGCGCCGCCATCGCCTAAAACCAGGGCATGGTCGTGTTTGTTTGTCAGCAAGGGCTTTAGCGACATTTCGAAACCATACAAATCGGTATTGAAGCCTTCCAGCCGGTCATCGTTGCCGGTAATGCGGATGCAATTTACAGCGCCTATCCTTTTGGCATCGCCTTCAACCCAGTCCAGGTATTTTAAAACATTTTGTTTATGCGGGATAGTCACGTTGAGGCCACAAAGATCCGGGTGTCTTTTGATCAGCGCCGGTAATTCGGAAATATGTTCGATCGGGAATAATTGGTATTCGGAATCCGTAATATGGGCCCTTTCAAACTTATCGGTAAAGTACTTTTTTGAAAAGGAGTGTGACAGCGGGTATCCGATGAGGCCGTATTGTTTCATTTGTTAGTTATGAGTCCCGACCGTCATCGGGATGAAATTTGAAACGGGATTGTATTTCATCGCGTAATATTATGAAAAATCATTTCTTCGATAAATAAAGCCATTTCTCTACAATTTCAAAAAACTTTTCAATTCCCCTTTTTCATCCGCGTCAACCATGTTTTTCAGCTGGCGGGTGAGGGTAACGTGATTTGCCGGCTTGTTCATATAGGCTACCAGTTGCTTTGCCGCATTCAGCATGATCGTATTCGGGTCTTTAACCGATGGGTAACGAATCACGAACGAGCTGAGGCAGCAATAGTAAACCGTCATCAGGTCAACATCCTTTTTGATGTACCTTAAAGCACCTTTGTCCGGGTCGAAATCAAAATCCGGGGTGCCCACCAGCCATTGTGTCAAAAATACCCCTGCCTTTAAGCGGGTATTTGAGTCCTGGTTAAGCGGGATGGACAAAAAATACCGGGCCACCTGCACTACCGCCGAATCGGCATTGCGGTAATCCTGTGGTGTTTCCAGCCGAAATCCTTCAACGGGCGGGATATTTTGAGCAAAGGCAATATGGCCCGCAACAACCGCAAGCAGCGTAAAAAACAGTTTTTTCATCTGGCTTATAAACGGAACGAATTAAAAGATAATATTTTGGATAAGAAAATTTGGACAGTAAGCTTGCTGTTACGCTCCTAATCG
The DNA here is from genome assembly GCA_035656115.1 of Mucilaginibacter sp. Taxonomy (GTDB): domain Bacteria; phylum Bacteroidota; class Bacteroidia; order Sphingobacteriales; family Sphingobacteriaceae; genus Mucilaginibacter. Next base: position 15,011 of record DASRTD010000097.1, read on the forward strand.
ACCATCCGGTGTTTCTGCAGCCGTTACTGAAAGTCTCCCTTTTGGTCTGCCTCAATCATTTTTTTCAGCGTTGAATTCAGGTCGACCTTATTGTTGATATTATTGATGTAAGCGATAAATTTTTTTACCGCCAGCGAGTTAATGGCCTTTGAATCTTTTATCAGCACCTTGTTTTCGATAGCGGTTGAGGCCAGCGCTGCTGTATAAACGGCGATCAGGTCAATGTCGTTTTCAAAATATTTGATCACGTTTTTATCCAGGTTTAAAGTATAATCAGGTGTGCCGCCCATCCAGTCGAGCAGAAACCGGGCGCCGATTAAGCGGGGCAGGCTTTTTTGGTCGCTCGGCGTGGCTAAAATATAATTCGAGATCTGCAAGGCAGTAGGCTCGGCGGCACGATAGTCGGCCGGGCTTGCCAGTGTCACGCTATCTAACGGAGGCATACTTTGTGAAAACCCCGTTAACGCACCCACCAGGGCCAAAAGCGTGAAAAATGCCTTTTTCATTGTGACAAAATTTTATTAAATTAAAGGATAATATTTTGCAAAATGAAATTTACGGATGGACGCGGAGAAATTATCCTTACCGTCTGCGGATGCAGCCAATACCCGTTCTTCAGCCGTAAAAGCGCAGGTAGCTGCAATCGGGTCAATAAACGGAACCGCTTTTCATCGACTAAAAACAAACTGCTGTCGGTGCTTGTATTATATCTGTCTATTTCTTTTATATTTCCATAAATAATATTTAGTATTGTGTACTTTTGACACAATGACTATTTTGCATCAGCAACCAATTATCAATTAAACCAAAAAAATAAAAATGAAACGTATTTACAAATCCGCCGCTGTGCTGGCTATCCTGCTCAGCTCGCTGGCGTTCGGCGCGCGCGTTCAGGCGCAAAAACCAGCGCAAAAACCGGTGCCCCAACTGGGCAAGGCCCCGTTAAAGGCCGTGATTGACGCCATGACGGTCGAAGAAAAAGCCAAGCTGGTAGTAGGCATGGGCTTTAAATTTCCGGGCATGCCGGCGCCGGCTAAAGGCGAAAAACCAAAACCGATCGATATCGGCGGCTTTAAACTGCCCCCAAGCGACCCGGAGGCTTATGAAGTTCCCGAAAAGGTTGCAGGCACTGCCGGCCGTACACATGCCATAGCGCGTTTAGGTATCCCATCGATCACCGTGTCCGACGGCCCTGCAGGGTTGAGGATAGACCCTACACGCCCCGGCGATAAAAATACTTACTATGCAACCGGTTTCCCGGTGGCCACCCTGCTGGCTTCCTCCTGGGATACCGCGTTGGTAAAAAAAGTGGGCGTGGCCTTTGGTAACGAGATACGCGAATACGGCGTGGACGTGATATTGGGGCCCGGTATGAACATTCACCGCAACCCGCTTAACGGAAGGAACTTCGAGTATTATTCGGAAGATCCGCTGGTATCGGGCAGCATGGCTGCGGCTATTATCAATGGTATTCAAAGCCAGGGCGTGGGCGTTTCGGCCAAGCATTTTGCGGCCAACAACCAGGAAACTAACCGTAACAGCATTAATGAGATCATTAGTGAGCGTGCACTGCGCGAACTTTACCTGAGGAATTTTGAGATCGCCGTAAAAAAATCGCAGCCCTGGACCGTAATGTCTTCTTACAATAAGATAAACGGCACCTATACATCCGAACGCCGCGACCTATTGACCGATGTTTTAAAACGTGAATGGGGCTTTAATGGATTTGTAATGACCGATTGGTTTGGCGGCCATGACGCAGTTGCGCAGATGAACGCAGGCAACGACCTGCTGATGCCGGGCAATCCCGACCAGTCGGATGCCATTGTAGCGGCTATTAAAGATGGCACACTTTCTATGGCACAATTAGATGCCAATGTTGCCCGGATGCTGAAGATCATCCTGAAATCGCCAACATTTAAAGGCTACAAATTCTCGAACAAACCCGACCTGAAGGGCCATGCTGCAGTTACCCGTATGGCTGCCGCACAGGGCATGGTGCTATTGAAAAACGAGGGTGCGCTGCCCTTAACCAAAGGCAAACGTGTAGCCTTATTTGGTAATACCAGCTATAGTATTATAGCCGGCGGAACCGGCAGCGGCGATGTACACAAAGCTTATACCGTATCCTTACTGGAAGGTTTAAAAAGCGGGGGTTTCAAAGTGCAGGAGCAACTGTCAAAAGCCTACACAAGTTACATGGCAGACGCAAAGGCAAAACAGCCTAAGAACGCGAATTTCTTTATGGCTCCGCCGCCAATCCCTGAGTTTAACCCGGACACGCTGGTAGCTAAAGAGGCTGATGGCGCAGATGCTGCCATTATCACCATAGGCCGCAATGCCGGTGAGGGCGCCGACCGTAAAGTAGATAATGACTTTAAACTAAGCGATGCCGAAAAGGGCCTCATCACCGGCATATCAAACGCTTTCCATGCCAAAGGCAAAAAGGTGATCGTGGTGCTCAACGTTGGCGGCGTAACCGAAGTTGCCAGCTGGCGCGACCAGGTTGACGGTATTTTGTTAGCCTGGCAGCCGGGCCTGGAAGCAGGTAACTCCATTGCCGACGTGCTGAGCGGCAAAGTAAACCCATCCGGCAAACTGGCCAGCACCTTCCCTGTAAAATATGAAGATGTACCGTCGGCCAGGTTTTTCCCCGGTAAGGAATTCCCGCTGCCGGAAGGACAAAAACCCAATCCGATGGTTGGCCGCCCCAGCGAAGTAACCTATGGCGAAGGCATTTATGTAGGCTACCGTTATTACGATTCGTTTAAAGTGCAGCCGGCCTATGAGTTTGGCTACGGTTTATCGTATACCACCTTTAAGATCAGCGATGTTAAGCTGAGCTCCAAAAATTTCAAGGGTAGTGTTAATGTTACGCTGTCGGTAAAAAACACCGGCAAAGTGGCGGGCAAGGAAGTGGTGCAGTTGTACCTGAGTGCGCCGACCGCGACACTCGACAAGCCCGCACAGGAGCTGAAAGCGTTTGCCAAAACCGGGCTGCTGGCGCCGGGACAATCGCAAGTGATTACGATGACATTGCACACCGCGGATTTAGCATCTTACTATACCGATCGTAACAGCTGGGTAGCTGATGCCGGTGAGTACAAGGTGCATATCGGAACATCTTCGCGGAACATTGTAAAAACAGAATCATTTAAGCTGGCGAAGGAAATTGTGGTTGAAAAAACCCACGATTCGCTGAAACCGCAGGTGGCGATTGATGAGATGATTAATAAGTAGGTGAATCCGCCGCCGCTGAAGTTATGGCGGACGAAGAAGACGAAAGGTAGCTACGAGGGCCTGACAAGTTTGCCTGTAGGCGCTAATCCACACTATAAATTAAGCTATAAACTGCTGCCCCGCGACGAAATGCTGCGGGGCTTTTTTGTGCATATGAAGTCGAGAGCTGGCCCCCTCACTCGCGAAATTTAATTTCAATAAATATTGAAAGTTTGAAAACAATGTTTATATTTGTATCGTAAAACGCTTAACTGCCTTTTACAGCTGCCGGGAACAATCCGGTAAATTTTTTAAACTCATGTTTCATTAAATATTGAAAATATGAAAACATTGGAAAACCACTTGATCTTATTTGATGGGGAATGCCCGATGTGCCGGACTTATACGCAGGCTTTCGTAAACAGCGGCATGTTGGGCGAAGGTGGCCGCGCGGCTTATCAAAATGAAATGGAAAGGGTTTGCCCGGTGATTGACCGGCAGCGGGCGGTGAACGAGATTGCCCTGGTAAACACCCAAAACGGCGAGGTGACTTATGGTGTGCAGAGCCTTTTTAAGGTGGTCGGTAATGCCTGCCCGGTTTTTGGTCCGCTGTTTGGCTTCAGGCCTTTTGGCTGGCTGATGAGCAAGGTGTACGCCTTTATCTCCTACAACCGCCGCGTTATTATCCCGGCCGGAAAAAATGAAGGCGCTTACGTTTACCAGCCGACGTTTAAGCTGCAATACCGCATTGCCTGGCTGCTGTTTACCTGGCTGGGAACGGGCTGCATCCTTACCGCCTATGCGCATTTGCTTACTGGTATCATCCCATTAGGCGGCCCATTGCGCGAGTATTTGATATGCGGCGGACAAATCATCTTCCAGGGTGCGGTGATCAGCACTTTTGCCCGCGAAAAGCTGTGGAACTACCTGGGCAATATGATGACCATCTCTTTTGGGGGCAGCCTGCTGCTGTTGCTAATGCTGGTTGCAGCACATTGGGCAAAATTGCCGCCGGTGGTGTTCCCGTTATACTTTATGGCCGTTGCCGGGCTGATGTTTTTGGAGCATATCCGGCGCACCGGCCTGATGGGCTTGGGATGGGTGATGACGGTCACCTGGGTGTTGTATCGGGTGGGGTTGTTGGTTTTGATTCTATTAAAATAAAAATTGTCATTTCGAACCGAGGTACGAGGGAGAAATCTTCAACGCCACACATCCGAACTTTGCAGGCGGTAATTTCGGGCGTATAAGATTTCTCCCGTTGGTCGAAATGACATGGAGGAAATATGAAATACAAAAAAATAGTCCTTGCAGGAGGTAATGGTTACCTGGGCAGGGTGTTGACAGAATACTATAAAGAAAAAGCTACTGAAATTGTGATCCTGAGCCGCCGTGAAAAGTTGCAGGAGCACAATGTACGGACGGTGGTTTGGGATGGCCGCACGGCAGGGCGCTGGACGGCAGAACTGGTGAATGCGGATATGCTGATCAACCTGTGCGGCAAAAACGTAAATTGCCGTTATACAGAGAAAAACAAGGCTGAAATATTCAGGTCGAGGCTGGATCCGACGGAAATACTGGGTGAGGTGATCCATGACCTGGTTGAACCCCCGAAGCTGTGGATCAATGTCAGCTCGGCCACCATTTACCGGCACGCGGAGGATCGCCCGCAGGACGAGGAGACCGGCGAGCATGGCTCAGGCTTTTCGGTGGATGTTTGCGAGGCCTGGGAATATGCCTTTAACAAATATGATACGCCAAAAACGCGAAAAATAGCCCTGCGCATGGGCATAGTGCTTGGCCGGAGCGACAGCGTTTTCCCGCGACTCCTCAACCTGGTAAAAATGGGCATGGGCGGCAGGCAGGGCAACGGGCAGCAGTACGTTAGCTGGGTGCATGAGCTGGACGCCGCCCGCTGTACCGAATGGTTCGCCGACCATCCCGAACTGGAGGGTGTTTTTAACTGCACCGCGCCTGAGCCGGTGAAAAATGAAGTGCTGATGCGGATCATCCGCAAGGCTGCCGGCTGCCCTGTTGGCCTGCCTGCTCCTGAATGGCTGCTGGAGATAGGCTCCATATTTATCCGTACCGAAACCGAACTGATACTGAAAAGCCGCTGGGTTTTGCCAAAACGTTTGCTGGACTCGGGCTTTACCTTCGCATTTCCTAAAGCTGAAGGAGCAGTGAAAGATATTTTAAAAGATAAATTAGCGGGACGACACTATGGCACAGGTCTTAGACAGGTTGCTGCGGTTAAGTAAATATTTATAACACGCGAAGGCTTAGTATTTGTACCTTACAAACGCTTCGATCGCCTCATATTCAGCCATGCCGAGTTTATCATAATTGCGGGCCGTCTCGTGGGTGCGGTCTTCGGCCCTCACCCAAAACTCCCTGGCATCATCCCCCGGGAATACCGGCCTGTCTTTCTGAGATTGGTGTTTGAAGATTGCGTTCCGCTTGCGGATCACTTCCTGCGGTGATAACGGCACCGCCATCTCGATCTCCC
>DASRTD010000098.1:0-10058 GCA_035656115.1 Mucilaginibacter sp.
CGAGCTGCCTGAATTGCTGTTCGACCAGTTTGGTCCGGTGAATGACCCACTCCAGGTTAGATTGCTCGAAAGGCTATCGGGCACGTTGTTGCTGCAGTCAACCATAAAATTATAAGTCAAATGAAAGCTGTAGCTAAGTGATGAATCGCGGGTATTTTGCCTCGAAATAGTATCGGACCGTGTCATACCACATTGCACGTGGCCACTGAACATAAGCGAAGCATCCAGGGTTGCATCAGCCACTGAACCCGCCACCCCATTTGTGCTGGGTGAAAGTGAACTTGTAACCATACTTGCAGCGTCATCGGTGGTCATGTTCCCGGAAATACCCGTGGTAGTGGGGGTGGTTACGTTTTTTTTACACGCTACCGCTCCCAGCAGCAGCATGAATGCCAAAGTCAATTTTACGTTTTTCATAACTAATTTGGTTTAAAAATAGGTATCTGTTTTGCTATGACAATTATTCAGCCAAAAGGTTTAAAGAAAATTATCATTTTCATGGAGTTTTATTTCGTTCGCTTCGCTGTGTAACGTTATTGCGGTGCAATGCTATTGAGTATCCGGATGTCTTCATCGGACAGTTCTATTGCCGCAGAAGCCATATTTTCTTCGAGGTGTTTAACGCTTGAAGTGCCGGGGATAAGCAAAATATTGTCCGAATGTCCGAGCAACCAATTAAGGGCAACCTGGTGAACGGTGGCGTCGTGCCGCATCGCAACCTGTTTCAATCTGTCGTGGCTTGCTATGTTGCCTGCATTAAGCGGGAACCATGGAATAAAAACAATATGATGTGCCTTGCAATATTGCAGCACATGCTCCCATCGGCGATTGTCAATGCTATACATGTTTTGCACCGATACGACTTCAAAAAAATCCTGCGCCTTTTTGATCAGCTCAACATCTACTTCTGAAAGGCCGACATGTTTTATCTTGCCTTCCTCCTGTGCCTTTTGCAAAAACTCGAAACTTTTTTCCGCAGGTACAACCCGGTCTACCCTATGCAACTGGTACAATTGTATCTGATCGAGCTTTAAACGCCTGAGGCTCCCATCAAGGGCTTTTTGCAAGTGGGCGGGGCTTGCGTCTATAGGCCATTCGTCCGGACCGGTACGCTCCAATCCCCCTTTCGTCGCGATCACCAGGTCATCCGGGTATGGATAAAGCGCTTCGGCGATCAATTCTTCGGAAACGTGCGGTCCATAGCTATCCGCGGTGTCAATAAAATTCACGCCCAGCTCTACCGCTCGTCTTAAAACATTGATCGCTTCCGCTTCATCTTTCGGTGGCCCCCAAATGCCTCTGCCGGTAATCCGCATCGCGCCATAACCCATCCTGTTCACAGTCAGTTCATCACAGACTGTAATCGTTTTTTCAAATGAAATTACTGTATTATACATAAGCATTAATTTAAGATTAAAAATATTAACGTGCAATACGTCGTATTGTTCTGTTTAATTTTATAAATTATAAATGACCGACAGCAGCAATGTGCTATATTGCACTAATTTAAACTGTTATGAAAACTCAAAGCTTTGCCCACCATACCCGTTATGTGCCGGGGTACCATTTGCTGTTAGGATCGTTTCTTATCTTAGGCACAATCGCTTCCTTCCTAAACGTTTACCAGCAAGTTGTGGCACATGATAATGTGCTCGAATCCATACTGATGGCCCTGCTGTTTGTATGTGGTGTTCTGTTATTTTGGTATTCGCGACAGTTTGCTGTCACCGTACAGGACAGGGCCATCCGCGCGGAGGAGGGATTGAGGTATTACATTTTAACGCACAAACAGCTCGACAGCAAGCTAACCAAAGCCCAGATCATTGCCCTGCGCTTTGCGCCCGATGATGAATTTTTAGTTTTAGCCGACCGGGCAGTTCGCGAAGGGCTATCATCGAGGGAAATAAAACAATCGATCAAAAACTGGCGCCCAGATCACGACCGGGCATAGAGAGCGGACAACAAAGAACGGCGCTCTAAATTAATGTATGCGCCCGCTCGTATTGCTCCCTGCATAGCAACCGTAAAAAACTAAAAAAAGCGGCACGCGCCAGGCTTAACCTGGCGTCGGGGGGGCGACTTGTTAAAACAGAAAAATATTTACTAAGTTTATCCTTCGGTGATGGTTACGCCGCCCGGGCTGCGTCGCAGGGTTGATTTTCAACTATAATCATGAAGAAAAAGGACGAAGAAAAATATCTCGACAAGGAATGGCTGGAAATGAATGTCCGCCTAAAAGCTTTTTTGGCCACCGGCGAGCAGGAAGATCTGCATAAATTCAGGGTTCAAATAAAAAAACTGCGGGCAATGCTGCTCTTATTTGAAAATACTTCGAAGGAGAACGGACTGTTAAAGGACTTCAAACCGGTCCGAAAAATCTTTCAAAACGCGGGGAATATTCGTAATGCTCATATCAACCTGCAACTAAGTGCACAGTACGAACTGAAAAATGAGCTTTTTGAAAGCAGCCAGCAAAAAATTATTGAAGAGGGCACAGTGGAATTTCAGAGCAAAGGAGCAGAATTTGTGAAGAATATAAAGACGGCGCATAAAAAGCTGAGGAAGCAGCTGCATAAAGTTAACGACAGCCAGGTTGCTGCCTATTACAAAGCGCTGCTCGACCAGATCGCTGCAAACCTCGCCGTTTCCGCCTTCTCGGAAGATATGCACACAACCCGTAAATTGATAAAAATATTGGTTTACAATCATAAAATTGCCGGGCATGCGCTCGATGGAAAAATCGGCTTTAACATCAGCTACCTCGATAAACTGCAGGAAACCATTGGCAAATGGCATGATAACTTGCTGGCAGAGCAGCTTTTTTCGTTACCTGAGCTAAACGACAAGCCGATTATTACCAAAATAAAACGGGTTAACTCAGGCATTAAACGCAACATTACTACCCTCGCCAAAAATTTTCTGACCAAAGCCACAACCGTTGAAAATAAAGTTAAGGCCTGAACGATGGGCATTGAGATAGAACGAAAATTTCTTGTCAACCCCGAAAAATGGGGGGCGCTTAAAAAGCCGAGCGGCACACACTATCACCAGGGCTACCTGCTTGATGATGTGAACTGCACCATCAGGGTGCGCCTCGCCGGCAAAGTTGGCTTCATTACTATTAAAGGTCCAAACCTGGGCATTACGCGCAAGGAGTTTGAATACAAAATACCCGCTGCTGAAGCCTCCGAACTGATCGGTGGTTTTGCAAAATCCGCGGTGGAAAAAGTTCGTTATAAAATAAAATTCGCCGGCAAATTATGGGAGGTGGATGAGTTTTTGGGCGATAATGAGGGGCTGCTCATGGCTGAAATTGAATTGAAAGACGAACATGAGGTATTTGAAAAACCCGCATGGATTACAGCCGAAGTAAGCGGCGACGTGAGATACTATAATTCAAACCTGGCGAACAATCCTTTCAAAAACTGGCGCAAAAAATAGGTTGATAATGACGGGCTATTTGCTGCCTTTACACGCAGGTTGGTAATAGTAACAACGAGTCGACGGCAGATTCATCGGTAACTGTCTTAACGTATTTATTTCCCTTGGGACTAATGGCGGGTAACAGGTACAGTTTATTACCGCTTTTGTCGATGATATACGCTTCGCCGTTCTCTTCCTTTATCCAATCGTGTATTTTTGTCCTGTCGGTAATACCCTTTACATTAATGCGTTCATTTATCCACTCGAGATAGTCAATAGCGATGTAAGGGTTTTCGTAATCACCCTCGTCCTTTTTAATGCAAATTATGCGTACGGCCATATTAATCTTGTCAATTTAATCAGGTAGTATAAAATTAAGATTAAAAGAACAAACAGGCTGTCGTATTTTCCTCGTTTTGACTACGTAAAACTACGTATATTTTGATGCGACAGGGTTCGAACTTAACTATTACTACAGGATTTTTATTAGAAAATAAAATCCGCGACTTGTCGTAAGAAGTTTTGTATCAATTGCAAGCCTCGCTGCTGAGTTTAAAGAGCTTAAAATGCACCGGCACAATTGCTGAATTGGTAAAGCCTTTTATAGCAAAAATACCGATGTATTTAGGTTTGATCGCAAATTCCTGGCTGGCAATTTCCCTGAACGCGCCATTTTCGGCCGCGCCGCCCGAATACAGAAACCGGAACAGGTTGCCGTGTTTCTCAATGCGCAAAGCGGAATTCTCCAGGTTTTTCATTATCGCCGGGTTATTTTTGATCGAATCGAGGTAAAAAAGTTGTTTGTGAGCCAATTCTTCGGGTTTCCCAAAACCATTGCCCAGTGCAGTGATCACCTGCACATAAATTTCGCTGGGCATTTTATTGCCGCCAAAATTGTCGTTAAATGCCAATGACAAGCGGATGCTTTTACCCGTTAAAACGGTATCTTCCAATAGCAATAAGCCTGCCTGCTGCCATTCCTGTGCAGGAACAAAATCATCCAAATGCACTTCAGTTGTGAAACAATCACTTTTAACTTCATGCAAAAGCAAATTTTTCATCTCAGGTTGTGCCGAAGGGTCGGGCCAGTTGTCGCCTTTTAAGGTGAATAAAGTTAGTCGCCCGGCGGTTTCATCTCTTCTTTCCCAATAACTGGCGTCCGTTGATTTCACAAACCAACCGTTTTTTGATAATGTACCTTCATCAAGGCGATGAAAGTCATCGGTAAAGTCCCCCGACGGTTTGCCCCTGAATAATAACAAGGAAATGATTGCCCCGGCAAACAATATCAAAATAGTAAAAAATATCAATTTGACTGGCTTTGCCGGTTTCGACTTTCCTTTCCAGGCGTTCGACACGAATCTTTCCCGATAAAGAAACCAGTAAGGGTTATGGCTTTCGTCATCTTTTCGCCTGATTTCGGTGGTATACGGCGCACCCAAAACGTAACGGGCCAAAGTATCCAGCGTGGCTGCCGATGGGTTTTCCTGCCGCCTGGCACTGCTATCAGCAATAAATATCGAATAATTTTTTACGCTCTTCCACCCTATCGACAGTCCGGTTTGATCGAGTACCTTATTGCAAAATAACTTCGCCTCGGTTTCGGTCATTGGATTTGCAAAGGCAAGCCCGAAGCATTTTTGAAATGCTTCCGCAAACAAAGTGGCAAACGCCGAAAAATCTAATTCATCCATAAGTGGCCAACCTGGTTGGCTTTTATCAAAAATAATATTTACGGCACGTTTACGCTGCAATTCCGCCCGCAAAAAAGCTCTTCCACCACCTTTGTGCCGGCACCGGCCCGGATTTCCCAAACCGATTTAAAACTTTTAAGCGATAATAATGAAATATCTGGTTTTATTGGTCATTCTTAGTTTCCCTGCGGATATATTCGCACAAAACCTGCAATTGCACTACGATTTCAGGCATAGCATCGACCCGAAGCACAACCCGCAAAATTTCCCCACGCTTTATTTTGAATATTTTAAGGCGATGGACTCCACTTCATCTTTCATAAAACCAGGTTCGTTTTTTATGAAAATAGAGGACGACCTGCAGGGCAACCGCGACAACATCGGCAAATCATTTATCCAGGCTTCGCAAACCTTCCGCATGTGGCGCCCCAAAATATTCGCAGCCGTTCAGTACAGCGGCGGGCTGGGCGTCACCGATCCGGCCCAATACAGCTATTATATTAACAATTGCTTTTCTATCGGCCCAAGCTACCCATTTCAATGGAAAGGCGCATACTTCAACGCCGAAATATTCTACAATTATAACATCCTGAAAAAACCAAGCAACGATATTATGATCTCCTTTTATTGGGGCAAAGGCTTCTGGAATTATAAGATGGAGTTTGACGGAGACTTTGAGCTATACACCTTGAACCGCAACCAGGGCGATGCGGCCACACAAAATTTGAAAGGGAAAATTGTTTCCTTTTTTGGCGAACCCCAGGTTTGGTTTAAAGTGAAGGGTAATTTCTCGATAGGCTCAAAATTTATTATGTATTACCATGTGATCAATCCACAGAACCTGTTTGAGGTGTATCCTACAATTGCTGCAAGGATTAAATTCTGATATTTATCCCTCCAGGCGCAAAATGTTGCGTCTCTACAAAAACATCAATTTATATCACCGGTTTCAAAAACGGTGTATTTTCCAGCATCAGCCTGAAATTATCCTGGTTCACAATATCATTATGCTGTTTGAGGGTATGGACGTAGATCAAACGGTATTTGGCATACATATCAGGTTTTAGGTCTTTTTCCTCCACCATAAAGTAGCTGATCTTCTCCTGATCGAGTAATTGGTTCATATGCTTGCTTTCTTCCAAAGTACCACCGTGATCGGTATACAAATGGATAAAACGATGATTTTTGTCCGCCTTTATCCAATCCATAAAAATTTCTGTTTTTCCGTAAAGCGAATCAAACATCATCGCTTCATCGATGGGCATACCACCGTTTTTGATGATCATGGCCATCACTTCGTAACCGCCGCTATGTCCGCCCAGCAAAATATGTCCTGGCTCGCAACTTTTAGAAACCAGCGCTTTAGCCTTCAAGCCCTGCATTACATCTGCAACGAGCGCTTTAAAATCGTCCGGCCGTTCCAATTTACCGCCATAGCTATCGGGCGAGTTCCTCGCCGCTTCTGCCAGCACCAAAACCGCGTTGCGTTTTGATGCAATGAATTGTTTGGTAAGCTCGTAAAAAGCAGCGGCAGTGTCTACGTTGTTTCGCCAGCCATGGAACCAAAAGATCATATCCACCTTTTTCTTTGCATCCAAATTTTTTGGTGCGATGATCAGGACCGTGCTATCGTTATAGTGCTCGGCTGTGCTGTATAAAACACTATCATACAAATGACCATGCATCCGGCCACTGTCAGGGAACGAGGTATGGGATGAATAGATATGAAAGGTCACGGCGCCGGGCACACCCTGGGCGAATGAAAGGCCACATGTGGCTATTGCGATGGCAAAGAAAAATAGTCGTTTTATCATTGGATTATTTGAAACGTTATTTAAACATGTCATTTCGACCGCAGGGAGAAAACTTATAAGCCATATATCCGAACTCTGCAGGCGGTAATGTCACGCGTTGAAGATTTCTCCCTGCGGTCGAAATGACATATTGTTTTTTCTAGCCAACAAAGAACTGCTGGCTCACAATTTTCCCCTTCTCTACTTTATAAACACACAATTCCTCAATCTTTCTCCGTTCCTGGTCTTTTGGCGTAAAATCAAACGACATAGTAACACTAAAATAATTGCCGGCAAAAGAGGGGGCAGCCACTTTCAGATCGTGGATCTCCGTATTTTCCAAAAACTGCCGTTCCCTTTCCATTAAGGCAGCCCGGCCGGAAATCGGCACATTTTTGTTCATCGGATCAATGCTCTCCGCGTGCTCCGAGAACAATTCTTCATAAGCCTCCAAAAAAGCGTGTTTTTCGACAAGGGATGACAGCCTTGCAGCAATTTCGTTAATTGTGTTCATAATTTATTCTTTGTAAATCCTGCCGATCATAGGGTCGTCAAAAATTATCTTTTTTAATTGCTCAGGGTCAATTATGCCCTGGTGGGCATATACCACTTTTCCACCTGGCTCAACCAATATTGTATAAGGCAATGCCCCCTCCCATTTCGGGTCGACAGCTTCGATCAACTTATATTTGTCGTCGGTGGTAAAAATATAATTTGGGCCCGAGGCCTCTTCACGCTGTAAAAACTTGAGCGCTTTATCTTTTCTTGACGGATCGTCCGCGCTGATGCTCACAAATTCAAAGCCCCGGTCACGATACATGTGGTTCATTGTCACAAATTCCGGGAACTCCTCCACGCAGGGTCCGCACCAGGTTGCCCATACGTTGATCAGCCTCAGTTTATCCGAGGTGTTTTTCAGTAACTCCTTTATCCCTTTATCGTCTATCGTATCCAGGTTTACCGGCTCTTTTGCCCATTGTATTTTTGCCTTTTCAATCCAAACACTTTTTTCGGCCCATTTTATCGAGCACCCGAAGACTTTTGTATCGGTAACCAGTACCGGCTTACCTTGCAAAATAGCGTCGATGGCGTTGCGCGTGTCCAGGCTATGCGGCGTTTTGGATGGGTTTTCGGTATCATCCACCCTGCCTTCATATCTTAATTTCCTGTCCTTGTCGAAAATAAAAACATGCGGCGTACAAACCGGGCCAAACTTTCTCGACGTAACTTCTGTGGCGCCGTCGTACAAGTAAGGGAAATTAAATGCTTTGTCTTTGGCCCTGATCTTCATTTCATCAAAAGAATCCCCTACATCGCTGTAACCTAATTCGTCAAGCCTCAGCGACGATGGATTATTGGGGTTGATAGCCACCACACTCACCCCTTTTGATGCGTAGTCACTTGTCAGTTTTTTTACCCGGCCTTCATAAGCCTGCGACGTGGGGCAGTGGTTACACATAAAAATAATGACCAGCACTTTTGCATTTTTAAACGATTCGAGCGTATAGGTTTTGCCGTCGACGCCCGGTAGGCTAAAATCAGGCGCGCTTGAACCGATGGGTAATGGTTTTGGCTCGTCAGACGCAAACGCCCACAAAATGCAAAAAATGGAGAAAAATACGAAGATCAGCTTTTTCATATTTAATGGGAATACAAGGGATGGTATTCGCTTCTCAAATATACAACAAGGCAGGTACTTTTTGTTTCAGGGGACGTAAAATAGCTGCGACCAATTTATGGGGATTATTCCCACAACTAATTTATTCCCGGGCCAGCTTGATTTCTTTGTTTCTCCGGAAGATCGATAGCAAAAACCCAAGGATCATGAGCAGCGTACCGGACCACAGCAAGTTGATGAAGGGGAAATCAAGCGCGCGCATGACCACCCAGGGCCTTTTATTTTCGGGTTGCTGATAAACGGTGATCTCCACCTTGTTTTTTTCGGGGATGATCTTGCTCAATCTCAACTTCAAACCTGCATCATCCACTTTGCGCGAAAAATCGAAAACACTTTTGCCGCGTATCATATAAACCGGCTCGGCAGTGTAACTCTTATTATTCGAAACGATCTGAATTTGTGCCCCTATCGCCACATCACTGTCGGTCATCGGTATATTTTGAATTGACGTTTCCTTTTTAAGCCCTTTCAATACCATATAACCTTCCCTAAACCGTATGGTATCGCCAATAGCGATCTCATGCGGGATGGGTGGGTCATAATTTTTATCGTCGTTTTCGTCGCCGTGCGCGGCCGCTGCCTGCGCATCGGCCGATGAAGGTTCTTTTGGCTGCGGCAGCGCTGTAATATGGGTGTAAAGATCGTGCGTGAGGTAATGTTTGGTATCGGGCGAAGAGGTCATCCCCATCTTGTCATTGATCTGTACTTTTGGCTTCAGTTCAAAGCTTTCGATCATTTTGCCCTTATCATCATAGCGCCTGTAATCGATCTTAAAAAAATGGTTGGGCTCCGATGTTGAATCACCCGCGTAAGTCACCATATATTCACCCATTTTTACAGGCTCATTTTTGTAGATCATCATGTTCTCGTGCGAATCGCCAGATATCTTATTGCCCTGGGAAGATTTATCAAAACCCGCTATCGCCACGGTGCCGCTTTCATTTACCGAAACAAGGCCGCGCGTCCCCGCCGCTATAATGGCGCCTGCCAGCATCAACCCAAAGCCAACGTGTGCAACGGCAGAACCGGCCAGCTTGAACTTGCCTTTAAACGCGTCGATCAGTATTTTTCCGTTGACGAGCAACGTGTACACACAACCCAGCATAACCAGCTGAAAAACAAAATGCAGTTTATACAGGCCGCTGAAATAAACTACCGGTACAGTTATCAAAAGAGCAACAGCCAGGTAAACCAGCGTCGAAATAAAAAACTTTGTTGTATCTGTCTTTTTGTACTTTAAAAACTGCGTAAAACCGGTGAGCAATGTAATCACCATGGCGAACGAGGCCTGTATAATATTGTAGTGCGCGACCAGGTCATTCGGCGGCGCTAATTTGGTGCCGAACATCCTGTTATAAACCGGGATGGAGGTCACCAGTATTAAATGAAAACAGGACAGGCCCAAAAATATTGCCCCAACAAACATCCAGAACTCGCGCGAATAAGTCTCTTCATCCTTTTTGCTGATGG
>DASRTD010000099.1:0-12105 GCA_035656115.1 Mucilaginibacter sp.
GAACCTATTTTGCTTACCCCATATGTGCTTACTAAGCTGGCCCCCGCCGTTGAGCGGTCGGGAATACATTTAGGTGTGTGGGATGCTGAGGGCGAATTGTATGTTTGGGGAACTACCCGCGTTATTCCGGATGGCTGCCTGGTACTGGAAGTGATAGAACCAGGTTTGCTGGTGATCAAACACCGGCGCATCAATGGCTTTGGCAAATTTATCAATGTGGCCGTGCTGAAGGGAGATGAAATAAAGCTGATCGACGAACAAAGCAAAAGCCTGCCCGATTGCCCGGCAATGCTAAGCTCCATGCTCGACTATAATTCACCCGCAGGCTGGACGGATTCTGTCAACATACTTGTGCAATTAGCAGCCTCGATGCGGGCGCACGCACATGGCGGTTCGTTATTGGTTGTACCCGCCGGAAGTGATAGCTGGCGCGATTCTATCATCCACCCGATTACATACCCGGTTACGCCCCCATTTGACGAATTGAGGCTCTTGACAGAACAGGATATTCCTGAAGAAATTCAGCCCCTGTGGCAGGAAGATGTAAACCGTGCTGTGGAGCACATCGCGGGGCTTACTGCGGTAGACGGCGCCACAATTATTAACGACCGGTTTGAAGTGCTTGCTTTTGGTGCGAAAATAGGCCTGTCTTCCAACGGAACACCCGTTGACCAAATGCTGATCACCGAGCCGGTTATCGGCAATATCGGCACGGTGATCCATCCTTCGCAGGCAGGCGGCACCAGGCATCTTTCAGCGGCGCAATTCGTATTTAGTCAACGCGACGCTATCGCCCTGGTTTCATCGCAAGATGGTCGTTTCACTGTTTTCTCATGGTCGCCCTGCGATGGTATCGTCCACGCGCATTATGTGGATGCGCTGTTGCTTTGAAGAAGTCGATAGTCCATTGACTACGGTCTATGATCTATCGACCGTAGACCAAAATATTATATGCCGGGGAACATGGTTTGCGCACGATCGCCGATCAGAGGAATTGGTTTTTTCTCACCATTTATGGCGCCAATTAATCCGATGATCCATAATACAAGGAAGCCGAGCCACAATAGATTGACCAGGTAAGAAAATGCAAAGAACCCTGTGGCAATGATTATCGGAATTAAAATGATATTAAATATAATCCCTACCGCAAATGACACGATATGCAACAGCAGCGTTTGCCGCAACTGGTAGCTGCCTATGCTTGTTTTATTGTTTTGGTGCATGCCGAAATACGCGATCAGCCAGCCGATAATCGAAAAATAGCTGATAATGCCTGCGGTTTTACCGCTTTCTTCGTTTACTAAAGGTTCCATAAATTTGAGATTTAATTGTTGAGCACTTAAAATTAAGTAGTTTACTGAAAATCAACTAATTTAACCCGAAATATTTTTTTAAAATAATACGTTTATACTATGGCGGCAGAAAACCTTGTCAGCGATGAAATAGAGCGGTTTTATGCAAGCGCCGCCGAAGAAAAGCGGCTTACCTATGGCCTCGGTCCGCTTGAGTTTGAGCGTAACAAGGAATTGATCGGGCGTTTCCTGCCCGTGGAGGCGTCTTTTATCATCGATGTTGGCGGCGGCCCCGGCATTTATGCGGAATGGCTGGCCGGTTTGGGGCATGCCGTACACCTTATCGACCCGGTTGCCAAACACATCCAACAGGCACAAAAACGGGCGGCAAAACTTAAAAAAGACCTCAAAGCGGTATTAGGCGAGGCGCGATCGCTCGACTACCCGGACGGTGTTGCCGATGTTGTGATCGAGCATGGGCCGCTTTACCATTTACAGCAGCGGGCAGACAGGATAAAAGCCTTAAAGGAAGCATATCGTGTATTAAAACCAGGAGGCGTAATGCTTGGTTTTGCCATCAATCATTCCGTATCAACGCTAACCGGATTACTGAATGGCATGATACACGATGAGTTGTTTTATACCATGTGCCTTGATGAGCTGAAAACCGGGTTGCACAATCCGCCCGCTGCATGGCCAGGTATTTTACCGGAAGCTTTTTTTCACAGGCCAAACGAGTTATTGACTGAAGTTGAAGAAGTTGGCTTTGCCGACCTTAAACTATTCGCAGTTGAAGGCATGATCTGGCTCGACGCGAAATACTTCGAAAGTCGGTCGAACCCTGAAAAGAGAGAAAAAATGATGAACCTGCTGAAGGCGACAGAGCAAAGCATAGAGCTGTTGTGTTTTAGCCCGCATATGATGGTTTGCGGTAGGAAACGATAAAGGCCAGGCTTTCAATATTCAACACCGGCGGAAAAAAAATCTTTTCGTTCAAAATTTTCAGCCCGAAAAAATCCACTTTCTATAATAAGTACTTGAATCGCTAAAAACAGGCCTTTTAAACAGGCCTGCGAGGCAAATATTGCCCATCGCATATCAACCTGGCTTTTTGTTTTCTCTTGAACCTGCTTGAACGGACTTGAATTTTTATTTGATCTAATCTGCAACTAAGTTTGCCGGGGCGCAACTGAAACAGCCCGCGCAAGTTTAACCTTAAAAAAAAATAAAATGAACAAGTTCTTCAAAACCGTGCTTCTAACCGGCTTATTTGTCGGTACCACCGACATTGTTTCAGCCTTCATTTCGGTTTATGTACAATCGGGTAAGTTTCCCGAAAAAATGTTTAACTATATCGCCGGCGGCGCATTAGGGCTGCCCGTCGCCATAAATGGCGGTACTGCCGCAGGCTTTTTGGGTTTGTTTTTCCAATATTTTATTTCCTTTTCATTTACGCTGTTTTTCTTTATCATCTTCCCGAAGCTGAAGTTTTTAGCTTTTAATAAATACCTGGTCGGGATGCTTTATGCCGTTTTTGTAAATGTGATAATGGGCGAGGTGATTTTGCGGTTGACTCCATTGCCGCGCAACCCCTTTAGCCTTGCTGATGAATTTGTGGGATGGGTTGCATTTGGCGTTGTGTTTGGGATACCGATTGTATATAATACTTATAAGTATTATGGGGTGGAATAGAGCAGTATCACGTCAAGATTAAGTGGGTTATGAAAATTCCTAAATCGACATTCCGCATTTCGAAATAAAAAATCACTCATACCGAAGTGCCTCTATCGGATCGAGTCTCGATGCCTTCTGCGCCGGGTAATAGCCAAAGAAGATGCCGGTCATTGCGCACACAATAAATGATAATAACACGGACGATTCGGAAACAACGGTTGGCCATTTGAGTATGAGGGTTACCAACCAGGTTGAAAGAAATCCAAGTAATACACCGATTACACCGCCCGTTAAGCTGATGAGGACCGCTTCCATTAAAAATTGAAGTAAAATATCTTTTCCCCGGGCGCCGATAGACATGCGCAGGCCGATCTCGCGTGTGCGCTCGGTTACCGAAACATACATAATGTTCATGATCCCGATACCGCCGATGACGAGTGAAATACCTGCTATAACGGTCAGTAAAACAGTGAGCAGCCCACTGGTAGAGCTTAATGTAGCAATAAGCTCCTGTTGCGTACGAACGGTAAAATCGTTGTCTTCGGCCGCAGTTAAACGGTGCGACGCTCTCAGTATTTGCGTTATTTCAGTCACTGCTGAGTCGGTAACCCCTTCGTTGGCAGCAGAAGCGTAAATATTAGTATAGTAAATTGTAGCCAGTATCCGGTTTTGAACAGTGGTATAAGGCGCTATTAAAATATCATCCTGGTCCTGCCCGAAAGTATTGAAGCCTTTGGGGTTTAATATGCCAATGATCTGGAAAGGAATATTTCCGAAGCGAATTACCTTACCGATGGGGTTTTCACCATTCGGGAACAGGTTATCGATAACCGTTTGCCCTATCAGGCATACTTTGGCTGAAGATAAAACATCGTTCGGTGTAAATGCGATACCATCTTTGAGCGACAATTTACGAATATCAAGATATTCAGGGCTTACGCCAGCCATGCTGGTTGGCCAATTTAATGCCCCGTTAATGGCCTGGCCTTTCCCACTTACAGATGGTGAAATTTCGGTAATGTACTGTGCACTTGCTTTTAAGGCGACAACGTCTTTGGCGGTGAGCGTTTGGAAACTGCTGCCGGCAATCTTTACACCGCCGTTCAAATTGCTGGCGGGTTGAATAGTGATCATGTTGGTCCCCATGTTTGACAGCTGGTCGTGTATGCTTTGTTTGGAGCCCTGGCCAATAGCAACCATGGCAATAACCGAGGCAACACCGATGATAATGCCCAGCATAGTCAATAGTGCCCTCAGTTTATTTCGCTGCAGGGCCTTTAGCGCTATCCGGATGAGGTTGATCAAACTCATTTTAATTGTGCATAATCATCTGTGGACGGCAAGCTCGCCAGTACTTCTTTCGCCGAACGTTTATGTTCGTTTTTATAATCTTTTTGTATCATCCCATCGCGCAGTTGTATCGTACGGCTGCTGAAAGAAGCAATATCCGGCTCGTGCGTTACAAATACGATCGTTTTTCCCTGGTTTTGGTTCAGCTCCTGCATCAGTGCCATAATATCGTATGAGGTACGACTGTCGAGGTTGCCGGTGGCCTCATCGGCTAATATCATCACCGGCTCATTCACCAGTGCCCTTGCAATGGCCACACGCTGTTGTTGCCCTCCGGACAGCTGACTTGGGGTGTGGTCAAACCTGTCGGCCAACTTTACGGCCTCCAAAGCATGAACCGCCCTTTCATGCCTTTCTGCTGCGCTGATCGCCTTGTTATATAACAGCGGCAGTTCCACGTTTTCAAGCGCTGTCGTGCGCGGCAGTAAATTATATGATTGGAAAACAAAACCGATCTTATGGTTACGCAACTGGGCAAGTTCATCACGCGACAATTGCTTTACATCAACGCCATCCAGGAAATAACTGCCAATTGAAGGCTTATCCAGGCATCCTAAAATATTTAACAATGTCGTTTTGCCTGATCCGCTGCTCCCCATAATGGTTACAAACTCGCCGGCTTCTACATCAAACGAGACGCCCCTGAGTGCGTGCACCGTTTCGCTGCCCATTATAAAATCGCGCTTAAGATCTTTTATTTCCAATATCTTTTTGCTCATCGCGTTCTTCCGCCTCCCGGAGGTCGTTTTGGTAAAAAAGGGCTTCCACCTGCAGCCGTTGAGGCCGCTGAAGCTGCCGGCCCGCTGACGATGCCGGTTACTACCAAATCGTTAGTCGTCAGGCCCGACAATACTTCCACCTGTGTATTGTCATTTAATCCTATCGTAATCCTTTTTTGCACGAGTTTAGTTCCCTGTAATACCCAAACCAACACTTTTTGTTTATTTACACCAGTTGTGTCGCTCCGGCTTTTTGCAGAATGCGATACCTGGTTTGCCGATGGGTTGCCGCCGGCGGCATTGCCCTTATGCATGCTTTTATGGCTTACGTGCCCTATGACCTGGTAATTTTTCAATAGCGTTGAATCCGGCGAAAAAGCAAGCGCTTTGGCGGGTATCAGCAATGCATTGTTTACTTCTTTGGTATAAATAATAATATTGGCTGTCATGCCCGGCTTTAGTTTCATATCATTATTCGGCGCGTTGATAATAGTAGTATAGGTGACAACATTTGCAGATACTGTTGGGTGCAGGCGTACTTCAGTAACCGTGCCGGCAAACTGGTCGGTTATAAATGCATCCACTGTAAACGATGCCCGGTTACCTGCCTTTACATCACCAATATCAGCCTCATCCACATTGGCTTCTACCTCCATTTTGGTAATGTCTTTAGCAATAATGAACAACGTAGGCGTACTGAAACTTGCTGCCACGGTTTGCCCTATGCTTATATTCCGATTTAATACCACCCCGTCAATCGGTGAATAAATGTTGGCATACGACAAGTTCTTTTCAGCCAAACGAACCTGTGCCTGCGCACTGGCCACACCGGCCTTGGCAGCGTCAAGTGTATTTAGGGCAGAATCATAATCAGCTTTGCTGATAGCATCTTCCTTAAAAAGCAAGTCCTGCCTGTTAAAGTTATTTTTTGCAAATACCAGCTGGCTTTGCACATTTTGTAAATTGCCTCTATACTGATCGAGTGTGGCCTGGAGCAATGATTTGTCCAGTTGAGCCAGTAGTTCGCCTTTTTTTACCTTCGAATTAAAGTCCACAAACAAATACTGTAGTATTCCCGAAATCTGTGTACCCACTGTCACCGTGTCAACTGGTTCAATTTTACCTGTGGCCGTTACGCTTTGGGCGATATAACCATAAGCAGGTTTTACTGTTACAACAACAGATGGTACTTCTCTCTTATGGAAAAAAATAAACCAGGCAAGCACTATCGCTATCAATACCGCCGTTAGGATGAGAATCGTTTTTATTTTAGGTTTCATGATAGCCCGTTTTAAAGTTTGATAGGTATGCCCCGGTAAAAATCATATATCTTCAAGCTGAGCAGTTCGCTGTACTTCGCCTGTAAAAACGCCTCCTGTGCCTGCACAAACAGGTTTTTTTGCACCAGGAAATCGACAGTAGTGATGGCGCCAACCTTTAGCTGCTCGCTGGCTATGCGGTAGCCTTCCTTGTTATAATTATACCCTTCAAGAGCGGCATCGTACTGGCTCTTCGCGTTTTTTACGTTCAGGTAAGCACGCTCCACGCTTTGCGAAAGGGTTATCCTTGCATTGCTCAGATTCAGACCGGCTTGCTGAACGTTAATTTTTGCCTCCTCTACCTGCGTTTTTACGACTCGCTTGGTGAAGATCGGTACAGAAAGCGTGAAGCCGACCTCCTGCGAAAAATTGTTATTGATCTGCCCGGGCAATATACTGCCCTGGCCGGTCACATAATTTGTGCCGATGGTGCCACCTGCCACGAGTGTGGGTTTATACCCCGCCCTGGCAATATCAACACCATACTGAGCAGTTTTTACACCCAGCTCGCCAATCTTAACGTCGGGGAAATTTGTAAGCGCACTTTGCTCCGCATCATGAAAAATTGCGATAGAATCGATCGGCGCTATCGTATCCGGTTTTACAATATCAAAATTCACATCGGTGGGAAGCAATAAAAGTTGTTTAAGGGTAAGCAGGTCGCCTCTTTCAGTGTTCTGTTCGTTTGTAAGGGTGTACTGGTCCGTGGCTTGCTGGGCCTGCAATTGTATCAACGCATATTTTGCTACGCTGCCTACATTATATTTCTCCTGTTCGAGTTTTACCTGGGCCGCAGCAGTATTTACCAGGTCGCTTTGGTACACGATGATCTCTTTATCTAATAAAATAGTCAGGTACGCCTGGGTGATCTGAAGCGTGATGTTATTTTCCTGCTGGATAATACCCAAGTTAGCAGATTGCAGGCTGGAATTGGCTTGCAGGATGGTATTGTTGATCAAATTACCGTTATAGAGCGTGACCTGTGAACTGAGATTGTAATTTCCGGAGGCAGTAAACGTGGAGCCTCCGCCGGAAACATTGCCGCTACTGTCAATTACCGTACCTGCATTGCTGTTATAATGCTGAAAATTTTGAGAAGCGCTGCCGGTAAGATTGGGCAGCCGTGCAGCCTTTGCCAATAAATATTGCTGCTGGCTGGTTAAGGCCGATAGCCTGAGGGTGTTTATCGCTATATTATTGTTTTTGGCGTATTCAATACACTGCGGAAGGTTCCAGGTGATGGTTTTACCGCTGAATGTGCTATCCTGTGCATAAAGGGTATTAAGGAGTACAAGCGATAATGCAAGCGCAATTGTACGTTTCAATGTTAACCGCATTTCACTGTTTACAAGCTTATTTAACAACTAAAATAGGGAATGGTTTTAGCAATAAAATGACGCTCATCACTAAAATAATTGATTTACCGGCATGGTGTTAAAAACAACCCCATGGCTGAATAAAGCGGCTATGCGCTAATAAAAAAAACTCACACCTTTATCCATTTAAAAGCATGAGTTCAAAATATTTTAGGGAAAGGACTAATCTTGAAATCAGCGTTATCCCTTTACGATAAACGCAAAAATATGTTGTGCTGCGGGCCCTATAACCGGTATCGGTCTTTCCTCAGCGTTCGTCGCCGCATTCAAACCATATACCCATAGTGCGAGGAAGGCCACCGTAATCATGATCTTCAGATTTTCGATATTAAACAGCGCACTCTGCCCGATAAGTGAAGTTGGCGCTAAAGAAAGACCAAACCAAATGGCCAGGAAAGTTAAGTACAGGCAAAGCGTTTGCCGTAAGTGAAAGGCGCTCAGGGTATTTTTATTTGGCTGATGGAAGCCAAAAAAACCGATTGACCATCCGATAACAAAAAAATAACTAACCATTCCGGCGGTTCGCCCACCGTCATCAATTCCAAACAAGTATTTACGTTCCATATACGGCTTAGCAATATTATTGTCTCTTTTTACGGCAACGTTTGTTCAATTGTTTCCACGAAATGATCCGAATTTCAATTTTTTTCAAAAAATGATATTGCGGCACTAAAAAGTGAGGGATGATTTTTTACCTTTCCGAAAAACTACGAACTTGTAAACTCACTGTATTTAAAAAATCCAGCAGTATCTATATTATTCTTCTTACCAGGCACTACATAAATTGCACTCGTGAACAAGATATTATGCGTTGGCGAAGCGCTGATCGACATGATCTGCACCGATAAGGGTTCAACCCTATCCAACGGACAAAATTTCTTAAAAAAACCAGGGGGCGCCCCCACTAATGTGGCAGCCGCCATTGCCGCGCTCGGCGGGACGGTTGAACTTGCCGCTAAAGTTGGCGCCGACCCGTTTGGCAGGCATTTGATCGAAGTGATGGAATCATTCGGCGTTTCGACGCGGTGGATGCTACAGGATAAAGATCACTTTACAACGCTCGCCTTTGTATCGCTGATGGAAAATGGCGAGCGAGACTTTTATTTTAACCGGGGTGCAGACGGCCGGCTAAGCGAAGATGATGTGAACGGCATCAACCTGGCAGAATTTTCCATCATCCATTTTGGCTCGGCAACGGGCTTTCTCCCAGGGCCGCTGCAAGCCGCTTATCAGAGTTTGCTGACAAGGGCGCTCCAAAACGGTGTTTTTATCAGTTTCGACCCCAATTACAGGCATTTGTTGTTCCGCGGCAATATGCAATCGTTTATCGATCAATCATGGAAATTTCTCCAAAGCTGCCACTTTTTTAAGGTAAGCGATGAGGAGGCGCTGCTATTGACCGGGAAAAATTCGCTCGAAGAGGCGACCGCTGTTTTCCTGGAGAAAACAAACGCCTTGTTCGCTATAACCCTTGGGAAGGACGGCACGATGCTGGGTATCAATCATGAAACCCGCATCATTCCAAGCATACCGGTGAAACCAGTTGACACCACTGGTGCGGGCGATGCATTTGTAGGAGCAGTTTTATACCAGCTGAGCGATAAAACGCTGACTGAAATAAAAGCTATGCCTCCCAATGAATGGGAAAAGATAATTTTCAATGCCAACAAAGCCGGTGCCCGCACATGCGAGTACTTAGGCGCGATGGAAGCTTTTAAGCATTTGAGCGGGGATATTTTTAGGGCATAATAAAGCCAGGATGCTCCACCCATGCTTCGTTAAGAATATCAGTCTTTTCAAATTGATTTCCAAAAATCGAATAATTGTAAATTTTAACATTCTGTCTTTTTTAAAGGTTTACCGGTAGATATTGTCATAAATTTGCTTCGAAAAACAATTGTGATTAACTATGGAGAACAACACATTACAGAGCACATCCGCTCAAAATAACGGCGCCGCAAAGTGCCCGTTTCTTGGCGGCACGCTAAAACAAAGCGCCGGCAATGGCACCAGAAACCGCGACTGGTGGCCTAACCAACTAAAATTGAACATCCTCCGTCAAAACTCTTCGCTTTCCGATCCGATGGGTGGGGCGTTCAACTACGCCAAAGCGTTCAAGAGTCTGGACCTGGATGCCGTGAAAAAAGACATCTTTGATTTGATGACGACGTCGCAAGACTGGTGGCCGGCGGATTTTGGCCATTATGGCCCGCTCTTTATCCGGATGGCCTGGCATAGTGCGGGCACCTACCGTATCTCGGACGGCCGCGGGGGCGCCGGGTCCGGAACACAGCGATTTGCGCCGCTCAACAGTTGGCCTGATAATGCGAACCTCGACAAGGCGCGCTTGTTGCTATGGCCAATTAAAAGGAAATACGGCAAAAAACTTTCATGGGCCGACCTGATGGTGCTGGCCGGCAACTGCGCGCTCGAGTCGATGGGTTTAGAAACATTTGGCTTCGGCGGCGGGCGCGAGGATGTTTGGGAACCTGAAGAGGATGTGTACTGGGGCTCCGAGAAAGTATGGCTGGGAGACGAGCGCTATACGGGCAACCGCGAATTGGAGAACCCGCTGGGGGCTGTGCAGATGGGGCTGATCTACGTTAACCCGGAAGGCCCCAACGGAAAACCCGACCCGCTGGCTGCCGCCGTTGACATTCGCGAAACGTTTGGCCGCATGGCGATGAATGACGAAGAAACCGTTGCGCTGATTGCCGGCGGGCATACCTTTGGCAAAACCCACGGCGCTGCCGACCCAAAACAATATGTTGGTCGGGAACCTGCTGGTGCAGGCATTGAGGAGCAAAACCTGGGCTGGAAAAACACCTATGGCAGCGGTAATGCGGGCGACACGATCACCAGCGGCCTGGAAGGCGCATGGACCACTACGCCAACCAAATGGAGCAACAATTTTTTTGAGAACCTGTTCGGCTACGAATGGGAGCTGACCAAAAGCCCGGCTGGCGCGAACCAGTGGAAACCGAGGGATGGCGCTGGCGCAGGCACGGTGCCTGACGCACACGACCCATCAAAACGCAATGCGCCTTTTATGTTGACGACCGACCTCGCCCTGCGCATGGACCCTGTATACGAGCCAATTTCAAGGCACTTTTACGAAAATCCGGATCAGCTTGCTGACGCTTTTGCCCGGGCCTGGTTCAAGCTAACTCATCGTGACATGGGCCCTCGTGCCCGCTACCTCGGCCCTGAGGTACCAGCGGAAGAATTGATCTGGCAGGACCCTATCCCGCCCGTTGCGCACAAGCTGGTTGATGACCACGATATTGCGGCGCTGAAAAGTAAAATACTCACCTCGGGGCTTTCCGTTTCCGAACTGGTATCAACAGCGTGGGCATCAGCATCAACGTTCCGCGGCTCCGATAAACGGGGCGGCGCAAACGGCGCGCGCATTCGCCTCGCACCGCAAAAGGATTGGGAAGTCAACAACCCAGCCCAACTGGCAAAAGTATTACATACGCTTGAGGGCATCCAAAAGGAGTTCAATAAAGAGCAGTCCGGCGGCAAGCGGGTTTCGCTGGCCGATTTGATCGTTTTGGGTGGATCGGCAGGTATTGAACAGGCTGCAAAGAATGCCGGTCATGAGGCGAAGGTAACTTTTACACCCGGACGCACGGATGCATCGCAGGAGCAAACCGATGTGGAATCGTTCGCCGTCCTCGAACCGAATGCAGATGGGTTTCGCAACTATATAAAGGCCAAACACACGGTGTCCGCAGAAGAAATGCTGGTTGACAAGGCACAACTGTTAACGCTGACCGCACCTGAGATGACGGTTCTTGTTGGCGGGATGCGTGCGTTGAACACGAATTTTGACCATTCCAAACATGGTGTTTTTACCGACCATCCCGGAGTGCTTACGAACGATTTCTTCGTGAACCTGCTCGACTTAGGTACAAAATGGACAGCGGTTTCGGACAGCCAGGGCGTTTTTGAAGGCCGCGACCGCAAGACTGGCGAGGTAAAATGGACAGCTACCCGTGCCGATCTTATCTTTGGTTCTAACTCGGAATTGCGTGCTATCGCTGAAGTGTATGCCTGTGAGGATTCCGGGGAAAAGTTTGTACACGATTTCGTCGCGGCATGGAACAAAGTGATGAACCTCGACCGCTTCGACCTGGCTTAATTTCACTTTCGTATCATATGCAATTTTTAAAGTGGCCTGCACCAGGTCACTTTTTTTATTGGTGTTGTATTGCCCAAACTTGATTCAAACAGGCAGGGCTGACGCATAAGAAACAGTAAAAATCAGTGTAGATATTAACAAGTTGTTGATAAAGAGGGAATAAGTTCAGCTATTCAAGGCCGTGTTAAAGGCATTGAGCGGTGTTTCTTTGTGAAAAGCATATGAGCACCA
>DASRTD010000100.1:0-10445 GCA_035656115.1 Mucilaginibacter sp.
ATCGTTGTCTTATCTGCTGGTTTGGCCACCCATTGCGCCAGCTTCAACATACCCGGCGCCATTGCAGCACGGTTAATCAACTGGTAAAGGGAATTGGGACCGAATATATCCAGATCAGAAGTGTAGTAATGTTTATCGTCGATAAAAGCCGCGCCGTCTGGGTAAATACTGCTGCCCGTCTTAATGCTGCCAATCTCGTTTTCATTAACTCTTTGGATATCCAGCCAGTATGCGTTCAATTGGTCAAAACCCGATTGCTTTTTAACGAGCCAGCTGAAACAAATGACCAGCAGCAGGAGTGCAACTACAATGATCATCATTTCGTCGGCGCTTATAGCGAGTGCGACACCCAGGATAAAGAGGCCAAATGCAGCCAGCCGGTACAACGAGTATTGATCGGCTAATTTTTTGTATTTGGCGGCTTGTTGCGAGGCATAGCCTGCCCTTTCGGTATAATC
Organism: Mucilaginibacter sp.; assembly: GCA_035656115.1. Lineage (GTDB taxonomy): Bacteria > Bacteroidota > Bacteroidia > Sphingobacteriales > Sphingobacteriaceae > Mucilaginibacter. The sequence goes on from DASRTD010000100.1 coordinate 459, forward strand.
TTTTATAATATTTTCTTCCACAATGCCTGTTGTAAGGTTGTAATGTCAGAATGTTTTGTAATTGCGCTTTAACCTTACAACTTTGCAACATTACAACATTTCAACAACTTTATGACGTGTGTTGTAAAGTTGTAAGGTTAGAATGTTGAAATGTTTTGTAATTGCGCTTTAACTTTACAACATTCCAACCTTACAACAACTTTATGAAGATTACATTCCTTACGGTAGGTAAAACCGATGAGGCCTGGCTAAAAGAGGGCATAGCTAAATATGTTGCCCGCCTGAAGCATTACGCCCGGCTTACGGTTATTGAAATGGACGAATTAAAAAATGCCCGCTCATTAAACCAGGAACAGCAAAAGGTGAAAGAAGGTGAGCTGATCCTGAAAAAGATTATGCCTTTGGACCATGTTATCCTGCTGGACGAGAATGGTATGCAGCTTTCCTCGCAGCAATTTGCGGCCTACATCGACAAAAAGGCGCTGGGGTCGGTTGATCACCTCATATTTGTGGTTGGCGGGCCTTTCGGCTTTAGCCGCGATGTTTACGAACGTGCCAATGATAAACTCTCCCTGTCGGCCATGACCTTTTCTCATCAGATGGTTCGATTGTTTTTTGTTGAGCAATTGTACAGGGCGTTTACGATACTGAAGGGTGAGCCTTATCATCATGTGTGAGTAGTTGATTAGGTTGATTGAGTTGACCAAGTTGATTAAGTTTGGCGACCCACAGCATCTTAATCTTTTGCACCCGGGAGTTTAACTTAATCAACCACTTAACTTAGTCCACTCAATCAACCCCCTTTCCTGACCTCCTGACTATTCAGGGCGAATTATCAGCTTACTGTAAAAATAGCCTCTCGGTGCTCTAAACGCACTTTTCGTTAAAATGGACTCGTTATTTTTGTCAAAACGAGGGAGATCATGCATCTATTTTTGACAGAACTTATATCCGTAAAATTCATTTTATTTTACATTTTAATTATTTCAACCATCATCGTTCACTACCGCGGGCAGATCAGGTACAAGTTTTTCCGGCAGTTGACTGATCACTCTACTTTTATGGCGCCCATCAACATCCCGATGTACGCCTTTTCGGCGGTGGAGAATAAACCCTACATAAACGTCTCCAATTTTCCGCAACTGGGTTCGCTGAAAGAGAATTGGCAAACCATTCGTGACGAGGCCCTGGAACTGGAGCGCGAGGAACTCATTAAAGGGTCGGACAAGTATAACGATATGGGTTTCAACTCCTTCTTCCGCCGGGGTTGGAAGCGGTTCTATCTCAAATGGTATGACGATTTTCACCCTTCGGCAAAAAAGTACTGCCCAAAGACAGTTTCGATATTAAAGGATATTCCGAATGTGAAGGCGGCGATGTTTGCCGTGCTGCCCGCAGGCAGCGAATTATTGCAGCACCGCGACCCATACGCGGGCTCGTTGCGTTATCATTTGGGGCTGATCACACCGAACTCGGAATTATGCCGCATCGTAGTGGACGGACAAAGCTATGCATGGAAGGATGGCGATGACGTGATCTTCGACGAAACCTATATTCATTACGCAGAAAATAAGACCGATGTCGACCGTATCATCCTGTTCTGTGATGTGCAGCGACCCGTAAAAACCTGGTTTGCTAAAGGCTGGAACAAATTTTTCGGGTGGTTCATTATGGCTGCCGGCGCTTCGCCTAACATAGGAGGCGATAAGACCGGGAATATCAACAAAGCTTTTAAATATGTGTACTCCATAAGGCTGCTCGGCAAAAGGATTAAGGGATATAACCGCAACCTGTACTATGCTGTAAAATACGCATTCATGCTGCTGATATTGTACCTTATCTTCTTCAGGTAAGATATTTGCAGTTTTTATGTAATTTTGCAGAATGTCAGACGGCCACGATCATTCTCATCACCATCATCATCATGATCATGCGCCCAAGCTCGATCGCCTTAATACCGCTTTTATAGTCGGTATTATCTTAAACTCCGCCTTTGTAATCATAGAGGTGGCCGCGGGCTTTATAACCAAATCGCTTTCATTACTCACCGATGCCGGCCATAACCTGGGCGACGTTGCCGGGCTGGCGCTGGCTTTGCTTGCTTTTAAACTATCCAAAGTAAACTCAAGCAATAAATACACCTACGGCTATAAACGGTCCACCATTATGGTGTCGTTTTTCAATGCGGTTATTCTGTTTGCATCGGTTACCTTCATTGTTTACGAAGCCGTAATGCGCCTGATGAGCCCTGAAGTTGTGGATGGTAAAACAATGGCATTAGTTTCATTCGTGGGCATTGCCATTAACAGCATAACCGCCTGGCTATTCGTTAAAGACAAAGACAAAGACCTGAATGTTAAGGGCGCTTACCTGCACATGGCGATGGATGCCATTGTTTCCCTGGGCGTTGTTATTTCGGGTATTGTTATTTATTTCAGCCACTTGTATTGGATAGACAGCGTGGTGAGCTTAATTATCGCCACGGTTATCCTTCGCGGCACATGGAGCCTGCTGATCGACTCCCTACGGCTGGAAATGGACGGTGTGCCGAAAAAAATAAATCTTGAAAATATAAAGACCGAATTGTTAAAAGGCAAAGGCGTAATAGATGTACACCATATGCACGTTTGGGCCTTAAGTACCACTGAAAACGCATTAACGGCCCATATTGTGATCGACCCGGATAATATGCGGCAGTTTGACGACATCAAAAGCGATCTACGTCACCGGTTACAACACCTCGATATTAATCACTGTACGCTGGAACCGGAATTCAGCAATGTGGAGTGTAACCACCAGGATTGTTGAGCTAATGTAGAGACGCAATACTTTGCGTCTACGGAAATGCCGGATAGGAGACGCAAAATGTTGCGTCTCTACACAAGATATCCGCTATGCTTTCTTTGCGGCTGGCATTTTCGCCTTTGTTTTAGTGGGTGCTTTTCCCGCTTCGGGTTTTGCAGGCGCTTCCACTACAGGTGACTCGTCAACTTTCTGAACAGCCTCAGCGGGTATTGCACCGGGTTCAGCTTCATCGAATAAAGGCAGTTCCTTCAAAATATTATACCAGCCGATCACTTTTTTCATATCGGAAGCATAAACCTTCTCTTCATCGTGATCTGGCGCTACCTCGCGGAAAAACCTTCTCAAAGCCGGCCCGTCCGTTTTTGCCTCCGGGATACTTCCAGCTTTCTTCATCCGTTCAAAGACATCGGTAAGCCGGATATCTTCCTCTTCCCCAAACAAGGTAATCTCGTTCAGTGCTGCAATTTTTGCAGTTGAAAGATTAGCCACCATTTTGGTCTTTTGCGCATCCAGGCTCTCTAAAATATAGCCGGTTTTATTTTGCGCCAGCGCTTTCCACAATCCCGGTTTGCCCGATACGGATACTATTCCTAACAAATTCATTCTTTAATTTTATGTGTCGATTATCGTGCTTTAGAACGAGGAGAACGTGATAAAACTAATCTCCAGTCTCTAATCACTAACCCTCAATAACATCAATCCCCAAAATCTTGTCACCACGCTGGATTTTGTCTACAACATCAACATTTTCGATCACTTTGCCAAAAACCGTGTGATTCCTGTCGAGGTGAGCGGTGTTGGTGCGGTTATGGCAGATAAAAAACTGCGAGCTGCCGGTATTGCGGCCGGCATGTGCCATGGATAATACGCCGCGGTCGTGGTATTGGTTATCGCCGGTAAGTTCACAATCTATTTTGTAGCCCGCACCGCCCGCACCGGTACCAGTCGGGTCGCCGCCCTGAACCATAAAGTTAGGGATAACGCGGTGGAATATCACATTATTATAAAAACCTGATTTCGCCAGTTTTTTAAAATTTGCTACGGTATTTGGGGCGTCAGCGTCGTAAAATTCGACGGTCATGTCTCCCTTTTCAGTCTTGATGATGGCTTTGCTCATTGTTATTTGAAAAATAGACGGCAAAGGTAGTTATTTGAGGTGAAAGGCAAAAGGTTGATTTGGCTTTAGCTTTGTCAACTTTCGAAAAGTTGACAAAGCTTACCTATATTTTTTGAAGTATTCCATTATCGTCTCGTATATCTCTTTGTCTTTGCCGGAAATGAATTTGTAGAAATACCTCCCACGCTACCATCTTTCATCGTAAAACTTATTATCGATACTTTATAATAAAGTAACGACATCCAACCGGGGGTGGTATCGTACTCAATATTGTCAATGTCCTTCCAGCAAACCGTCCCTAAAGGGATTTGAAACAGCAGTTTGCCGGTAATAAAAGATTGAAGCTTTTCATTATCCAATTCAAGCGCTGTTTTCCCGCGCAAACAAGGGATATAATACATAATGGACAGATAGATCAATCTTGACAATATGATCGCCGAAAACGAGCCGAATGCCCACCAAGATTGAGAATAGGCGTCGCGGGTTAAGAACGGAATAGAGACATATATTCCCCCAAGAAACAGGCACAAAAACCCAATTATCATTCGCACGCCGCCATACTTGTATATCTTTATTTCCAATTTCATTTAAGTTTTCGAAGATCGTTTACCCGTTTTGTGCAGTTGAGCGAGCCACCTAATGTAATTACATTATTTCAAAATAATAGCCTTTGCAATTATTCGTTATATTTGAGCATGGGAACAAGCGAGATCATAATTGAAATTAATAAGCTGCCTGTAAGCCAGCGATTAACTCTTATTGAATTGACCATAAAAAACATAAGAGAAGAAGAAAAAAAACAAAGACGAATCGCCGCCGTGGAAAAACTTTACGATGATTATGTAAACGACCCTGAATTAACTGCTTTTACGAGTCTTGATTTTGAAGATTTTTATGAAGCAAAATGAAATATGGCTAATTGACCTTGAACCTACCGTTGGCGCTGAAATAAGAAAGACAAGACCCGGGATAATTGTAAACGATAACACGTTTGGGAAGTTACCTTTAAAAGTAATTGTTCCGTTAACCGATTGGAAAGAACGCTTTGCCGATGCTGATTGGATGGTAAAAATTGAGGTTGACAATTACAATCATCTCATAAAAACATCAGCCGCAGATTGTTTTCAAGTTCGTTCACTATCGCAGGACAGATTTAAAAAAAGGCTTGGTATTATAACCCCTGCACAATTAATGCTTATTCAAGATGCATTGGCCTCTGTACTTTGTATCCAAAGAAATTAGAATATGAACGATCAAAAGCACTTTTCGCCTTCCTCATCCGCCGTAGCTCGGCGAAGGTGGATCGCCTTTCACCTTTCACCTTTCCGCTCTTTGCTTTTCGCTTTCTGCTTTCTGCTTTTACCTATCCTCGGCCGTGCCGCCTCCATCCTCATCCCCATGGATGAAGACCAAAAAGATCACCTTAAATCGTATGGTATAGCCTTTTGGGTGCTAAAAAATGGCGAGGAAGTCGACTGGCTGCTGAACTACCGCGGGGGCAGCTTTATGATGAAATACGACCAAAAAGTTGAGGACGAGTGCAAGATACGCGGGGTAAGTTATGAAGTGATTGCAGATGCTAAGGTTGCCCAGATCATTACCGAAGTAAGCGACCCTTCCGTTAATATGGACGTGGTTAAGCTGGAAAAGGCGCCTAAAATTGCTGTCTATTCACCAAAAAATAAGCTGCCCTGGGATGATGCCGTGACACTGGTTTTAAAATATGCGGAGATACCTTATGATGTTTTGTATGACGAAGAAGTGATTCGCGGGGACCTGCCCAAATACGACTGGCTGCACCTGCACCACGAGGATTTTACGGGACAGTACAGCAAGTTTTACGGCGCGTTCCGCTACGCCGATTGGTATAACGAAGATGTAAAGATACAGGAGGCCACGGCCCACAAGCTTGGCTTTGCCAAGGTATCGAAAATGAAGCTGGAAGTTGCCGAAAGGATACGTGATTTTTGTTCGGGCGGGGGTTTTTTGTTTGCCATGTGTTCAGGCACCGACACCTTTGACATTGCCCTGGCCGCTGCCAATACCGATATCTGCGGGCCGATGTTCGATGGTGATGCCGCCGACCCGGATGCGCAGTCGAAGCTGGATTTTAGCCAGACTTTTGCCTTTCAGAATTTTACACTGGATATGAATCCCATGTCGCACCAGTTCAGCAATATCGACGTAACCTCCACCAGGCAGGTCGACCGCACCCGCGACTTTTTTACGCTGTTTGATTTTTCGGCCAAGTGGGACGTCGTACCCAGCATGCTTACCCAGGACCACGATAAAGTGATCAAGGGCTTTATGGGCCTTACAACAGCCTTTAATGAAAAAATGCTAAAACCGGGCGTTACCATTATGGGCGAAATGAAAAGCGCCGGCGAGGCCCGTTATATCCACGGCGAATACGGCAAGGGCCAATGGACATTTTACGGCGGCCATGACCCGGAAGACTACCAGCACATCGTCGGCGACCCTCCTACTGATCTGAAACTGCACCCCAACTCACCGGGGTACCGGCTGATTTTGAATAATGTCCTGTTCCCGGCGGCGAGGAAGAAGAAGCAGAAGACCTGATCTGGAAGTAGCAGTAGCAGTAGCAGTTGGCAGCTGACGGTTTACAGTGCACAGTGCACAGTGGCAGTAGCAGTAGTAGTAGTAGTAGTAGTAGTAGTAGTAGTAGTAGTAGTAGTAGTAGTAGTAGTAGTAGTAGTAGTAGTAGTAGTAGTAGAGAAAATGGCGAAATACTAATGACCAATGAAGCTATTCAAGTATCTTTTACCTTTCGCCTTTTGCCTTTTACCTTTCTTCAGCAGGGCGGCCTCCATACTTATCCCGATGGACGATGTTCAAAAAGACCATTTGAAATCTTATGGCGTTGCTTTTTGGGTGCTGACGAACGGCAAAGAAGTGGATTGGCTGCTCAATTATCGCGGCGGAAGCTTCCTGACAAACTACGAAGAAAAGATTGAAAATGAGTGCAAGGTGCGGGGCATCAGTTATCAAGTTATAGCGGACGCCACAACAACCGAAATATTAAATGAAATTAGCGATCCCTCGGTGAATATGGATATCGTTAAACTTGAGAAAGCGCCAAAAATAGCCGTTTATGCGCCAAAAAACAGGTTTGTTGATGTGGATGACGCGGTAATTATTGTGTTGAAATATGCCGAAATACCTTTTGACATTATTTATGATGATGAAATTTTAAAGGGCGACCTTGCCAAATATGACTGGCTGCACCTGCACCACGAAGATTTTACCGGGCAATACAGTAAAACCATGAGAAGGAACGCCGATCAGCTATCGTTCCTGGAGGACAAAAAAATACAGGAGGCTACTGCGCGGATGCACGGCTTTCAAAAAGTATCCAAAATGAAACTGGCTGTTGCCAGGCTTATCCGTGACTATTGCGCCGGCGGCGGCTTTTTGTTTGCCATGTGTTCGGGCGCCGACAGTTTCGACATAGCCCTGGCAGCGGGGAACACCGATATTTGCGACGCAGTTTATGACGGCGATGCCGCCGACCCGGATGCGCAAGCGAAATTGGACTTTAGCCAAACACTCGCGTTTCAGAATTTCACAGTTGACGTCAATCCTTTTTCGCACCGCTTTAGCGATATTGACGTGGGCCGCGGCAGACGTTTTCCACAATCGGATGACTTTTTTACCTTATTTGACTTCTCGGCAAAATGGGATGTGGTACCCAGTATGTTGACACAGGACCATGACAGGGTGATAAAAGGTTTCAGAGGGCTGGCTACTGCTTTTAATATCAGCAAGCTGAAGCCGGGTGTTACCATCATGGGCGAAATGAAAAGCAATAACGAGGCCCGTTACATACATGGAGAATATGGCAAGGGGCAATGGACGTTTTACGGGGGGCACGACCCCGAAGGCTACCAGCATAATAGCGGCGACACACCGACCGACCTTTCATTGCACCCTAACTCGCCGGGATACCGGCTGATTTTAAATAATGTGCTGTTCCCCGCGGCCAGGAGGAAGAAGCAGAAGACTTGAGTTCAGTTTGCAGTGGGCAGTTTGCAGTGGGCAGTTCATTTCCGCACATTCTGCCGTTTCTTAACGGTTTTGGGGGCCGCTTGATTGATAATCTGAAACTTATTCCTAACTTCAGGTTGCCTTTCAAATCTAAACAGATGAAGCGATTACTGATCTTGCCTGTATTGTTATTGTTATTTGTAAAAACGAATGCGCAAAACGGCAAATGGATGTATTTGGCAGATAGTCGGGATATTACTTTAATGGTAGACACGCTGGCAAATGACATCCGGGATACCAGCAATTACCATGGCCGTAATCATGTCCTGCTAATATGGACAAAGTCCATCAATAAAAAGGGTGGTTTTGTTGGCTATACCACCGCTCAGTATGCTGTTGATACAACAAATAAGCAAATGGAAACTCTGTCAATTGCTACGTACCACGCCGATTCGCTGATCCTGTTAAAACCTTATGACGATCTGCCCTGGGAGGATGTTATACCCGAATCAAATAATGATGTTTTGATCCTGTTTTGCCGGGCCTTACATAATCAACAATTGATGCATATATTTATCTTAAATGCTCAATCGTATGATCTTAAATCGCCGCCAGATAAAAAACCAAATTGAGACATTAAAATATACAAAACAGTTGTCTGTTTAACTAAGATTCCTCGTTAGTCCGGATATAATATCCGGACTCCGTTAATTGCAGATTTGCAATCTGCATAACCGTTAAAAACAAAAAAGTCTCAAGAGTTTTGACTTGAGACTTTTGACTTTCCTTGTAGCGGGAACAACACTCGAATCTAAGACCTTCTGGCGGTCGGCGCTAATTATAAAACAACCAACTCACCCCAAACTTCAGCAGGTGATCCATTTGCGGGTAGCGGTTAATGGTGTAAAAACCCTGGCTAAACAGGCCCTGGTTGGCATAATCGTACATTATAAAAAAATTGGTATGCTGCAGTGTGGCTTTCAGGAACACGGTAGCAACCGGGTATGACGAGAAGGTAACATTGGGCCCATTGTAGAACTGGCCGAGGCCGGGTGCATATGATGGTGCAACGTACCCGGTATTGTAGCGTACATCCATCCCGATATTGGTATTCAGCACTTTAAAGAACAATGTTTTATAGTACAGGCTGGTGTAATTGTAAAACTGCGGCGTGCGTAACGTGTTCTGGTAATCGGATTTTTGGTATACGATGTAATCGTCAAAATGCCAGCGGCGCCAGCTCAGGCTTTTACCAAGGCTCACCTTTATAACATTGATATCCGCTTTGAGTTGGGTGGGCGCGGCATCAATCCCGCCCGGCTGCGCCTGGAAATACAGGTAGTCGCTAACCAGGAAGTATTCGGCTTTCAGGTCGAACCGGAGCGCGTCGTTAATATAATTAAACGATACACTGTTGGTTTTTGTATTGGCGAAGGTATTATGAAAAATAAAATGGTTGGAAATCCAGTCGGTATAAACCATCGGCGGCGAGGCATTTTGCGAATATCCTTCCAAAACAATTTTTCCTACTTTGTCATTCCCCGCCACGGTAAGCCTGGCATCGTACAAAAAGTTTCCAAAATCGCGCCCCGCAGCCACCTGCTGCACATCGCCCTCCAGCAACAGCTTGTCGCTCAGTTTGTAGCTAACCTTACCCTTCAGGGTTATATCCTGGAAAGAGGTACCCTGTACTTTTGTCCGCCCGTTTATCCTGTTGCCATAGGGGTCGAGGACAGTATCCGCAACAAACTGTGTATAAGAATAGATGTCCTGGGTGAGGCCTACATCCAGCTTCGCCTCGTTCTTCGCGGCATCCGGGTTCTTACTTCGGAGGTAAAAACTGTAGGAAAACGTATTTTCGAGATGGTGCACCGTGAGCGAATCGCGCGCATAGTTCGACTCATAATAATAGTCAGGAAACACATTGTACGTGTCGGGGTCGTTTTGGAGGAACGTATACACTTTCGCATCGTAATGCATGGTATACGCTACCCGCTGAGTGGGCAGGATGCTCGAACTGTTCCCTTTGTTTTTTGTGCTGTCTATCCTGCCGATATAGT
>DASRTD010000101.1:0-16494 GCA_035656115.1 Mucilaginibacter sp.
ATTCCCAGTTCATCGGCAAAGTCCCTTCCAAATGAACTTCTCAAAAATACTGAGCTAATAAAAAAGGGAGCAAGTAAAAATATCTCTTACTTGCTCCCTTTAGTCGCTCCTCGGTTAAAAGGCTACTTTTTCAGTGCCCTCCACAAGATGGAGCAGCCTTTATCGCTTTCAATATTTTGTTTTTATAAGCTACTTGATTCCTAATTTAAGCTTCGTGGCGGCCAGCAGATCGTCGGCATCGGGTGATACCAATAAAGCGGCGCCCTGTGAGCTGTCAAAAACGTAAGTGTAGCCTTTTTCTTTGGCAACCTCGGTAACCGCTGCTTTCCCCTTATCAACCAGTGGTTTTGTAAGTTCGTTACTTTTCGCTTCAACTTTTTGCTGCGCGTCGGTTTGGAAATCCTGGATTCGTTTTTGCATGTCCTGCAGTGTGGCGGTTTCCGCAGTCTTTTGTGCATCGTTCATCGTTGTAGCACCATCATTCGCTTTTTTGAGCTCGGCTTGATAAGCTTGAGCCATTTGGTTATACTGATCAACATATTGCTTTTGAACTCCGTCAACCTGGGTTTGAACCGTTTTGAATTCGGGCATTGAACGTATCAGCTCATTGAAGTTAATATACCCGATTTTGGTTTGTGCCTTGGCAAAGTTGCCTACTAATAATATGCATACCGCAACCAGGGCAACTTTAAATAGTTTTTTCATTGTTTCTTTTTCTGCGTTTAAAAATAGTGGGATTAATATGATTTATAAAATTATTTTGCAAATGTACCGGGCTTCAGCCCCAGTTTGATGATCACATCGTCGCTTTTATTATAGCGCGGGCTGGCAAATAACATGTTCAGATCGCTGCTTTTATCAAATATCATATCGATATTATCGCCTTCGGCAACAGCCTGTACGGCCTTCATCATTTTTTCCTGTATAGGCTTGATCATGGTGTTACTTTTTTGGGTTAACTCCCCGTCAGGTCCAAACTTCTGCCGCTGAAAATCCTTTGCCGATTTTTCTTTATCGTCAATTTCGGCCTGCCTGCGTTTTTTCATATCAGGGGTCATCAAAACTTCATCGGCCTGGTATGCTTTATACAGGCGGTCTATCTCCTGGTATTTGGCATCCACTTCCTTTTGCCATTGCGCCGAAAGCGCTTCGAGCTGCCGTTGCGCCGAAGCATATTCGGGCATGTGCTTTAAAATATAGTCGGAGTCCACATAGGCAAAGCGCTGGGCAAACGCGGCACTTGCCGCGATGAAGGTAAAACAAACTACCAGGATTATTTTTTTCATGGCTTTGCCAGGTAAAATTAATTAAACCCGCCGCTCAGGCTTTGTGATATTGAAAAACTGAACTGGCCTTTATTTGCGCTGGGTATACCCGGAATAGCGTCGAAGCCATAACCATAGTCCAAACCAAGCAGGCCAAATATAGGTAAAAATACTCTTGTTCCAACACCAACAGAACGCCTGACATTAAATGGATTATAGTTATCAAAAGAGTTCCACACGTTGCCGCCTTCGGCAAATATCAGCATAAATATAGTGGCCGACTGGCTTTGAATAACCGGGTGCCTCAACTCAAACGTAAATTTGTTGTAAACCGTACTTCCGGGGTTGGTAGTTGCATTATAATTTGTGCCGACCGGTACGATACTAAAATTCTGGTACCCGCGCAAACCCACGATATCGCTGCCCTGCAAAAACTGGTAAGTTGCCATACCGTCGCCGCCGAGCTTAAAGCGTTCGAAAGGTGAAGGCGGCACCGCCGAATTATACTCGCCCAAAAACCCAAATCGTACCTGTGACATTATGACCAGCTTACCTACCAGCCGTTGAAACCATTGGGCGTCGAATTTTACCTTATAGTATTCTACAAAGTGGTAAATCTGCTGTTGTGTGGCGATAGCATAGTCGATGTTATTGAACAGCGAGTAAGGAGGCGTTCCCTGGATGGTTAGCTTCATATTCGATCCACCGGTAGGGTAGATCGGTTGGTCAAGCGAGTTGCGGCTCAGCTCCTGGGTAAGCCTGATGTTATACGAAGTGCCGTTTGAAAACAAGTAGCCGGTATAGTTATCCAGGTTATAGTGGTCAAGGTTTAATGAGTAATTCAACTGGAAGTAGTTATCGGGCCAGTTTAATTTTTTACCGAGGGTAAAACCGATACCGTTTATCCTCAGATTATTGTACAATGGGCTGGTTGGCGCATAATACTGCCCGGTTGAGCTGCCCTGTGTGTAGGCGGATACGGCAAAATAGATCGGTTTTTTACCGCCGAGCCATGGCTCGGTAAAGGTAAACGAAAAGTTTTGATAAGTTCTGCCGCTCGACTGTCCCACCAGGCTCAGCTTTTGCCCATCGCCTTTTGGCAGCGGTTTGTAATCCTTAAGATGGAAAATATTCCGGATAGAGAAGTTGTTAAAAGTTAAGCCCAGCGTGCCCACCAGCTGGCCGCCGCCGAAGCCGCCGGAAAGCTGTATCTGGTCGGACGGTTTTTCAACCACGTTGTAAACAATGTCTACGGTACCGTCCTGGGGGTTGATGTTGGTCGGCTTCGGTTCCGTTTTTTGCTCATCGAAAAAGCCGAGTTGCCCAATTTCGCGCGTACTGCGTATCAATAACTCTTTGTTGAATTTTTGACCCGGCTTCGTCCTGATCTCGCGCATTACCACTTTATCGTTGGTCACGTCATTACCTTTTACCGAAACCCGGTTGATGGTATACTGCGGGCCTTCATAAACCCGGATATCCAGGTCCACAGTGTCATGATATATTTTTGTTTGAACAGGATCAGCCTGGTAAGTAAGGTAACCGTCGTTCAGGTAAAAAGATGAAACGTCGTCGTCATTTGGCGTGGGCCCGCTCAGGCGTTTATTCAACTCATCCTCGCTAAAAATGTCGCCTTTTTTGATCTTGAATATCCGGTTCAAAATGTCCGTGGGATATTTGGCGTTGCCTGACCATTTGATGTTGCCAAAATAATATTTATGGCCTTCAAACAGCTTTATTTTAACAGCAACGGTGTTGTCGCCGGTTTTATAAACGGAGTCGGTTAAAATTTCGGCGTCGCGGTAGCCCTTATCCTGCATCTTGGTGACCAGGTTTTGCTTATCCTCGTCATACTTGTCCTGCTTAAACTTCCGCGAGCCAAATATGTTATAGAATTTTCGCTTCCGTGTTTTTGACAGGAACTTTCGTAGTTGTTTTTGTGAAAAGGCCTTGTTGCCCTCGAAAGTTACGTCGGAGATCATCACCTTTTGCTTTTTATCTACCTTAATATTTAAGATGGTACTGTTCGCGTCGCCGGGGTCCTTGCGCTGCACCATGGTTACCGTGGTGTTTAAAAAGCCTTTTTCGGCAAAGTGCTTTTTAATAATGGCATCGGTTGTGCTCAGCATGTTCTGGTTCACTATCTTACCGGTTTTATCGGCCAGCAGTTTTTGCACGTCCTCTATCTCGCCTTTGCGTATGCCGGTAAAGTGCATCCTGGATAGCCGCGGGCGCTCAACCACCACAATTTCAAGATAGATGGTATCCAGGTTTATTTTTGTTACATTTAACTGCACATCATCAAAAAGGCCCTGCGAATACAGGTTTTTGATAACGTTGGCATTGGCATCGCCCGGAAGGTTGATCCTGTCGCCCTTATTCAGTTTTGATATGGTTAATAGAACGTCTTTATCCAGATTTTTTGTGCCGCTGATGGTAACGCCGCCAATAGTATAGTCTTTGGGTTCCAGGTAACTTAAACTGTCCGCAGGTAAACTTGACTTATTTAAACCCCGCTGGTTAGAAACCTGGGCCAGGGAAGCAGTGCTTATGATAGATAAAAGAAGAGCAAAAAGGAATTTATTCATTCGAATATTTTAGTGGGCTAAAAATAATTTATACAGTTGTTAAAAAGTGTTAAAGTTAAAAATTTAGTTAAGCTGCTCGCTGGTCATGCCAAAACGGCGCTCCCTTTTCTGGTAATCCAATATGGCTTCAAACAAATCTTCCCTGCGGAAATCGGGCCATAATTTTGGTGTAAAGTACAACTCGGCGTAGGCTATTTGCCATAGCAAATAATTGCTGATACGGTATTCGCCGCTGGTCCTGATCAACAGCTCAGGGTTGGGCATATCATGGGTGTACAGGTTGCTTTCAAACACTTCCTCGTCAATATCCGCTAACTGCAACTCGCCTTTGGCCACTTTGGCCGCTATTTGTTTGGCCGCGTTTACCATCTCTTTCCGCGAGCTGTAGCTCAGGGCGAGGGTAAGCACCAGGCCGGTGTTTACCGAAGTTGTTTTGATGGCGCGGGTAAGCTCGGAGTAGCATTTTTCGGGGAGCATGCTAAGGTCGCCTATCGCGTTCAGGCGCACATTGTTTTGCATAAATGTATTGATCTCCTTGTCTATCGTGCTCACCAGCAGTTCCATTATCGCCATTACCTCCAGCTTCGGCCGGTTCCAGTTCTCCGTCGAAAAAGTATACAGGGTTAGGTATTTAACGCCCAGCTCAACCGAAGCTTCCACAATATCCCTAACGGAAAGTACCCCGTTATGGTGGCCAAATATCCTCAACTTGCCTTTACCCTTAGCCCAGCGGCCGTTACCGTCCATAATAATGGCGATGTGCTGCGGTAATTTAGTTAAATCTATCTGGTCCTTATATCCCATCTGCTTGTCAGTGTTCGTCCCGATAGCTACCGGGAGTTAACCATTCCTTATTAAAAACGGGCGGTTAACCAATAAAAGTGTATCCAAAACTCAATGGGCTATCAAAATAAAATCAGCCGCCCTTTTTAAATGGCGCGGTATACCGCCAAATTTTTTCAGGTGACAAAGGTAAAACTTAATTGTACTTTTTTTAGTATCAGGCGAGAAAAGAATTTGGGGGGAAGTCCGGAAGTCCCGAAGTCCGGACTTTCCCGACTTTTCCGACTAAAAAATACCATGCTTCTTCAAAAGATCAACATCGGGAGGGGTGATCTTAGCGATGGCATATATGGGCTCTTTAAAAATATTCATATCGTCAAGCGTTGTCACCAGGTTATCGTACCGCGAGTGATCAGCCGGTTTGATGATAACGAACATGCCTTTGCCCGATCTTTTGTATATCGCCATTTCGGTATCATAAATGGCCTTGCTTAAATCGGCGCCGTAACTAACCTGCTTTGGCACGGTCAACGGTTTTTCGGGCATGCCCACGTACCAGATGGCCTGGTTGTTTTTGCCGAGGCAAATGCTCATGGTGCTCGTTTCCGGCACTTTGCCCGGAGGGCCCGGCACCGGCATAACTACCGGCATCCATTTTGGTTTGGTTAATACGGTGGTCAGCATAAAAAAGGTGATCAGCAAAAAGGCCAGGTCGACCATTGCGGTCAGGTCCACGCGGGGGATTGCCTTCCTTGAAGAGCCCCTGCGGCCAGGTTTTTTTCCGGGGGATGAATTCAGCTCAGCCATGATACAAAAGTTTAAGGTGAACGATCGGTTAACAGTTTGTCGGGCTGTTTATATTGGTAACGTTTGGCGAGGTGAGTTATTGCAATTATGTTGCAATAAAATAAGACGGGTGTAAGGACATGTGATCATTGCGCCGCTAAAGCAACATTTTCATTTTAACCTTTTGGGCATTCCCGCCGCTGGCAGCGCGGTCGCACCATCCATTCATACGCCTTCAAGGCATTAGGCGCGAGGCCGGTATTCGCTGCAATCCCTAATGTAATGCGCCGTAATATTCTAAACCTTTGTCCATAAAACAACAAAGCCCGGCGCGCGGCCAGGCTCTGTTCTTCTTTTCTTATATTTTGTTACTGTAGTTACAAACTACAGCCATAGCCAATCCGTAGACACAGTCGGACAGCGGGAGCTTTCACGGCGCACCAATTTTGATGCACTACCACCTACTTTCTATGAAAATAGCTAAAATCCAAATAGCCATTTATGTTTAATACATTGTAAAAACTATCTTCATCATTCAGAGCAATGCCATTTTCCATAATTAACTTACCTTTTCTATAAACCTTAAATGATAAGACATTTGTATTATAGCTTACACTATCATTAGGATTTATCACCGTTATCCCCGGAGTAACAATGATGGCGTCATTTTCATTTATCCTGCAAAAGAGATATCTGTCTTTATATGCACATTCATATTCATTTCCTTTATTGCTTGTAAAATGTTCAAAATAAATAACTCCATAACCATGATCTTCATTTTGGAGGGGCATCACTTGTTTCACAATACCGGTTATTTTTAAATTAAGAGACCGTATATATTTTATTTTACTCTCAAGATCTTTATCGGGGCTTAATAACCAAATGATTGCTACTGTTATTGCAACCAAGAATATTATTAACTTTATTTTTAAATGTGTCATAGTTATGGTAATGAAAATACTAATCTTGCTGCATTGTAAAGGCTATCAAATGTAGATCGTTGAGATGTGCGCATTGTTGGGAAGCTTAGAAACAAATCCCGCTTTCCCTGCATAACCGTTGCCGGCATTGCGGGCATAAAAATACCTGCGCCTGGTCCACCTCTTTTATGGTTCCTTTGGCATCCCGCATCAGGCATCTTTTGTCGCCGCTGCTGCAATGCGGCAGGCCAAAATTGTGGCCGATCTCATGCAAACAAACTTTTATGAGCCGCTGACGGAAGATTTCGGCAGAAGTGTTTTGTTTAAACCGGAAAACCGACACCCTATTCAGGCGCGAGTGTCGGCGTCGGCCGGAGCGCAGCAGCACTCGTGCTCCGCTGACAGGTAATAAACCGTGCTGATCATTATATCATCGGTCAATCAAAATCATGTAAGTTAATAGTTTAAAGGTACGTTACTAAACGGTGCAAAGCAAAGCGTATAAGCATGGAGGCTACCTGTCAGCGGAGCACGCCTTTGCGCACCTGGCCAACGCTTCAGACTTGCGTTTGAGGAGAGGGGAATAATACCTTAAAAATAGCGAAATCATACAGAAAAATCTTTACAAAAACAAGTAAATTACAGAAAATATTAGTGTCCCAGGTGTCCCAGGTGTATTCACCTGTTCCAGGTGGTTCAGGTGTCCCGGCCTGGAAAATCATAGCGCCGGCGTCTCTTCAGTCCCTATTGCTGAAAGTAACACTTTTTGGAAATAAAGGTATACGAAATGGTGAACCAGCTAAAAAAGTACGTGTCGCGCGGGTTCCCGTCGCCGCGCTGGGTGCCGGGGCTGCCGATATAAACCCCGGTTTTTTCGCCGGAGCGGTCGGACAGCTGCTCCTGAAGCGTGTTATGGCCCGCAAAGGCGTAGTAGCCGCCCACATCGTCAAGGTAATCGGTATTAGGGGTGCGATAGCCAATCTCGAAACCGAGGGTTACTGAGCCGGAAATATTGTACTTAAGCCCCGCGCCGTATGGAAAGCCAAAGGCGGTGTTTGGGTACGGTTTTTTCTGGCCCTCGGTCTCCAGTGGGCGGAGGTCATATTTTTGCCCATTATAAACGGTTGTGGGGTTATAGTTAACGGCGGCTACTCCTAAGTAAACATAAGGTGTGTACCTGTTTTTGCCTACCTGGGGGATATAGTTCATAAAGTTAAACTCAGCCATCACGCTTACTTCGCTCAGGGTGGTGGTGAAGCTCAAGTTACGCTGCCGGAATTGTGCGTTGCTGGAGTTACTGTCGGCGGCGCTGATGATGCCGTAGCCATAGTTTGCGCGGATAGCCAGGTAGCCGTTAAAATTGTATTTGGCAAAAATGCCGAAGGAAGGGCCGCTGGGTTTGATCGGGTCGCTGATATTGAGGTCGCCCATATAGCCCGCGGCGCCGACGCCACCCCCAAATTCCCAGTTCTGGGCTTTTAAGTTATACGATACCAGGAATAAAGCTATAAAAAGTACAAATTTGGGCATCCACACAAATTTAGTAATTGCGGGCGTCAAGCCCCCACAATAATTTGTTTCTTAACGTTGATAAATAACTTTCATTATTTAGGCGGACAAGATTTAGCTGGAAACCCGCTTTTTTCACCTCAAACCGGATGGATCTATCAATTGCCGCTGTTCGTGAATCGCATGATACCAAATAGTTGGAGCCGCGGCTCATTACCTCGAAGGACAGGACGCTGCTGTCGGGCAGTACTATTGGCCGCACGTTTAAATTATGCGGCGACACTGGTGTGAGCAAGAGGCTTTCGGCGCCTGGGTGTATGATTGGCCCGCCGCAGCTGAGCGAGTAGGCGGTGGAGCCGGTGGCTGTAGAAATAATGATACCATCGCCCCAGTATGAATTGAGGAATTCGCCGTTTAACGAAACGTGCGTGGTGATCATGGCCGAATCGTCGCGGCGGTGTATGGTGATATCATTGAGCGCGAAATTTTCTCTGCCGAAAATTTTGGCATCGGAGTTGATGCAGATCAGTTCGCGGCTATCGATTGTAAAGTTTTTTGTGGCAACGGCTTGTATAGCGTCCCCGATATCATTTTTGTTGATGCTGGCTAAAAAACCAAGGCGGCCAAAGTTGATACCAATCACGGGGATGCCGGAATTGCAGATGAGGGTAACGGTATCCAGCAGCGTACCATCGCCGCCGAGGGTCAAAAACAGATCGATAAACCCTTTCAAGCTGTCGGCGGGTTCCAATACCTTATATTGCAGGGTGCTAATATTGTCTTTAAGGTAGGCATGCAACTGGTGATGAACATAAACGTCAACCCCATGCTCCCTGAGTTTGTCAAAAACCTGTTGAATAAAAGGGAGTACCGCGCTATCGTTAAAAGGCCTGCCGTAAATTGCTATTTTCATAGTTCTTTTGTCCATGGACCATGGTCAATAGTCCATGGCAAAGTTCTTATAAATTTCCGGTTTCTGCCATGGTCTATGGACTATCGGCCATGAACTCCTCTAAGCTATAAATTCAGATAATTCATCAGCGAATCATAACGTTCACGCGAATTATCAACTTCGCCGCTATGGTTAAAAGTTGCCTTAATGATGTACTCGTATCGTAAAAAGGTTGACAAGATTGCCGAAATATCCTGCTTGTTTACCTTAAGGGTAACTTCCATCCGCGTTGAATCGGGGAATGAGCGGACATAAGAACTAAGGATCTGGGCATTATCCGACTCCACAATTTGCGCCATGTGGGCCAGCGAGTTGTTTTTATTGTTGATCTCCAGTACGATAATGCCGCCGGGTTGGCTAACCGATGTCAGCTGAGCAAAATATTCGGTAAGTGAGTTGATCGAAATTAGCCCGAGGTATTTATTCTTATCGTCCAATACCGGCACGGCGGTAAGCTGCCGCTCATGAAATACCCGGATAACATCGTAAATATGCTGATCTTCCAGCACATAAGGGTTAATCAGCGACAAGGTAACATCGCCAGCCGGCGCCTGGTAATCCAATTGCTCTACCAGGTCATCTTCGGCTATCAGGCCCACAAATTGGCCGTCGTTCACAATTGGCAGGTGCCGGATACGGAACTCTATCATCCGGTCAACTGCCCGTTGTATACTATCAGCAGTGGAAACCGGCGGAATTACATCGGCAACTAACTCAATTGCAAGCATTTTAAACCCTTATCCTTTCTAAAAATCCTCTTAATATCCTGTTAAACTCGTCCGGTTGCTCCATCATCGCCGCGTGACCGCAATGTTCTATCCAGTGCAACTCCGCATCCGGTAACTCCTGGCTAAATTCAATCGCCACTTCCGGCGGCGTAATTTTGTCCTCCCTGCCCCAGATCAAAGACACCGGAATATCGATCCTTTGCAGGTCCTTTTTCATATTATGCCGGATGGCTGACTTGGCCATAGCCAATATCCTGATCACCCGGTGCCGGTCGTTCACGGTGGCAAAAACCTCGTCAACCAATTCCTTGGTCGCTGTTTTCGGGTCGTAAAAAGTATATTCTACTTTCTCTTTTATAAAGTCATAACTGCCGCGCCTTGGGAACGACCCACCAAAAGCATTTTCGTATAAGCCCGAGCTTCCTGTTAGCACCATGGACTTTACGACCGATGGGTGCGACAAAACATAGATCAGTGCCACATGGCCGCCAAGCGAGTTACCAAGCAGTGTTACGTCAGTTAGCCCCTTAAATGTTACAAATTTATGGACAAATTTCGCCAGGCTTTTTACACCGGTTGTGATCAGGGGCAAGTCGTAAATGGGCAGAATGGGTATAATTACCCGATATTCCGACCTGAAATCCTCAACTACCCTTTCCCAATTGCTTAAAGCGCCCATTAGGCCGTGGAGCAGCAGCAAAACCTCGCCTTCGCCCTCATCGATGTAACTAAAGCCATGTTCTTCTTTAAGCACGAAATCCATAAAAATCTGTAAAGTTTAAATTCCTTAAAGTATCAGCAAATTCAACCCAAACGTAAACCGCTCCCTTAATCCGCCATAAAAATAACTTATTGCGTTAATGTTACAACAAATAATGCAATTATTTGTAGGTTGATTAAGTTAGATTAAGTTGATTGGTTGATTAAGTTTTTTGCCAGCCAACTCACCCGATGGCTACCGGGTCAACTTAATCCAACTCAGTCAACTCAAAATCTTTTTCACCACCTCCGATATCGTCCGTCCGTCTGCTTTTCCGGCAAGCTCTTTGTTTGCAGCGCCCATTACTTTACCCATGTCCTTTACCGAGGTGGCACCAACGCGGCTAATTAATTCTTTTAAATATGTCTCAATTTCCTCGTGGCTCATTTGTTTGGGCAGATAAGGCTCAATTACGGCCATTTCCTGCATTTCTATATCATACAAATCTTCCCGGCTCTGGGCCCTATATATCTCGGCCGACTCTTTACGTTGCTTGATCAGCTTTTGTAATACTTTTATTTCGGTGTCCTTGTCCAGTTCTTCGCCGGCGCCTTTTTCTGTCCTGGCCAAAAGTAATGCGGCCTTTACGGCGCGCAGCCCCCGCAGTGTGTCGGCTTCCTTAGCCAGCATGGCCTGCTTAATATCCTGGTCTATTTGGTTGATGAGTGACATATGTTTTGGTTTTAGTCCGAAAGTCGGAAATCCCGATAGCTATCGGGACCGAAAATCCGGAAGATGTATATCGTTTTTTAATGCGCTGTCAATGTCTTTCTCCTTCTTTCGGACTTATTTCCGGTCAATGATTGTTGCCGAGGCCTGCGCTGTCGGCATAACCGTCAATTCATTAATATTTACATGAGCCGGGCGCGATACGGCAAACCAAATGGTTTCGGCAATGTCTTCGGCTACCAGCGGCTCAAAGCCATCGTACACCCTTTTGGCTCGCTCCTTATCACCGTGGAAGCGTACTTCCGAAAATTCGGTTTCCACAGCACCCGGATGAACAGCGGTAACCCTTATCCCATAAGGCAGCAAATCAATGCGCATCCCCTGGTTCAGGGCATCAACAGCAAATTTGCTGGCACAGTATACGTTGCCATTTGGATAAACCTGCTTGCCTGCAATGGAGCCAAGATTGATGATATGCCCCTTTTTGTGTGCTATCATCCAGTTGGACACCACTTTGGTAACGTTGAGCAGGCCTTTTATATTGGTATCGATCATTGTATCCCAATCCTCGAAGCTGCCATTTTGTATCGGGTCGAGTCCCTGGCTAAGCCCGGCATTATTGACCAGCACATCAACTTTTTTCCAGCCGGCAGGAATGCCTTCCAGTGTTTTGATCACCTGCTCGCGGTCGCGAACGTCAAAATCATAATAAGCGACCTCTACGCTGTATTTGGCGTTTACTTTTTTGGCCACATCCTCCAGTCGGTCGAACCTGCGGCCGGTTAATATCACGTTGTACCCTTCGCGGGCAAACAAATATGCGCATGCTTCACCTATTCCCGAGGTGGCGCCGGTTATCAATGCAATTTTAGCCATGTATGAATAACTCCCGCAGCGAAATTATGTTTTTTACTTCGATTGAAACATGTAGCAACGCAATATTTTGCGCCTCTACATCGATTACTCAAATATCAAACTAAACATAATGGTATGTAAACCCAATTTGCTCAATGGCGATGAGTATGGCTGCGCTTCCGGTACCAGCACATTGCCCAGTGAGTTGGATATTTTTATTTCGGGCGATAACTTAAAAAACTCAAAATAAATATCACAGCCAACGCCGGCCTCGTACGAACCAAAGCCGGTTGCGTTTTTAACCGTCATTTGCAGCGGATCGAGCGTGGGCTGGTTGTTGCCGCGCCCGATGGCGACCGAATATTTGATGCCGCCCATTAAATACATGCGGAAATCCTGGATACGGTCGGATTTTAGTTTTACCTCCAGCGGGAAATCAACCGTGGTGGTTTGGGTCGATTTCACGACATCTTCCGATGGGGTATCATAAGTGTAGTAAAGCGACCGGTCGGCAAAGACGAGTGATGGTGTTCCCCGTACTTCCAGGTGCTCGCTTATCCGGTAGCGGGCAATAAAACCAATTGCAAACCCGGCTGTAGGCTTTGAGTTGATGCTGGTTAGCGAATCGGTGATATTATGTCCTACGCCCGGGTCGAAATAAGGGCTGCGCCAGTTGGGCTGCTTTACGATTTTATAAGAGCTGCTAACCGAGGTAAAGCTAAAGCCGAAGGCGAGGTCGGTTTGGTCGGCGCCGCCGCCCCATGCAGGCGCCTGGGCAAGCAGCGTATTACTGCATAAAAAACATAAAACTAAGGTTACGTACCAGTTTTTGATCATTTAATGCCAGTATAGATTGAACAAATACCAAACGCTAACGGCCTGCATTTGGTATTTTTAAAGCCTGCTTTCTCCATCAGGGTAGTAAAATCCTTTCCGGCAGGGAAGGCCGCTACCGACTCGGGCAAATAGGTGTACGCCCTCGCATCTTTCGAAAATAATTTACCTATCCCCGGGGTAATATAGTTAAAATAGAATTTGTACAACTGCTTTACGGGGAAAACTTTAGGTTTCGAAAACTCCAGTATCACCGCCTTACCGCCGGTTTTCAGCACGCGCTGCATATCGGCGAGTCCTTTTTCCAGGCCTTCAAAATTACGAACGCCATAAGCTACCGTTACCGCATCAAATACATCAGCCTCAAATGGCAGCTTTTCCGAATCACCCAGCTTTACTTCAAAATGGCGGCTTTCGTTGCGCTTTTCTATTTTTTGCTGCGCGATATCCAGCATCCCCTGCGATATATCAACCCCTATAATTTTCTCTGGCTTCAGGATAGATAGTGCCTCGAATGCGAAGTCACCGGTACCGGTAGCCACGTCTAATATCAGCTTTGGCTGCAATTCCTTTAACTCGCCAATGGCCTTTTTGCGCCAGATGACATCAATACCCAGCGACAAAAAATGGTTTAAAAAATCGTAGGTTTTTGAAATGTTGTTGAACATATCGGCTACCTGCTCTTTTTTGGTGCCGCTATCGGGATGGTAAGGAACGACGGTTTTGCTCATCGGGGCAAAGATACGACTAGGATTTTTAAGATTGGGAGGATTAATAGGATTTAAGAGCGCTACCGGGTTTTTTTTAAACAATCTAAATCCTTCAATCTTTAAAATCCTAAAAATCCTAGTACATTTAGCTTTCCCAATTATCCACTTCCTGATATTATGAAAGAAAAATCCGAATCCTCCCGCAGGAGTTTCCTCAGAAAGCTCGGCGTTGCCGCTGCAGCTACCGCCGTTGCGCCCTCATTTGTAGCGAATGCAAAGTCAGCAAGCCCGTTTTATTATTTAAGAAGAAGCGGCATTTACGGCCCGAATGATAACATCAATCTGGCGCTCATCGGCGCGGGCGGGCAGGGCTCATCCGACACCGAAACGGCCCTGCAAATACCCGGCGTAAAGCTGGTTGCCGTGTGCGACCTGTACGATGGCCGCCTGGCCGATGCCAAAAAACGCTGGGGTGCGGATTTGTTTACCACCAAACATTATAAAGAGATATTAAATCGCTCAGATGTGGATGCCGTTATCATCGGTACGCCCGACCATTGGCACCAAACCATTTCTATTGATGCCCTCCACGCCGGTAAAAACGTGTACTGCGAAAAACCGATGGTGCATGCCATCACCGAAGGCCCGGCGGTAATTAAGGCCCAGCAGGATACCGGCAAAATTTTCCAGGTGGGCAGCCAGGGCGTGTCGTCGCTGGGTAACGAAAAGGCTAAGGAACTGCTAAAAGCCGGCGCCATAGGTCAGCTCAACTATGCCGAAGGCTTTTGGGCAAGGCGCGGGGCGGTTGAAGTGTGGGAATATCCGATACCTGCTGACGCCTCGACACAAACCGTGGACTGGGATACTTATATCAGCAATACCACCAAACGGCCATTTGACGAAAAACGCTTCTTCCGCTGGCGCAATTATACCGACTATGGCACCGGCATGTGCGGCGACCTGTTTGTGCACCTGTTCTCCAGCCTGCATTTTATCACCGGCTCTTACGGCCCTGAAAAAATATATGCTGCCGGCGGCCTGCGTTTCTGGCATGATGGCCGCGAGGTACCCGACGTTTTGCTCGGCACTTTCGACTACCCCCAAAACCAAATACACCCCGGCTTTAACCTCTCGCTGCGCTGCAACTTTGTGGACGGCACCAGCGGCACCACCTACCTGCGCCTGGTGGGCAGCGAAGGCGCCATGGACATTACCTGGGACGAAGTGGTGCTGAAACGCAACAAAATATTCGAGCCGGATGACCCGTTCTATGCCGAAAAGATGCGTGGCGTGGCTGCTACCAGCGTGGAAAGAAAACACATGCTGCCACCGGAAGAGATCACCTATTCAGCCGAAAAAGGTTACCTGGGCGGACCTTACGACCATTTTACCAATTTTTTCACTGCCATCCGCAACAACGGTAAGGTGGTTGAAGACGCCGTTTTCGGTTACCGCGCCGCCGCTCCGGCATTGCTTTGCAACGACAGCTATTTTAAGAATGTGCCCATGCATTGGGACCCGGAGAAAATGGTGATGAAGGGATGAGAAAAGAGGCGAAAGGTGAAAGGCGAAAGGTTAAAGGTTGAAAAAAGGGGTGAGTGATGCCGTCCGGGACAACATGGCTTTTTTATCTGATTTTTACCACAGGCTTATTCATTACATAATAAAAAAACAATCCCCCGATGCAATAGAGCAGCACATCGCGCCAGTCCGAAGTATAAATTTTTGAGATCATGGGCAGCAGCCACTCAAAAAGCAAACTCATGTACACCACGATAAACAGCACTTGCCCGGGCGAAAGCACATAGTAATTGCTTTTGATGATGAACACCCGCTGCATCCAAAGTCCCAGGTTGGCGATAACCGGAACGGCAAAGGCGTCACTGATATACCCGTTAAGGTAAGGTATCGGGTGTCCAAACATCCTTGTAATTTGAACGATCAGCCATACCAGGCAGCCGGTAATAAACCAGGGGTTGAATAATGTTTTCATTTCAGGCCGCAAATAAGCTAAGGATCACCAGCAAGGCAGTTACAAACAGGAAAAACGCGATCTGCAGGTAATAGGCGATCCAGCGGACGGAATTGAAAAACTTTTTGACTTTGCGGGTAAATGGGCTGTCTCCCGGCCTGACAAAAAGATAATCATTCTCCTCCAAAAGCTGCTTGTTCACTTTCTTCTCCACTTCGCGCGAAAAACGCTGCGGCTCCAAAAACTCGCCGCAAAACAGGCAGCGGTCATCCAAATCGCCCTGCCACATCGTCCATTCTCCGCAATGCGGACATTTTATCTCGCGTATCTGGGTCATTGCTGTATCGCAAAATCAAATATAAAAGAAAAACAGGCCATAGCAGTTGCAGTTGCAGACTTACGAAGTTTAATTGCGTCGTAAGTCTAAGTCCTTTTTTTATCAAATTCAAATGCCTACTTTAGAAATAAAATTTAACCCTATTTCATTCCCTGATTAATGAAAAAATTCCTTCTCCCTGTGCTCTGCGCATTAGCGCTGCACGGTACCGCCCAGCAAACTACCGATCCCCGCTTCGCCGGCCTCGATACCGCCTTCGCCCGCGTACTAAAAACCTGGCATGCTGCCGGTTTTGCCGTTGCTGTAATTGAAAAAAACAAAGTGGTTTATGCGCAGGGCTTCGGCTACCGCGATATCGACAATAAACTGCCCGTTACGCCCAATACACTGTTTGCCATCGGCTCGTGCAGCAAGGCCTTTACAGCAACGCTCATTGGTAAGTTGCAGCAGGACGGCAAGCTGGACATTGATAAACCGGTAACCAATTACCTGCCTGAGCTGCGATTTTACAACGATGCCATGAACAATACCATTACCCTTCGCGATATGATGAGCCACCATACGGGCCTGCCCCGGCATGACCTCTCCTGGTATTTCTTCAATAATCCATCAACGGACAGCCTGGTCATGCGCATACAATACATGGAACCTACTTATGGCGTAAGGCAAAAGTGGCAGTATAACAATTTCATGTTCGCGTCGCAGGGGGCGCTGGTGGCGCATTTATCCGGAAAAAGCTGGGGCGATAATGTAAAAGAGAAATTTTTTATGCCTTTGGGGATGACACGGTCGGACGTAAGTATCCCCGAATTGGAAAAAACCGAAA
>DASRTD010000102.1:0-5243 GCA_035656115.1 Mucilaginibacter sp.
CTCGTTGGCGGCCGATATTGGGTAGTCGTTTATCAGCCCGCTTGTTTTCATGGCCATTAATGCCGCGCCCACAGCTGAGGCGTCTTCCGGCTGTACGATGGCAAGTTTTTTCCCGGTGATATCTGCAAGCGTTTGCACCCAAACGGTACTTTTTACAAAACCGCCGCTGCTATTGATTTGCTTTATCGGTTCGGAATTTTGCTGAACCGCATCCAGTACATCTTTTAAAGCAAAGCAAATGCCTTCGAGCACGGCTCTTGAGAAATGGTGACGGCCGTGCAGCAGTTTAACCCCGAAAAAGGTGCCGCAGCTTTCGCTGTCCCATATCGGTGCGCGTTCGCCGGTGAGGTAGGGTAGAAAGACCAGCCCGTCGCTACCTGGTCGTATCGCTTCTATCTGCTTAAAGGTTTTGTCGTATTCGTTTTCTGAAAGATCAGCCCCGATAAAGTTTTTAAGCCACCATTGCATGGCTATGCCGCCGTTATTGATAGGGCCGCCGCAAATGAACGTTTTTTTATCAAGGATGTAGCTAAACGTCATGGCCGTTTCATTCGGCAATGGCTTATTGCTGGCTACCCTAACCGCCCCGCTGGTGCCGATGGTGATCGCCGCGATGCCGGGTTTATCAGCCATGCTGCCCAGGTTTGCCAGACAGCCATCGCTGGCGGATATGGTAACAGGCGTACCCGGACGGAAAAGATCTTCACCGCCGTTCGCCGCATATTTTTTTGTATAATCGGTTGCGACCGGATCGGAATGCTGTGTTTCAGTTATTCCGGCGAGTTTCAACGATTCTTTGTTCCATGTGAGCGAGGTGATATTGAACAGGCCGGTACCCGAAGCGATGGAATGATCGATCTTAAACTCGCTAAAAAGCCGGTACCAGATGTATTCTTTTATCGAAATAAATTTATAGGCCCTGTTAAATAAGTCCGGCTCGTTTTCTTTTAACCAGATGATCTTACACAGTGGCGACATGGCATGCAAGGGGGTTCCTGTCGCTCGGTATATCGCCATACCTTCATCGCTGGCCCTTAAATTTTTGGCGATGTTGTAAGCGCGGTTGTCGGCCCAGGTCATCATTGCCGCAAGGGCATGGCAGTTTTCATCCACCACGATAAGGCTATGCATGGCGCTGCTAAGGCCGATGGCTAAAGGCGACCCGACTTTATGAGTGATGCTGTTTAAGGTTTTTTGAAAAGCCGCCCAAATTTGCTCAGGATCTTGTTCATGGTAGCCGGGTTTCGGCGAACTAAATGAATACATTTCCTGGTGATCGGCAAACGGTTTTCCATTCAGGTCGACAGCCACTGCCTTGGTGCTGCCCGTGCCGATATCGATGCCTAAAACGTGGTCCATAGTATAAATAGGTCCGCAAGATAAGGTTTTTGAGAAAACCGAAAGGCGATTGCTCTAGTTTTCAACAAACCCAACAGGCTTTTGAATCGTGTTTCTAAATTTGCTTATATTTGTTTATGGAAACCCTTGTGATTAAAGTTCCTGAAAAGAAAAGCGCGCTTGTAAAACAGCTTTTAAAAGAATTAGGTGTGACTTTCGAGGAAAAGGCTTCGAAATCAACGAATACACCAAACGCCCTTACCAAAAAAACAATCGAAGATGTGCATAAAGGTATTGGTTTGGAAGAGCCTATAGTTGATGTTAAGGACTTCATAAAAGCATCATAATCTTTCCATGAAATTTGCTGATAGCTAACTGCACTGATAAACAAACCAAGCTATATCCGGTTCCTGTTCGCCGCCGGTGGAGGCATACAAAGCCATGGCAGCTTTGTTGGGTGTGCTGGTTCCGACGTACATTTCCTCAATTCCTTTTTCTTTGCAAACATGTTTCAATCGCTCAATCAGGGCCTTTGCAACACCTTTTTCCCTGAACGTGGGTTTTACGGCGATCTCGTACAAAAACATCTCTTTTATCTCCCTCTTGTACATGGTTAGCTCGTATCCTGTTACGCCCCCGATCAGGATGTCACCATACAGCGCAACAAGCACGTGAAAATAATCCTTGGACAGCAAATCCCGGAGATAATCGTCGGTGGGGATAACGGGCCGGGATATACCGTCGTCTTCCTGGAAGAACCAAAATAACTGTTTAGCCAGATCGATATCGGCGGACGTTAGTCTATTCACAGCAAAATCCATTTCCTTTCTGTTTTTATTATTTGTCTGCAAGCGGATAGCCCATTGCAATCCAGTTCGTCTTTAAATTGACCAACAGGTTAAGCACCTGTATATTGGTAAACCCGGCCGCTTTTAGTTCGCGGTAAGCGGGCCTTACGTTCGGGCATTTGGGCAAAGCGCAGCAGCCGCAATAAATTATGATCTTCGAATCCTTTGGCAGGGAGGCGATCATGCTTTTAAATTTCGCCAGGTTTTTGGCATCGCTAACCGGTCCAACATGTTTTGCAGTCTTAATATCTTCTACGGCGCCGATGTTAAATATAATTGGCGGAGCACCCGTTTTAAGTTGGGCGGCAAGAGTGGCGGGGTCCATCAGTTCAGCGGCTTTCCAGGGGTCGGCGGCTGGTATTGTCGACGACACTGGAGGGCTCTGCGCTTTTAAGCTTTGCGCAAAAAGCAACAGGCCAAAAAGGCAGCAGCAAATCACCATAAAAATCTTCTTCATCTTAAAAATCCTTTAATTGCAGTATGTAAAATTGGTAATTTCGAAAATTACGGATTTAAACCTGTGCTGCAATAACCTATTTGGTCAAAAGACTTATTAAATACCTAATAATGAAAAAACCTGAAAATGTGGACGCGTACATCGCCTCGTTCCCTGCAGACATACAAACCATGCTGCAGCAAATGCGCTTGGCAATTAAACAAGCCGCTCCCGGTGCCGAAGAAATTATCAGTTATAGCATGCCCGCATTTCGGCTTAACGGCATGCTGGTTTGGTTTGCGGCGCATAGCAACCATATCGGCCTTTACCCGCGCGGCTCAGGGATCGAGGAATTTGCAGTACAGCTTAAGGGGTATAAAGTATCAAAAGGTACTATACAGTTTCCGCTCGATAAACCGCTGCCGGTGGATCTGATCGGTAAAATTGTGCAGTTTAGGGTGGATGAGAATTTGAGGAAGGGGAGGAAATAGGCAAAGTTGCCAATTTCATTCCGTCTTCAAACTCTTGATCGGGTTGGCCATTGCCGATTTTACCGATTGAAAGCTTACCGTAACGAGGGTAATGGCTAATGCACCAGCGCCGGTTGCAACGAATATCCAGCCGGAAATAGTCGAGCGATAATCAAAGTTTTGCAGCCAGTTATTGGCAACATACCAGGCGATGGGGCAGGCAAAGATCAATGAAATTACTACCAGTACAATAAAATCGGTTGAAAGTAGTCGCCACAAGTTGAGCACCGAAGCGCCCAGCACTTTGCGCACACCGATCTCCTTTACCCGCTGCTCGGCCATAAAAGATGCCATGCCAAACAGGCCCAGGCAGCTGATAAAAATGGCCAGCCCTGCAAAAAATGCCGCAAGCGTGCCGATGCGTTGTTCGTTACTGAACTTTTTGGTGTATTCCTGGTCGACAAAATGATATTCAAACGGCTGCTGAGGGTTAAATTGCTTAAATACCGACTCAATTTTACTTATAGCTGCTGTAGCGCTAATCTTTGGATTAATTCTTAGCAAAACCATGCCGGGGCCCTTATTCAGGAAATAGACCGATGGCTTTACCTCGCCATAGGGCGAATCGACAACAATGTCATTGATTACGCCGATGATCTTAAACGCGTTGCCGTAATAGGTAAGGTTTTGACCGACAGCCTTCTTCATACCCATAAATTTTACAGCGGCCTCATTGATGACGACCGCGGACGAATCGCTCCGGAATGAATCAGAGAAACTTCTCCCTTCCTTAAACTCCCAGCCTGCTGTTTTGGCATAGTCGGGCGAGACGCCGTTCTGCTGGAAATCCACGCTCAGGCTGGGGTCTTTGCCGGGCCATTCAATGGCGCTGGTGCTGCCGGCTGCATAAACAGGGGGCACGTCGCCTTCGGCCATGGAGGTTACGGTGCCGGTTTTATACAATTCGTCCTGCACGGCGCGGTAGTTTTTGTGAATGTCAGCCGTATTAACCGGAACAAATACTAACCCGTCACGGTTGTAACCTACGGGGCGGTCTTTTGCATATTGTATCTGGCGAAAAATAATAACGGTGCCGATAATGATGGTTACCGAAACGACAAACTGCACCACTACCAGTACTTTGCGGGGAATAGCCGCCAAACGGCCAACCCTGAAGGTTCCCTTTAACACTTTTACCGGCCGGAAAGAGGATAGATAAAATGCCGGGTAGCTGCCTGCTACAATTCCGGTAAACAGGCAAAAGCCGATGCACATTACCCAAAAAGCCAGCGAGCCCCAGGGCATAACGATTGATTTAGCATCTGTCTCGTTAAACACCGGCAAACTGATCTGCACCAGTATAAGCGCCATTAAAAAAGCAAATCCAACACATAGCAGCGACTCGCTAAAAAACTGGTAAATGAGCTGTGAGCGAACCGATCCGATGGCCTTGCGGATGCCCACTTCCCGCGAGCGTTTTTCCGACCGCGCCGTGCTCAGGTTCATGAAGTTGATGCAGGCCAGCAGCAGCACAAACACGCCGATCATCCCAAACAGCCATACATAGCGGATGGCGCCGCCCACGTTTTTACCATCTTTAAAATCATCATATAAGTGCCAGCGGCTCATTGGCAGCAGGAACAGCGCGGGTTTCTTTTTGGCCAGCACGGCGCTTACATTACGCAGTTTTGCATCCCTTATTTTTAACGAAACAGCTGCCATATCAGCATTGTCGGCCATTTGCACGTAAAGCGAGACAAAATTAGGCCGCCAGGGATCCCGCATCGATTTGATGTCGTTCACATCATAAAACATTTGCCAGGGCGCAATAAAACCCATATCGGCAAAAGTGGAGTTTTGCGGAAAATCTTTATAAACGCCGGCCACCTTTGCATTGCTTTGGTTATCAATCCGTAAATTTTTACCCATTGGATCTGCGTTCCCAAAATAAGCTTTGGCGGTTGATGCAGAAATTAAAATAGAAGAGGGGTCGTTCAAAGCATTCCGTTTGCCCGCGATCATTTGCAGGCCGAAAACTTCAGGGCCCTGCGGCTCCATGTAGCCACCATTACGGGTAAGGCGCGTGTTGTCCAATGCGACGATGTGATCTCCGTTACCGGCCATCATTACCACGGCTTTAAAGTCGCTGCC
>DASRTD010000103.1:0-2912 GCA_035656115.1 Mucilaginibacter sp.
TGACTTTTCCGACTTTCCGGACTTTCGGACTTTCCCTTAACACCAAAAACACATTAACATTAAGATGAGTTAATATAAAATTAACAATTAAATAGGCAGATTTGTAAAATAGGCTGAAAAGCCGCCTGTTTATGGATAGTAAAAACGTACCTATAATCAATCGTGAGATCAGCTGGCTATATTTTAACGACAGGGTTTTGCAGGAAGCCGCCGATCCGACGGTGCCATTGATAGACCGGATCAAATTTTTAGCCATATTTTCATCCAACCTCGACGAATTTTACCGCGTACGCGTAGCCACCCTTAGCCGGCTTTCCAACTTAAATGAAAGGGCCAAGGAAATATTAGGTTACAACCCCAAAAAGGTACTCAACCAGATAAAAAATATTGTTGTAAGGCAGGAGCGGAAGTTTAACAACCTGTACGAGAATATCATTGTTAAGCAACTGGCCGAAGAGAAAATATTTATCCTTAACGATAAGCAGCTGAACGTAAGCAGGGGGGAATTCGTTAAACATTACTTCAGGGAACGGCTGCTATCGACGCTGGTGCCCATCATGCTGAATGAGGAGTTGCCGCTGCCTGAGCTTCGCGACAGGGCGATTTACTTTTTTGTGAAGCTCACCAAAAATAAAAAATCAAGGCTTGCATTAATAGAGTTTCCGGATACACTGCCCAGGTTTGTGGTATTGCCCGAAACAAACAACCTTAAATTCGTGATCCTTGTTGACGATATCATCCGGTATAGCCTGGAAGATATCTTCTTTATTTTCGACCATGACAATATCGAGGCATATTCTATTCAGCTTACGCGCGACGCCGAGCTCGACCTTGATAAAGAAGTAAGCGAAAAGTTTATCGATTCCCTGTCAAAGAGTTTGCTTAAGCGCCGTAAGGGCAAACCCATGCGGTTGCTGTACGACTCGGAAATGCCGCTTGACATGCTGAAGTACCTGGTTACACGAATGGAACTGCATGGTGAAAGCTTGATACCGGGTAACCGCTATCATAATTTCAAAAATTTCATCTCGTTCCCGAATGTTGGCAGGGCTGAACTGGAATACGAAAAAAATATACCCCTGCCTGTCGACGGGCTTTCTTTCGGCAGGAGCCTGATGGAGATGGTTGCCAAAAAGGACTACCTCATCAGTACGCCATACCAGTCGTATGATTATGTGCTGCATTTTTTGCGCGAAGCCGCAATCGATCCAAAGGTTAAGGAGATAAGCATTGCCGTTTACCGCCTTGCCGAAAACTCCCGCGTAATGCACGCGCTGATCAACGCCGCCAAAAATGGCAAAAAAGTAAACTGCCTGGTGGAATTGCGGGCCCGTTTCGACGAGCAAAATAACATTACCTGGAGCCGAAGACTGGAAGAGGAGGGCGTGACAGTGCTTTACGGCATCGATGGGTATAAAGTACATTCAAAGATTTGCCTTGTCACAAGACTCGAAAAAGGTAAAGCAGCGTACTATGCCTGCTTATCAACCGGGAACTTTAATGAACGCACCGTTCAGCTCTATGCCGACCACACGTTGTTGACCGTTGACAAGCGGATCACAACCGACCTGGTAAACATTTTTAAAGCATTAAGTAAAAACGTGTTGCCCAAAGGCCTCCAAAACCTCATTGTTTCGCCCATCGATTCACGCCCGGCCATTTATAAGCTGATTGACAACGAAATAAAAAATGCAAAGGCCGGCAAGCAAGCCTATATGATCCTCAAAATGAACAGCCTGGCTGATGAGCAAATTGTGGCCAAACTGTACCAGGCAAGCAATGCAGGCGTAAAGATAAAACTGATCATCCGCGGGATGTGCTGCCTGATATCAGGGATGAAAGGGTATAGTCAAAATATCGAAGTGATCAGCATCATTGACAAATACTTAGAACATTCGAGGGTGCACATTTATTGCAATGGCGGGAACGAATTGATGTACCTCACCTCGGCAGACTTTATGTCGCGAAATATAGATACCCGCGTGGAGGTTGGTTTCCCGGTTTACGACGAGGACCTAAAAAAAGAGATCAGGGACATCATCGACCTGCAATTGGAGGACAATACCAAGGCGCGCGAGATTAATGCCCACAATACCAACAAATATCACAAAAACGACTCAGGCATACCGCAGCGCGCCCAGGTTGACATATACAATTACCTGAAATTTAAAAGCAAATAAAAATTGAGATACGCCGCTATTGACATTGGTTCAAACGCAGTAAGATTGCTTATTGCCGATATTATTGAAAACAACGCATCTGTTTCCTTTAAAAAGAATACGCTGGTGCGCGTCCCCCTTCGCCTGGGCGACGACGCTTTTTTAGATCATAACCTTTCTGAACGGAAAATTACCGACCTGTTGAAAACCATGCAGGCCTTCCGCAACCTGATGGATGTTTACAAGGTAGTTGATTACCAGGCGTATGCCACATCGGCCATGCGCGAGGCAAAAAACGGCGAAGACATCGCCCTGCGGATAAAAAGCGAGGCCAATATCGACCTGGAGATTGTGAACGGGCAAAAAGAAGCCTCCATCATCTACTCCAGCCACGTGGAAGAGAATATCGATAAAAGTAAAAACTACCTGTATATCGATGTTGGCGGCGGAAGCACCGAATTGTCCCTTTTTTCGGCGGGCGAACTATGGGCGTCCAAATCTTTTAATATCGGCACCATCCGCATGCTGGATAACCAGGACACCGATGAAAGCTGGAAGGAAATGACCGAGTTTTTGCGCGAAAATACGCGGCCGTTTAAGCTGGTATCGGGTATCGGTACGGGCGGCAACATCAATAAGCTTTACCGCATGTCGGACGAGAAGGAGGGAAGCCCCTTGTCCTTTGGCAAATTAAAATCCTTGTATCAGTATTTGAGCTCTTTTTCGTTGAAGGACAGGATCAATGTGCTGGGT
>DASRTD010000104.1:0-16458 GCA_035656115.1 Mucilaginibacter sp.
GATGTTGCTCATCACATTTTTGTAAATGTTGTACTGATCAACAACTTTGGCCAGGTCCTTATATTCCTTGTTTAACTGGGCAAAACGTTTCATATCAGCCATGGCGTCAGGGCTGCTCAGTTCGGTTTCAACGTCTTTCCAGCGTTGGTATATGGCTTCTAATTTCTCTAACATAAAATGCCTTTCGTAAAAAGCCCACAAAAGTACGCATTTTCAGGCAGATATTTTTCATTTGGGTGTAAAGAGGGGGGCGGAAACGTGCAATGCCTCATGCCAGGCAACATGATCTCGTTGTTCTTCGTAACGTCCTCGTAATTTTTTGGCGACAATCACGGCTGCTTTGATACTTCGCCATCCGGTTCCAATCTTTTATTGATATTTTGGCGGTCGAATGGCCGCCATGAAAAACATCAGCGAACTGAACGTGTTCCGGGCGTTCCGCAGCTTAAATTATACGCTTTATTTCGTGGGCCGGGCTGTTTCGCAGTTCGGCACCTGGATGCAGCGCACGGCGGTAATCTGGGTGGTGTACAGTATCACAGGATCAGTTTTAATGACCGGCGTTACCGTTTTTGCCGAGCAATTCCCTTCGTTCCTTTTTTCTATTTTTGGCGGCGTAGCGGCCGACAGGTACGATCGGTACAAGGTGATCAAGATCACACAAATAGCGTCTATGATACAATCGGTTATGCTTGCGGCACTGGTGTTTTCGGGGCATTCGATAGTTTGGGTCATCCTGCTTTTAAGCGTAATTTTAGGCATCATCAATGCCTTTGATGTACCTGCACGCCAGGCCCTGGTGCACGATGTGGTGGCCGATCCTGCCGATCTGCCGAATGCTGTATCGCTTACCACCGCTACGGCTGGCGTTGCTCAACTGGGCGGAGCTGCATTGTCGGGCATCGTGATCAGCGTATTTGGCGCAGCCGTTTGTTTTCTCATCAACGCGGCGAGTTTTGGCGGGGTGCTTGTTTCTTTGCTGCTGATGAAACTGCCTGCGCATGCCCGTAAAAAATCCGAAAAGAAAGTCATTACCGAATTTGCCGAAGGTTTTGCCTATCTGAAACAGAAACCCGATATCGGCGTCATCATTTTAATAGTCGCGATAGCCAGTTTCCTCGTCCTTCCTTACAATACCGTGTTGCCTGTTTTTGCCAAAGTTATTTACAAGGGCAATGCAAAAACCTTTGGTTACATAACCAGTTTTGTTAGCGTGGGCGCAATAGTGGGTACTATTTACCTGGCTTCGCGCAGGCCGGGCGCCCACTTAAAACGGCTATTGTTTATAAGTACCATCGTCATGGGCATCGGCCTCATCTTTTTTTCACAGCTGAAAAACTTCCCTTTAGCCATGTTTTTCGCTGCATTAACAGGCTTTGGCGGCATGGCGCAGTTTACGGTTTGCAATATTTATGTGCAGTCGCATTCGTCGCCGCAAATGCGGGGGCGCGCCATTGGGATACTGCTTATGGCGATATTTGGGATGTTGCCACTCGGCAGCGTTTTGGTAGGCTTTGTAGCGCAGCATACCGGCGCGCCGGTAACGATGCTCGGTGAGGGTATTATCGCGTTGATGGTGGCTTTGCTGTTTGCAAAGTTTTTAACCCGGCGTGTGGAAGGCGGCGTTTGAAAACATAACTGGCGAAACAGGTCAATAATTTTGACTAAAAGAAGTATGGAGAGTGTGCTTAATGACCTGTTCGACCACCTTCCTTTACAGCTTCCTCTATGATCTTTTTATCCTTTTCCCGCCGTCTGCCCGAAGTATAACGTTTATACCAGGCTCTCACATGCTTCGCCCATTCGCCGTTGAGCATAGAATTTTGTTTATTGCCGATTTGTGCCATAATTTTTGCATTACAAATTTACAGAATTCCACATTACCACTCCACCCAATCCTCGTTTTAAAACATAAACGTTGATTTTGAACCAACCGATTTCCTCCGATTAAACCCGCGCCGATTTCCTTCGTCAAACAAACGTTGATGCATCAATAACAGCGATACGGTACGGTTTTTGGTTTTACTAACTGCTAAAACATTTTGTTTAACTTATTAAAAAAGACAAGTCATGAAAAAGATAAAATATTTATTGCTGCTGGCTGTTACAGCTATCAGCTTCAGCGCCTGCGTGGTACGCGAAGGCGGTTGGGTTCCGGGTCACTTTAACTATGGCCCTTACGGCCGCTACTGGGTTCCGGGCCATTATGCGCGGTAATTTTAGTCTAAATCTAAAATCTCAAGTCTGAAGGCAACAAATACTTGATTCGGGCTTGAGATTTTTGAATTTGATTAAAACCCTCTCTTTCCCGTTACTCCTGTCTTCCGGCCCCGATAGCTACCGGGGTTCGGGCTTTCGGCCACGATAGCTATCGGGTTCCCGACTTCTTCCACCTCATATTGCCTGGCCATTTTTGCAATACGTTCTTCAAGCGGCTCGGTGGTCAAACGTTCGCGGCCAAGGCTGTCGACCATAATTGGGAACGCAAAAGGGGTAGGGCGCTGTATGTTTTTCAGAACGATGTTTTGACCCCGGATGCGCTGCAATGCTGCCCGGAGCCGGAACTCTTCCAGCTGAAAGGCCAATGCCTCATTATATGCCTGGCGTACCAGTAAATTATCTGGTTCGTACTCGTTAAACACTTCGAAGAGCAGCGAGGTTGAAGCCTGTAAGTGCTTGTTTTTCATCGGCTGACCGGGGTAGCCGGTAAACACCAGGCCCCCGATGTGCGCGATATCGCGGAAACGGCGGCGGGCCATTTCATTGGCGTTCAGGCTATGCTGGATGTCTTCGAGCAGGTTTTCGATGGAGAAAAAGGCGGCATCTTCTAAAGCTTCTTCGATAGGGATATTTTCATCGGCGAGCAGCTCGAAGCCGTAATCGTTCATGGCGATAGAAAAGGTAGCCGGTTTAATTTTGCTGATGCGGTAGGCCAGCAGCGAGGCCATGCCTTCGTGCACCAACCGGCCCTCGAAGGGGTAAAAAACGAGGTGGTGCCCATCGTTGGTTTTGAATGACTCAATCAAAAACTCATGGCTTTGCGGCAGGTGCGATAACTCAGCCTGCAGCTCAAACAAAGGCTTAAGGGCGATTACTTCTTCGTCGTAAGCTGTGCCCTGTGCTACCTCGTCCAGCTTATCGCGAAAAACTGCCGCCAGTTGTGAAGATAACGGCATCCGCCCGCCGTTCCAGCTGGGAATCATCCCTTTGCGGGCATTCGATTTTTTTACAAAAGCCGTCATCTCCTTTAGCTGAATAAACTCCAAACTTCGCCCCGCGAACCAGAAGGTATTACCCGGTTTTAGTTTGGAGATGAACGATTCTTCAATCGTGCCCAAACTGCCGCCGCTGAACCATTTTACCCTTATACTCAGCTCGCTGGTGATGGTACCGATGCTGAGCCGGTGCCGCATGGCCACACGGCGGTTGTTTACTTTAAACAGGCCGTTCTCCACTTCTACTTTTAAAAACTCGTCGTACTGCGCCAGCGTTTTGCCGCCAGTGGTGATAAAGTCCAGCAGCTGGTTAAATTCGCTGCGCTTTAGGTCGGCAAAAGCAAAGCTGGTTTTTACTTCGCTGAACAGTTCATCAGCCCTGAAGCCGTCCGACACCGCCAGCGTTACCATGTACTGTATGAGAACATCCATAGTGAGCAGCATGGGGTCACGGCTCTCAAATATCTTGCGTTTGATGGCATCCTTTAGCGCGGCGCCTTCCAGCAGTTCCAGCGAATGCGTCGGCACATACCAGGCTTTGGATACCGCTCCCGGGTGGTGCCCGCTACGGCCTGCGCGCTGCATAAACCTGGCCACGCCTTTGGGGCTGCCTACCTGTATCACGGTATCCACCGGGCGGAAATCCACCCCCAAATCAAGGCTCGAGGTGCATACTACCACTTTCAGCGCTTCCGCATGCAGCGCCTGTTCTACCCAGTTGCGTAAATCATTATCGAGCGAGCCGTGGTGCATGGCCATTATGCCCGCATATTCAGGGTAATTGTCCAGGATGGCGTGATACCATATTTCGGCCATGGAACGGGTATTGGTGAAGATGAGTGTGGTAACGCTACGGGCTACGATCTCCATCACCTGCGGCAACAGCTTTAACCCGATATGCCCCGACCAGGAATAACTTTCAATATTTTCAGGGATGACGGACGTGATCTGTAGTCGTTTATCCACGTTCGCCCTAACCATTTTGACCCGGTCAGGTGGAAAATCGTTGCCCAACAGTACCTCGGACGCTTCTTCCAGGTTGCCGATAGTTGCAGAAATACCCCAAATTTTGAGTCGAAAGTCCGAAGTCGAAAGTCTTGAGTCGGATTTCGTTTCACTCTTTTGACTTAAGACTTTCGACTCGAGACTCAGGACTTTCAAACGCGACAAACCCAGTTCCACCTGCACGCCGCGTTTGGTGCCCAGCAGTTCGTGCCACTCGTCAATCACTACAACCTCCAGGCTTTTAAACAGGCTGGGGTATTCTTTTTGCGCCATCATCAGGTGCAGGCTTTCGGGCGTGGTTAGCAAAACTTCGGGCAGCTTTTTCTTGAGCGCCTGTTTTTCGGCAGCGGGGGTATCACCCGTGCGGGTAGCGATCTTCCAGGGCAGGCCGATCTCTTCGCAGGCCTCCTGCATGGCTTTTTTTATGTCGTTGGTTAATGCCCGCAGCGGGGTGATCCACAGCATCAGCAAGCCGTTGTTGGTTTGTGTTTGCCAGTTTTGGGGATGTTTATTAATGAAATCAGCCAAAAAAGGCAGGAAAAGCGCAAAGGTTTTTCCGCTGCCGGTGGGCGCATTCAGCAAACCGGAGCAGCCGCC
This sequence comes from Mucilaginibacter sp., assembly GCA_035656115.1. Lineage (GTDB taxonomy): Bacteria > Bacteroidota > Bacteroidia > Sphingobacteriales > Sphingobacteriaceae > Mucilaginibacter. The sequence goes on from DASRTD010000104.1 coordinate 4,818, forward strand.
TAAGTAAGCTTCCATCATCTCTTGCTGAAAAGCAAATTGCTGCCAGTTTTTCTGCCGGTACCATTGTTGTATAACCTGTTCTCCTGTTGTCATCCGAAATCAATATACAATATTAGGGATGATATTTATTAAAAATGTTGACATGCGAGCCGTAAACCCTGTAATATTTAAACTCGCGTCAGCAATCCACTTTTTTCCGCCTTGTGCAAGCGCATTAGGTTTAGACGCGAAGGCATCATGCAGATCGCGGCAGCAGAAAACTTTGCCTTTTTATTTTGTAACAAAACCATTGCCATTTTAAAATCGCCGCTATTTTACCTAAGTTTACGTCTTTACCAAATTATTTAAACAGCATTATGCCCGGACATTTAAAAGTAAATCATTACTTACTGATGGCGGCGGTTATGGGGACGATAGCCGCTGTATCGTGCAAAACCAAAAAGGAGGCACAAACCGTTACCGTAAAAACCACCTCGCCTAATGGCACAACTACTACAGCAACCGCTACAACGGGTGCAAAAAAAGAAGGGATCAAAAAATTCAGCGACCTGATCCCCGCCAAAACCAAAGTAAATAAGGGCCTTTTTAACGTTTATAAAGTTGAAGGGAAATTTTACTACGAAATACCCGACTCGTTGTTTGGGCGCGAAATGCTGGTGGTAACACGGCTGGCTAAAACCCCGTCGGGTCTGCACACTTTTGGTGCGCAATATGGCGGCGAAGAGGCCAATCAGCAGGTTTGGAAATGGGAAAAACATGATAAGCAGGTAATGCTGCGTGTGCCCAGCTATGAGATCAGGGCCGACAGCACATCGGATATGTACCATGCGGTAAAAAACTCAAACCTTGATGCCGTGCTGGCCTCATTTGATATTAAGGCATTCAACAAGGACACGACCGGCGTGGTGATTGATGTAACCGATTTTTACAATGGCGACATCGCCGCAATAGGGATACCCGACGAAATTAAAAAGGCATACAAAGTTTCGGGCCTTGACAACGCACGCTCGTACATCGATACCATTAAAACATTTCCGATAAACATCGAGGCCCGCAGCCTGAAAACTTACCGCGCAGGGGAGTCGCCAACCGATAACAGCAACGGCGCCATCACTTTTGAGCTGAATACGTCGATGTTGCTGCTGCCAAAAACACCCATGAAAGCCAGGCTGCACGACGACCGCGTAGGCTTTTTTGGCCAGTCGCAAACAGATTACGGTACTGATGCGCAAAAGGCCGAAGTAACCTCGTACATCCACCGCTGGAAGCTGGAGCCGAAGGACCCCGCCGCCTACGAACGTGGCGAGCTGGTTGAACCGAAGAAACCTATCGTATTTTATATCGATCCGGCTACACCAAAAAAATGGGTGCCTTATCTTATACAAGGTATAAACGATTGGAACGTCGCTTTTGAAGCGGCCGGTTTTAAAAATGCCATCATCGGTAAAGAAGCGCCTACCAAAAAGGAAGATTCAACCTTCAGCACTGAAGATGCCCGTTACGCTGTGGTGCGGTATTTCGCTTCGGATGTAGAGAATGCTTACGGCCCCCATATATCCGACCCGCGCACCGGAGAGATCCTGGAAAGCCATGTGGGCTGGTACCACAACGTGATGAATTTATTGCGCGACTGGTACTTTGTGCAAACTGCCGCGGCGAACCCCAATTCGCGCCACGCCAAATTTACCGACGAGCAAATGGGCGAGCTGATCCGTTTTGTTTCTTCGCACGAAATTGGCCATACGCTGGGTTTGCCGCATAACTTCGGTTCCAGCTACGCTTACCCGGTTGACTCGCTCCGCTCCAAAACATTTACTGATAAACATGGCACGGCGCCGTCCATTATGGACTATGCGCGCTTTAATTATATCGCACAGCCTGGCGATGGCGTAACACACTTTCACCCTCAAATAGGCGAATATGATATATGGTCCATAAAATGGGGCTATACCTGGTTCCCCGGAAATAAAACGCCAAAACAGGAAAAAGAGCTGCTTGATGTATGGGTGAAAGAAAAGGCCGGTAATCCCTTATATTACTACGGCCGCCAGGGCACCATGATCGACCCTCGCCTGCAAAGCGAGGATTTGGGCGACAATGCCATGCGGGCAGGCACTTTTGGCATTGAAAATTTGAAACGCATTTTGCCGAAAATAGAAAGCTGGACTTACCAGCCCGGCGAAGATTTTAGCGACCTGCAAGAGCTTTACACCGAAGTATTAACCCAATATTATCGCTATATGGGCCATGTAATACCCAATATTGGCGGCATGAATGAAAATTTTAAAACGTATGACCAAAACGGGCCGGTGTACGATTTTGTGAGCAAAGACAAACAACACGAAGCCTTGATGTTTTTAAACAAACAGCTTTTTACAACGCCCGTGTGGCTGATTGACAAGGCGGAGTTGAGTAAGTTTGATAACGGCGTAACCATAAACCGGATAAAAAGTGTGCAAACCAGCACGCTGTCGAGTGTACTTTTCCCGCCGCGATTGTCGCGTATGTATGATAACGAGGCCAGGAACGGTACTAATGCCTATACAGTTGCCGACCTGTTTAACGATTTGCGCGGCGGAATTTTCGGCACGGCAACGCCCGATGTGTTTCAGCGCAATTTGCAGCGGGCTTACGTTGAAGACTTGAAAAACCTGTTGAATAATGATTTTAGCGGTATCCCGGGTTTGCCGGCAAGCATCGCTGCGAGCATTGGGTTTACGCCCATCAACGTGACACTGTCCGACATCAGGCCGATGGTGCGCGCGGAACTAAAAGCAATTGACGCAAAACTGCCTAAAGGCGGCAACACCATAACAGCGGCGCATTATGCCGACCTGCATTTAAGGATAAAAGAGGCGCTGAACCCGACAAGGCCCATTGTGAATTTGCCGGCTTTGCCAGGCGGAAGGTCAATTAACCAGGAACTGCCAGTTGATGAAAACATGGAACCTTCGTCATACAACGAACCTTAAAGTACTGAAGAACAGGATTTTTTTCGATAAGTGATCCCGCCTCGGCGGGATTTTTTTTAGGTTAAAACGGGGAAAGCCGGTGGGGTTATTGTAATGTATTTCTATTTCAGCTGGCTGATGTTCTCGAAAAAAGCAGTTTGTAAATCCAGGAGTGATTTTACCGGCATTGATTCACCGTAAGCATCGAAGCACAAAAACTTTGAGCTTTTTGGATCATTATTTTTCGACCGCTCAAAAAAATTAAAGGTCTCGAAAAAGTAATGGTCGGTGGTTATATTATCGTGTGTGTCGGTTTGCGAACCGCTCAGCCGGAAGCCAAAAGCGTCCATCCACTTGTGCACTTTTGCGTGCAAAGAAACTCTCATCTGCGTCATAGGTAGTTGTTTTTCTATCAAAGATTACGAAAAATCATGCCATTTATGAAATTTTTTATTAACTAAATTTTAAACAAATGTTTGTTTTTGATGTTGATTTCGACATTTTTCAGATATTAAAATAGTAAGCAAATATTTTTCATATAACAATAATTGAAACCAAATAGAAAATCAATGCGTAGAAGGTGGAAAACAAAATCAAACTTGGAATTATAAGAAATTAAATTATTCGTTAGTCATGAAAGCAACCAAACTTTTACTACCCATCACATTTGCATTGCTGCTGAGTGTTGCAGCATGTAAAAAAGATAAAACACCGGGGCCAAATGGAGCAACCGGCTCAACTGGTGCAACCGGCCCGCAAGGTTCAACCGGCGCAACCGGCCCTGCCGGTCCGCAAGGCCCTTCAGGCGGCGCTACCGGTGCAACAGGTGCTACCGGTGCTACAGGTGCTACCGGCTCGAACGGTTCAAACGGCTCAAATGGTGCTACCGGCGCAACAGGTGCTACCGGAGCAACGGGAGCTACCGGCTCGCAAGGTAAAAACGGCTCAAATGGCGCTAATGGTGCCACCGGGGCAACAGGTGCTACCGGCGCAACAGGTGCAACCGGCGCAACCGGCGCAACCGGCGCAACAGGAGCTAAGGGCGGCAACGGTTCAAATGGCGCGACAGGTGCCACAGGCGCTACCGGCGCTACGGGAGCTACCGGCGCAACAGGTGCAACCGGCGCACAGGGTAACGCAAACGTTCAAAATTACTTGCTTGTTAACATGGGCGTTGTGACCGTAGGCCCGACAAGGCTTTCAATACCTGCCATTACACAAGATATTGTTGACGAAGGTACAGTATTGGTGTACGTTAGGAATACAGGAACAAGTACTGGTTGGTACGCATTGCCTTACTCGGTATCAGGTAATACAATCGACTTCCTGGACTTCGGTGTAGGATACGTGGACCTGCAGGCAAACTTTACCCAGTCCAATGCATTTGACTTCAGGGTAGTTGTGATATCAGGCTCGGGCCTTACCCAGTTGAATGTTGCCCATCCGAATATCAACCTGAAAAACTTCAGCGAGGTGGCAAGGGCATTGCACATCAAGAATTAATAAATAAGCTTAGTTTCTTCCACATCATAATAAGAGCGAAGCTCTCCGGGATACCCCGGGGAGCTTTTTTGTTTATGTAACAATACTATGGTTTTTAAGCATTTGACACTTTTAAATAGAACCTTTGTGTACAAATGACGTTTTTTTAACAATTGGAGACACTGAAAGCCACCGATGAAACCCCTATTTACAATTGCAGCGATTATTTTGTTTGCACTGACATACGCGAATGCCCAAAGCGGCCGCCAGGTGCACGGGACCGTTATTGACTCGACAAAAAAGGGCATACCAGCCGCAAACATTACCCTCACCTCCGATCAGCATGATAGCACGGCCGCAGTTTCGGACACGAGCGGAAAATTCGCATTTTCATCGGTAAAGGGCAGTAAAGTGGCGATTACCATTTCGGCGGCCGGGTACCCGACCATCCGAAAACATTTCGCGCTTAGCGGCGATACCGGCGTAGTCGATCTGGGTGAAATTATATTAAAACTAAAAGCCGCACCTATCGCGCAAAAACAGGCGCAGGGCGGGCGCCAGGTGTACGGTACCCTTATTGACTCGACAAAACAAAGCGTACCTGCAGCCAACGTTACTATCACTTCCGATCAACACGACAGCACAACGACCGTTTCGGATCTGAAAGGAAAATTTGTTTTCTCCTCGGTAAAGGGCACTAAACTCGCGATCACCGTTTCGTCCATAGGGTACCAGGCCATCAGAAAGCATTACACGCTTACCAATGATACCGCTGACGCCGACCTGGGCATAATTACATTAAAGGCCGAAATGAATATGCTAAAAGGGGTTACCATTGTAGGCGTTATCCCGGTGAGGATAGTAGAGGATACGGTTGAATACAAGGCAAGCGCCTATAAAGTGCGGGAAAATGCGCCTGTTGAAGACCTGATAAAAAAACTGCCGGGCGTTGACGTCGACGCGAACGGGAACATCAGTACCCAGGGCAAACAGGTTACAAAGGTGCGTATAAACGGCAAGGATTTTATGGGCGGCGATGTACAAAGCGCCACGAAAAACCTGCCCGCCGACGTGGTGGAGAATATACAGATGATTGACGACTATGGCGACCAGGCGGCGTTAACCGGCGTGAAAACCGGCGAGCCCGACAAGATCATGAACATTACCATTCGCCAGGATAAGAACTACGGCTATTTTGGCCAGGCTACCGCAGGCGACGGTGAGGATGCTTTACCACAAAGTCAGGGGATTGCCGATCAAAACCGTTACCTGGGGACCCTTAACGTGTTTGATTTCAACGGCGACCGTCAAATCGCGGTACTCGGCAGCATCAACAACACCAACGTTAACACGTTCTCTTTCGGCGGCAACACCGGCGGCGGTGGCGGCGGCTTTGGCGGCGGGGGCTTTGGCGGCGGCGGACGCGGGAATGCCGCGCGGGCCACGCAAAATAACGGTAGCCTCATAACCACCCAAAACGGTATCACGGATGCACATTATATTGGCGCCAACTTCCGCGACCAATGGGGAAAAAGCCTGTCGGTTTACGGCAGCTACAGCTTTGGCGACAATACCACTACCACCAATTCAAATACCCTGCAGCAAAACAACAATGCATCCAATCCTACCACGCAGCAACAAAATAGTGTTGAAACCGACCAGAACATCAATCACCGTTTTACCTGGAACATGGAATACAAGCCGGATACCATCAACTATCTGAAGGTAACACCCACCTTTTCGTGGGCAGGCACAAATACCAACGAAACCGGGATGAATAATCTGTCGAACACCAATACCGGCACAGTGCTTTCGAATTACAACGAGGTCACCAGTGGTACCTCCCATGCGCCAACCTATGGTTTTACTGCATTATATAACCACCGATTTCCGCACAGGCACAATTTCAGCATAAATTTCAACTTCAGTTCGTCGACCAGCAATGCCTACCAAAACCCTATTTACGATTTTATTGCCGGCCCGCATACTGCTCCGGCAAACCAGATGATCAATACATACAGCCATACCAATAGTTATGGAACAACACTATCATACTTGTTCCCGGTAGGCAAGTTGTCGTACCTGGAGTTTAATTACAATTTAAATTACTCGGTTACCAATAATAATACGCAAACCGACTCGCTTTATGACGCGGCAAATTACCTGTTCAGGCCGGATAGCGCATTGAGCAACTTATATAATTACACTTTTACCACCAACAAGGTGGGGCTGAATTACCGCTTTATTCAGAAAAAATACAACTATACGCTGGGCCTGGGGGCACAGGAGGCTGACCTGAACGGAAATTCGCCGGCCTTAGTCAACAGCAATACCCATGTTTCTGCCTTCGATCTTGTACCAACCGCCCGTTTTGTGTACAATTTTTCGCGCAGCCAGAATTTCAGCGTCAATTACAATGCATCCAGCAGCGCGCCGAGCTTTACGCAATTGCAGCCGGTTACCAACTTTTCAAATGCCTTTTACCCGGTTGAGGGTAACCCGAAACTTGAACCGCAGTACACCAACAACTTTTCGATACGGTACAATAACTTCAGTTTTCAAACCGGCGACATATTTTTTATCAGCATGCAACACACTTCCACTTCGGACTATGTAGCCACTAATTCCATCACTTTCCCGAGGCACTACGCGCCCGACAAGAGGTTTGATAACACCATTCTGACGCAATACGAAAACACGAACGGGTATAATTCAACATCAGGCCAGTTAACGTATGCCAAGCCAATTGATAACCGAAAATTTACCTTTTATTTCCGTGGCACGGTTACCTATGCTAACAATGTGGGTTTCTTATCGAACATCGACTCAACCACCTATGCGGAAACAACCCAGAAAAATATATCGAAAAACCTGCAGTTTACGCCGCAGTTCCAGTTCAGGGTGGATATTACCGATAAGATAGACGCGCAGTTTTTAACCAACTATGCCATTAATAACACCCATAATTCGGTGCAGGATTCGCTGAATAACCCAACCCATTTCGAGACCTGGAACATTGGCGTGAATGGCAAGAATTATTTCGGCGACTGGACATTTAGCTATGATTATACCCACGCGACTAACTATGGTTATGCAGCGAGTTTAAAGGTCACGAACCCTAATATTTTGAACTTGTATGTTGAACGCAGGTTTTTAAAAGACCACCAGGCGACTATCCGCGTGTCAGCATTCGACTTATTTAACCAAAATACAGGCTTTACCTCTTCGGCAAATGCCAGTTCGATCACCGAATCGCATGTTAACCGGCTGGCACGTTATTATTTGGCTACTTTTACCCTAAGGCTTGAAAAATTCGCCGGTAAAAAGCCTGACCAAGTGCCGGGCATGCGCGGGTTTAGAAGAGATGGCGGCGGACCGGGAGGTGGTGGTGGCGGCGGCCGTGATGGCGGCGGGCCTGGCGGACCAAGCAGTACGCCGGAATAAAATGCCTGATCGATCACATTTTTTATAAAGAAAACGGACCCCGGCGGGGTCCAATATCGGTAGATAAGCACACAAACCAGGTTTTTCGTGCGGTAGGTACGAAATATCCGCGGCGAATGCCGCTTTGTTAGTTGCCCCGCACGTGCGGGGCTAAATTCCTTTTTATTTTTTTTCTACCGATATGCTGCACCTACCGGCGCGGTGTTGTTGTCGCTCAAAATAGTGTCAAAATTCAAATAATGACAGTTGATCGGTCGGTTTCTCTTCCCTTGGTTTCACCTGCGGCTCGTTGAAGTTGGAAAGCGAAATCCCCAGCAGCCGTACCTTTTTGTCCTCTATCCCGGTATTGACAAGCAATTGTTTGGCTGTAGCGCAGACGGTTTCCAAATCATTCAGGCCGCTTGGGAAGGATTGGTTGCGGGTGATCTGTTTAAAGTCGCTGTACTTTATTTTCAGCGTGACGGTGCGGCCCTTAAGCTGATATTGCTGCAGGCGGTTACAAACGATTTGGGCAATTCTATCCAGTTCCGGCTCCATTTCCTCAAGGGTGGTCAGGTCGTAAGCAAAGGTATCTTCGGCAGCCACCGATTTTGTTTCGCGGTCGGGCTGCACCTCGCGGTTATCGATGCCGCGCACAATCTGGAAATAGAACCGGCCAACCTTGCCGAAATGTTTGGTTAGCTCGTCTTCGCCCAGTTTTTTCAGGTCGGCGCCGGTGTGCAGGCCCATATTCTTCATTTTTTGAGCGGTGACTTTGCCCACACCAAAAAACTTTTCAACCGGCAGCTTTTCCATAAAAGCTTCGATGGAAGAGGGGCCGATAAAAGTGAGCCCGTCTGGCTTTTTCATGTCCGAGGCTGTTTTGGCGACAAATTTATTAACCGAGACTCCGGCCGATGCGGTTAGCTGTAATTCGTCTTTTATGGCTTGTTTTATTTGCTGCGCGATTTCGATGGCCGAGCCGATGCCCAGCTTATCCGCAGTAACATCCAGGAAGGCTTCATCCAGCGAGAGCGGTTCGATCAGGTCGGTATAGCGGCTGAATATCTCGCGTATTTTTTGCGAAGCTTCTTTATAGGCGGCAAACCGGGGTCTTACAAAAATAGCTTGCGGACAAAGCTGCGCCGCCTGGCGTGATGACATAGCTGAGCGGATGCCAAACTTGCGGGCCTCGTAGCTTGCGGTGGCCACCACTCCCCTGCTCGTCGGCGGCCCGCCAACCACCAGCGGTTTGCCCCGGTATTCGGGGTTATCGCGCTGCTCTACGGACGCATAGAATGCATCCATATCGATATGTATGATCTTGCGGAAGGGTGTAGCGGCGGCGTTTTCCATTTTGGATTCGGATGGAATACAAATATATGTACGGCCGGGAAATTTTGAGACAATGGATTTGCTACCTGTTGTTAGAGATATGTAATTGTAGGCGCGACCTTCGTTGTTGCTCATTTTATTTCTGTTTCGGGTGACCGGCGCGGATGAACGATCTCCCAAAAGAGGGGCGACGACAAGCGCCCGCAACGGCAACCCCGTGGGCCTGCCACAAAGAAATGAACTATGAATTTATAAAGAAAAATCTTGATATAAGCAAGGATATTGATGAAAATATTAGTGTCCCAGGTGTCCCAGGCGTATTCACCTGTGCCAGGTGTACCAGGTGTACCAAGTTGTCACCGCCCGGAAAAGCGTTCATTGTTCGATGCGCGCGGGCAGACGAACGCTGCTATTGCGGGATATCATAATTCGCGGTTACGATCGGCAGCAGAATGCAGTCATCGGTAAGCAACTGGTTCGAGAAAGTAATTGATCTATGGTTGATGCTGTAATCGTAAACCGCGTTTACAAGGTCGGTGCTGGCAGCTGCCGGCGGGGTAAAACTAAACAAAAAAGTGATGAGGTAATCATTGGAGCTCACGCCAATCGGGATATCCCATTTGCCACTTGACCTTTTCAGCGCGTCAATCGCCGGCTGTGTTAAAACGATGTCATCTGCATAGTAAACCACAATTTTCGACACACGTCCCAAAGCATCTGCACTGAATTTGAAGGTTACGATGCCCGTTGCTTTTCGTTGTATGATATCCTGTGATACGATCACGCTATCCTTAAAAAAATTCATCATATGCTCAATGCCGCCCTTAAACGGAAAAGTGCTCTTTTTTTGGGCCATTCCGCAAAACGAAAGCGTTATGAGGGCTATAAATAGTAAAGTCTTTTTCATTTTTATCAAAAATATTTTAGCAATGCAGGCAACTATCGCAGCTAATTTATAAATAAAATCATTAACTAACTGGTTTACAATTCCATCGGCTCCCGTTTGCTGCCTTCATATAGCTCATATTCCAGTAGCCGGCAATCCAGCTTGCCATTATAAAACTCTATTTTGCGCGAGGCCTTCAGGCCGATCTTTTTTGCCAGGTCGGGGTTGCCGGTAAAAATATATCCCCGGTAGCCTTTGCAATCCTGCTTCATAAAATCGCCCATCCGCTTGTAAGTAGCCTCCAGTTTGGTATGTGTGCCCAGGCGTTCGCCATATTCCGGGTTAAACATAATGATTCCCGGCGCGGCCGGCACCCGCGTTTCCGCAAAATCACAAACGCTGAATTCAATCAAATGTTCTACGCCTGCCGTTTTTGCATTTTTTTGGGCAATATCCACGGCATCGGCCGATATATCTGTCGCGATGATCGGGAACCCGGTTTCTTTTTTGGCTTTATCCTTTAATTTTCTTCTTTCTACAAAAAAAACGTTCTCGTCGTATCCCATAATGTGCATAAAGCCATAATTCATCCTGAAAAGGCCGGGGCATTTGTCGGTCGCCAGCAAGGCGGCCTCGATAGCGAGCGTGCCCGAACCGCACATCGGGTTTACAAAGCTGCTTTTCCTATCCCAGTTGGTTGCCATAATGGTCGAAGCCGCCAGTGCTTCCAGCATCGGCGCTTTGCCGGGTATTTTCCGGTAGCTGTGTTTTGCAAGGGTTTCGCCCGATGTATCTAAAAAAATATCGGCATTGCTGTCCTGCCAATAGAGGTGTACCAGCGTTTTGTTTACCTCCGGGCCGGAGTTTGGCCGGATGCCTTTTTGGGCTTTAATCCGGTCGGCAATCGCGTCTTTTACCTTCACATTGGCAAAAAGCGGGGTGCGGATATGCTCATTATTTACGTTTGATGAAACTGAAAAATAGCCCGCAAAATCAATCAGTTTTTCCCACTCGATGGTCACCAGGTTATCGTAAAGCTCAGCAGGATCAGCCGCAGTAAAGCTTTTCAGCAGGTATAGGACCTGGCTGGCGCAGCGCAGGTTAAGGTTCAATGCAATACAGTCATTAACGGTGCCCGTTAACTCCACGCCGGTTTGAAAAATGCGTACCGGCTTGAAACCCAGGTCTTCAACTTCTTTTTCCAGGTATGGCGAAAGCCGCTTATTACAGGTGATAACGATTTTACTCTCGGTGTTGAAAACTTGCATAATTTTGTGCGAATTTATGAATTAAATCGCGCCGATTTTAGTTGTTATCTATTACCTTTACACTTTTAATCTTTTTAAAATATGGAAATTAAGGGTAAAGTACATGAAGTAGGTGCAACCATGCAGGTGACCGACTCGCTAAAAAAAAGGGAGCTCATACTGGAATACATTGAAAACCCGCAGTATCCCGAATATCTGAAATTTGAAGCTATACAGGACCGCTGCAACTTGCTGGACAATGTTAAGGTGGGCGAAGATATTGAGGTGTTTTTTAACCTGCGCGGCCGTCCATGGAC
>DASRTD010000105.1:0-4412 GCA_035656115.1 Mucilaginibacter sp.
ATAAGCCGGCATGTAGTTTTTGCAGGGTATCCCGGAAGACCGTTAGGTCCTGCCGCAATTGTGCGGCAGGAACGGTTTGTAAAGGATCGTGCGTTGTTTGTGCAAAAACGCCGCTGAAAGTGCTGCATAAGAACAATACTGTCAGGGCAAGGGCGCCAAATTTCAGGCCATAGCCTTTCCGGCCCCTTTCCGGGGCGATTGTTAAATGTTTCATAAAATGGGATTGGAATTAAATTAGCGGGATGTTTTTTTCAGGAAAAAGTAATAGGCCAGGAAACTCAGTGCGATACAAAATACGATGATCGCAGCCGAGTGTATACCAACCGGTTGAGTGTAATAAGTAAGGGCAAGGCCTGTGCTGATGCCGGCCAGGATCAGGAACCATTTGAATACCTGGTGCTTTACATCCTGCTCTTCCGGTTGCAAAAACCGCGATGCCACTTCGTCCGGTACGCCCTTGTCCAGCAGTTTAGATTTGATCCGGAAGTCCATTCGTGTTTTTACCATAGCGAGGATAAAGGTACCCGCAAAGTAAAACAACAACACGATCATCGTATTAAGGATCAGTTGTTCCGGGTTGAATTGGTAATCGGTTTTACCTTGTGCCTGGGACAGCAGCGGCGTCATAGTCCCAATGGTGATGAATATTTTTTTCATTTTCTTGTTTTTTAAGATGAGAGCCCTTTCAATGATAAAAGTTGCAATTATTTTATTTAATATATATCGAGCGCCCGCATACGGCTTTGATACTCCCTTTGAAGCGACAATAACTGGAAAAGTAACACCGGAATTATAACAGCTACAACTAATCCGATCAGGTCCGCAGAAATTGCTTTTATGGTCACCGACAAAAGGTCCTTGTTTAGCCAGCAAATAAAGCCGATACAACAGGCGGCCAGCAGAACCACCAAACCGATCGGCATTTTGCCCCAGGCCAGCGGCCGGGCAAGTGGCGCTATCTTTTCCATCACCAGCGTTTCGAGATCAAACGCGAATGCCGGCCTTTCCAGTTCGCCGATTGCTGTAAACAACATTTGGTAATTGGCTACTTTGGCACGGCAAAGGGCACAGCCGGCGATATGCTCGCTGGCGGCAGCATCGCAACCTGAAGGGGATAAGCTATATTGCTGGATCAGGTCATCTGAAACGTGTTCGCTGTTCATAATTCTTCTCTTTTATATTTTAATAATATATTTTCTTTCAGGGTCCGCCTTGCACGATAAAGGTAACTCTTGATCGTTCCTTCGGGCAGGCCCGTGATTTCGCTGATCTCCTGGTAGCTTAGTTCCTCCTGGTGAAACAACGAAATTAATGTCTTATAAAGCGGCGGGAGATGCTCGATTGCAGCACGCAGCACGCCGCTTAATTCTTTTTTTAAAAATAAAGTTTCCGGTTGACCGGAATCAGCGTCGGCAAATTGCTCATCTCCCACACTTACATCTTCCATGAGCACCAGCTTCTGTTTCCGGATAGATTTCAAACAGGCATGATAAGCGATCTGCCCTATCCAGGTGGAAAGCTTCGACTGGAAGCGGAAATCCTTTAGATTGCGAAATACCGTCACATAAACGTCCTGGGCAATATCCTTCCGGTCAGCCGGCGAGCTGATCATTTTAAAAACTATCTGGCTGACCAGCTTTTCCGTATTTTTGATCAAAACGGAAAAAGCAGCGTCATCACGCGCCAAAATTTTCGTTACCAGCTCTTCGTCCCTTGGATATATCGTCACTGTTTGATTAGAGCCGCATCGCGGCAAAAAGTTGCAATTTTTTTAACCGTAAAATAACGACTACACCAGTTGTTGCGAAAAACTATTTAAGGATATAGCTAAATATTTTGAGTAGTCTTAGCTTAAAATTGGCTTTCAGTTAGTCCGGATATATTATCCGGACTCTAAATAATTGCAAATTTGTAATCAGCGAAGTGAATGTCTCCAGGTCCCATACGACCGGATAAGCCGCAATGTATTTGTTGCGATCTGAAAACCAATGATTTCTAATACGGGTAAGGTGTCCCTATTTATAGAACCGAGGCGATTTACATCGCCTAAACAGCCCTGATCCCGTTGTCCTTATTCTCTAAGACCGTGCACAAAAATACTATTTCGACCGAGCCTTCGAAATCTACGCTGTTGTAATATAAGGAAAAACGGGCACTAAAAGACCTCCGGAAGGACAAAGCGATTCTGACAGTTGCGTATAACGATAGCTTCGACCGGATTCAGATCCTTCTGTTTCGAAACGGACACATCGAAAAAATAAGGTGTTTTAAAATATTTATCCACTGCGCCAGGATTATGAAGCAGGAGCGTTTATATCTTAATCCGTATCAAAATCGAACAAAACCTGCGTCATTACCGGACAGTGAGCAACCCATTAATCAGCTTGTTATCAGATATTTATATCTTTGGCACGCCGCTGGCAAGGACGTTTTAAAAAAAATTATGAAAAAAATAATCTTTACATTAATGATCGGCTTTTTTGTTGCTATATCCGCAATAGCGCAGAACAAACCCAAGTCAAGTCAACTATTTCGAACTATTGCCCACATGGATAGTGTTTACTTTAATGCCTATAACAGTTGTGATATGGAGACCCAGGCCCGCATCTATGCAGACAGCATCGAGTTCTACCACGATGAAAGCGGCCTGGAAACCTCGAAGAAGAACCTCCTGAGCGCTATAACGCAAAACATCTGCGGAAAGGTAACCCGTGAGCTTATACCCGGAAGCCTGGAGGTTTATCCGCTGCCCGGTTACGGCGCCGTCGAAATAGCCCTTCACCGCTTCATCAACCATGCAGAACATAATCACGTATCAGAACCCAGCAGGTTTATCGTCATTTGGAGGCAGCGGGACGGCCAGTGGCAAATCACCCGCGTGATCAGTACCCACGCCGGAAATTCAGTAAATTAGGTGTCTGTAATTACTCAAAATTGGGAAAAGGTGGTAGCGACAGCTATCGCCTTTTGGTTTTCAAAACCTTCCTACCGTCCCTTTGAGCGAATCGAAGATCTTTTTCGAATCAAAACCCACCCCGCGCTTAAAGACAATCTCGGTGTTGCGTACCGTGCTGATGTCTTTTTCCGGGTCGCCGCCAATCAGCACCAGGTCAGCGCGTTTGCCCACGGCTACGGTCCCCGTTTCTTTGGCTATACCCTCATAGATGGCAGCATTTAAAGAGCAAATCTTCACTGCTTCCGGGAAAGTGAAACCGGCTTCGACTAATAGTTCCAATGCGTGCCGGTCCGAGTAGCCGGGTATGATCCTGCCGTCATCGGTTGGGTCGGTCCCGGCCATCAGCGTACCGCCCAGTCTTACGAACTTTCGCTCCCAGGCCATTTCCTTTTTAAATACTTTCACGGCATTCGTATCGCGGCCGGCAGTTTCCCGGTACCCTTGTTCTACTGCCTCCATGGTTTGCGGCGCCAACGCCAACGCACCGCCGCCCGGGACGGCCTCGCGCCCGGTACAAGGTTCGAAGACCGTCAGCGTCGAGGTCAAGGCGACCTTTTTGTCGATCAGGAACCGCATCAATTCTTCCATCTTTTTGCTGTTTTCATCCAAGGTCAGCAATGACCGGAAAATGTCCCCCGAACACACGTCAGGCTTCTTTGCCGGGTCAAAATCGCTGCTTTCCATAAAACCGTGTTCCAGGTTGTCGATTCCCGCCTCGGCGGCTTCACGGTAAGTCACCGAACATAGGTGCCCTGTCACCTTCAGTCCTAGCTTATGGGCCGCTTGCACTGTCGCCTTTAGATCCCCAGGCGTGATATCCATATAAACCTTGAATGATGTGCAGCCGAAGGCCGCCCAGTAATTCACGATCCCTGCAGCGTCTTCCGGCTTCCGGATATGCAGCATTTCCGGGACAGGGAAGCCCGATCTTTCGATATATGGCCCGGTCACATCCATCTCCGGCCCCGTAATTATGCCCTGGCGGATCCATTCTTTCAGGTTCAGATCCGTCTGTGGTTCAATGCTCCCGGCTGTCCGCATCGTGGTTACCCCCCCTGCCAGGTACAACTGCGGGAAGGATACCGGCATTTCCTGCCCGATATAATAATCCCCGGCTGCTTCCGCATAGAACAGGTGTTCATGCATCATGATCATGCCGGGGATGATCGTTTTACCGGTGCAGTCGATGATCGTCGCATTTACCGGAACCTTCGTATTCGCTGAATTACCCATTGCTTTAATGGTGCCATTCATAATGACCAAGGTCTGGTCCACCCTGGATGGCCCACCATTGCCGTCGACTATTTTGGTGTGTACCAGCGCCAGTGTGTCCGCCTTTACGGTGATTAGTTTTTTTACCGCCCCGCTGAACTGCGCGAAAGTCGGACCCGCGCCGAGCAGCAGGAGTGCGGTCCCGACAACAAAATAAAACTTCTCTTTTAACGAATAAATCATC
>DASRTD010000106.1:0-47187 GCA_035656115.1 Mucilaginibacter sp.
ACAAATTCGGAAAACTTGAATTTAAGAAAGATAAGGAACAGCAGGATAATAACGTGCCTGACGATACTACCGGAGGTGCCGGTGGCGGTGGTGGCGGAAAATAAATCTCATTTTTTTAAAATATAGATCTACTATCAGCAAAAGGCCTGCAAAAGCGGGCCTTTCGCTATTTCTATCCTGTCGCCCCGACCGCGGAAAACCTGTACTACATTTCTTTCGCCGGTTTAAGAATTAATTCATTAAAAAGATAACTATAAGTCAATCTGTTATTATTACATTTATCCAATAAATTACCGTTAACCCATAACCCTGCTTGCGCCAGGTCCTTGTGTTCGCCTCTCCTGTTTTTTAATGCCGGATTTCATTGCTTACTAATGCCTGCGACATTGGAAAATCAGCCCATATTTTTTCCACGAATCAATATGCACCCTAATTAAGTAAGAATGAAAGCAATTGTGTACACAGCATACGGGCCGCCGGAGGTTCTTCAGCTCGAAGAAGTAGAAAAGCCGACACCAGGCGACAATGAAATCCTGGTAAAAGTGATGGCCACCGCGGTAAATTCGGGTGACTGGCGATTGAGAAAAGCGGACCCTTTTGCTGTAAGATTGTTTTTTGGTTTAACAAAGCCTAAAATACATATTCTTGGTGGCGTTTTTTCAGGAGTGGTTGAAGAAACAGGTAAAGATGTAACTCTTTTTAAAGTTGGCGACCAGGTTTTCGGCTCGACAGATATGCATTTTGGCGCTTATGCGGAATACAAATGTTTGTCCGAAAACGGAGCAATGGCTATAAAACCGACCAATATGACCTACCTCGAAGCGGCTGTCATTCCGTTCGGGGGCGCCACGGCATTATATTTTATAAAAAAGGCCAATATAGTAAGCGGGCAGAAAGTGCTTATTAACGGCGCTTCAGGCGCGGTTGGCAGCGCTGCGGTGCAACTTGCAAAACATTTTGGCGCTACTGTGACCGGAATCTGCAGCACCGTTAATATTGATTTGGTAAAATCATTAGGAGCTGATAAAGTAATCGATTACACAAGGGAGGATTTCGTTAAAAACGGTGAAACTTACGATGTTATTTTTGACACCGTTAAGAAGCTGCCCTTTGCCGATTGTTTAAGGTCGCTGAATAAAAATGGCGTATTGATCTTAAGCGCGGCAGGATTATCGGATATGATGAAGGGATGGTGGGTTTCGATGACAAATGGTAAAAAAGTAATGACAGGCGTCATCGTCCAAACAGCAAAGGATATAGCTTTCCTCAAAGAGCTTGCCGAGGCCGGTAAAATGAGCGCCGTTATTGACCGGACATACGCTTTGGAGCAAATTGCCGAGGCACACGCTTATGTTGAAAAAGGACACAAAAAAGGGAATGTTGTAATAGAATTATAAGAGCAGATACTTCTGCGCTATTCTTCATAGTTTTCTACTATATCAGGCGGGCGCACCTCTGCATTATCCGGGTTTTTTCCCGCATCGCGCAAAGCCCTGCGCTGTCTCAGAAAATCCCAGCATTGGTCTAATTCCACCTGCATCGCATGAAGGTGCTTAATATCTTCGTCCGTTAAATTTTCCCTGCCATACAAATCCTCTTCTTTGGCAGATAAATTCTTGATGTGTGCTAATACCTGGCTGTCTTCCATTTTTTTCTTTAGATGAGTAAATATAGGGCTTGTGTTTTAATTTTTTAAATTAATAAACGGGTGCAATTCAAATTGTCGCCGCTAATTTGTTTGCTTAGCTTATGCAACATGCGGAATTTGGCTAAAGCCTCATTTTGACAACTCTTTTATCTGTCGGTTGAAACCGACGGCAATGAAAGTAAAAAGGCATTTTCATTGCCGTCCCTTTTAAGGGACGGGCAGGAAGCAAGGCGTTAAGCGGCTTTAGCCAAAACTAGCCGGTTAGCGACAATTTGAATTGCACCCTGATAAACTCATGTTTAAAAATGCTTTTCAAGCCAACCTCTGCCGGGGCTTTCTGGTCAGCGCTGGTTGTAAAGGCTGCCTGATTACCATGTGCTGACGTTAAACCAATCTTCGACCCTCTCCTGCTCCGCAACCTGATTTCCTTCGAATGTGTATTCATTGGTCTCATAGTCATACGTATAATCTCTCCCCCACTCCTCACATCGGGATGTAGTCAGTTCAATAGCGTCCAATATATAATCAATTTCAGCATTGGTCATGGTTGGGTGGATGGAAAGCCTCACCCAGCCCGGCTTGGACAAAAGATTACCGGACCGGATCGACTCCAAAATCTTATTTGACGCCATCCGGTCAACGTTTAACAAGAAGTGCCCATAAGTACCGGCGCAGGAGCACCCTCCGCGCATTTGAATGCCAAACCGGTCATTCAGCAATTTGACGATCAAATCATGATGTGCCCCAGTTACGACGAACGAAATTACGCCCAGCCGTTTTTTTATTTTTCCTTCGAGCACCTTAATGCCTTTAATTTTTGAGAACCGATCAAAAAGAAGCTTTAGCAATTCTTCTTCTCTCGCAAGGATGTTATTAACGCCCATTTCCTCTTTCAGGCGGACACACATCGCCGCTTTGATCGCCTGCAAAAATGGCGGGGTGCCCCCATCCTCACGTTGCTCGATGTTACTGACATATTCATGAACTTTCCACGGATTGCTGTATTCGATCGTTCCCCCACCCGGCTGGTCGGGTACTGCGTTTTGATAAAGGTGTTTGTTGAAGATAAGTACGCCCGGAGTGCCCGGCCCACCCAAAAACTTGTGCATTGAAAAATAGATGGCGTCCAGTTGGGCGCCTTTTTCTTTTGGATGGATATTGATATCCACATAGGGGGCTGAACCCGCAAAATCAACAAAACACAAGCCACCATATCCGTGGATCAGTTTTGCTATTTCGTGATATGGAGTTTCAATCCCGGTTACATTGGAACACGCCGTAATTGCGGCTATCTTATTTTTCCGGTGCACATATTGTTCCAGTAAACTCCTGAAATGTGCCAAATCGACATTCCCGTTTTCGTCCGGTTGAATGATCTCCACCGTCGCAATAGTTTCCAGCCAGCTGATGTGGTTGCTGTGGTGCTCCATGTGCGTAACAAAAACTACGGGGCGTAATGTTTCGTCAATCTCCAGGCTGCCTTTTTTTACATATTCATTAAGTCGTTCCGGAATCCTCAGCCCCAAAATCCTTTGCAGCTTGTTTACCGCGGCTGTCATCCCGCTTCCGCAAAAAACCAATACATCATCGCTGTTTGCACCAACGTGCCGCTTAATGATACCCTTTGCTTCTCCATAGGCTTTGGACATTAACGAACCTGTAACCGTGGTGCTGGTGTGGGTATTGCCAATAAATGGCATAATTTCTTTTTGTAAGCATTCCTCTATGGGCAGGTACGCCCTGCCGCTTGCGGTCCAGTCGGCATAAACGATTTGCCTTTCGCCGAACGGCGTCTCAAAAAATTGATGAAGGCCGATAATGTTTTTTCGGAACCGGGAAAAATATTTTTCCAATGCACCTTCGCTGGCCATTACTTCCGGTTGATCTGTTAACATGATGTGCATGGTATCGCTACTTTTTAGCCTGGGTATTACTATAAATCCCGAACAGGTCGTGCGGAGTTTTGCTGTAAAAGTCATTAAAGAAGAAGGCGGTAAAATAAATCAACGCAATAAATCCAAAAACAATCAGTAACTGTGCTCCGGATATTTTTTGAATATCCTGTTTTGATTTTACATCGCAAATTTCGCCGGGGCAGTACTGCGCCTGGTCTTTATAAATCATTTTATAAAATTTACACCCCAAACAAATCCCGAAAACCGATTCAAAAAAGGTAAATATCAGGCAAACCAGGCAAATTATACCCGTGATGGGGCTATAGGAGTTTACAATTACCATTAAAGTGAACATGGTCGCCGACAAAAACAGGCCGATTAGCCAGGCAACCTTTTTTTGCGCGGCACCCACATATTCCGGGGTTTGCTTCCTAACCGCCAAACGCCCGAGTATTAATGTCGGTGAGTATTTTGGGTTAATAAAAACACGTATTGCAAAATCGATTAGAAAAATGGTTATAAAATATTTAACCATCAAAAAATCACTTTTATACAAGATTTGCATTAGTGAGATGATTAAACCTAAAAACAATATTCCTGCAGATGCTCTTATTTCCCTTTCATTTAAAACCGGGATCTTATATCCTGCTACGGTCTCGCCAAATTGTATAACTTTTTTCATGACTGGTTGATTTGGTTGTACTTTGATGATTTACAGTAGTTCTTTGTTACGTTAAATGCATCCTTACTATAAAAGTACGTCAAGGTTTCAGACGCCGGAAATTTATATGACAGCGGTTAGGATATTCTACACAACCGGGCGTTTTTTCGTGAAAATCGTAAAAATGCGATGCATTGAATTTTTATGGCCTCACAAATATAGCACGTCCCAAAAATGGTGACAAGATTTTGGCAGTGACAAAATCTTGTCAGTACTTAAATAACTAAATATCAGCCTTGTAGCGTTTTGTAGCAGGTTGTAGCATGTGTAGCGCTACAAAGTTGCCGCAAAAAGGTGGCAAGGCAAAAAAATATTACCCCCGTGAAAAAATTTTTATGATACGTTGCAGCAAAAACAGGATAACTATACCATTTTCCGTGATATCCGGCACGCGGCCGATCACACATTTCCGGTTATCAAATCAAGGGTTTATCTTTATACTATTAAAAGATGGGTAGTGTGCCATGTTCCTGAAAAGATACACCTATTATTTGCTCTTTTTTGCTGCATATATCGGGGCCCTGGTGATAGAAAAACCGGTGTATTCGGTTAATACGGTGCAGGCTTGTTTTTCGTACATGTTTACCGTCATCGTGCACCTTTCCATTTTCACGCTGATGCTGGTAGCGAGCAATTCTCTCTTAATACCTTACCTGCTGGCCAAAAACCGGTTTGGGCTGTATTTTGCCGGCCTTATTGCGGTAATTTTGTCATACACCATCCTCATAGCCCATTATAACGGGTTTATTCATGGTACGCTTTTTCATGATGAGCCTATCGAAACAAGCTCGACCTTTTGGGAGAATTTTGTGTACGGCACTTGCTGCAGTGTAATTGCAGCGATGCTGTATATCACCCAGAAATGGGCCGAACAACAGGAGCAGGTTAAAAACAGCCAGATCAACCAACTGCAAACCGAATTAAAATACCTGCGCTCACAAATCAACCCACACTTTTTGTTCAACGGGCTTAATACTGTTTATGGTTATATCGATATGGGCAACCGCCAGGCGCGGGACATGATGGTGCAGTTTTCGGACCTGCTGCGCTACAATTTGTACGAGGCCGATGTGGACATGATAGAGCTGGAAAAGGAGATCAAATACCTGAAGAACTACGTAGCCCTGCAAAAGGCACGCAGCAATGATAATGTGGAGGTGGGGCTGAAAATAAATTATCAAAATGGCGCGGTTAAGGTGGCGCCGCTGATATTTATGGCTTTTGTGGAGAATGCTTTTAAATATGTGTCCCGGGGCGACAACGGCATCAATGACGTCAGCATTACGCTGGACGAAGAAGCCGGAAGGATTGATTTTACCTGCGAAAACTCCTATGATGAAGAAACCGAACCTGCTGCCGGCGGCATTGGCCTGAACAATGCCGTACGGCGTTTGGAATTGCTGTACAGGGACAGGTACAGCCTGAATATCAACAAGCAGGATAACCGTTACCAGGTAAACCTAACGCTGATGCCATGAAGAAACTAAGCTGCATTATTGTGGACGATGAGCCTGTTGCCCGTAAAATATTGCACGAATTTGTTGACCAGGTGCCTTTCCTGGATCTGCATGGCAAATTTGAGAACGCCATGAAAGCGGAGGCGTTTTTAAAGGTGAGCACCGTCGATCTGATCTTCCTGGATATCGAAATGCCTAAAATATCCGGGCTGCAATTTTTGCAAAAGCTCAATATCGAATCGATGGTCGTGCTTACTACTGCCTTCCCCCAGTATGCGCTGGAAGGTTATGAGCTGGACATTATCGACTACCTTTTAAAGCCCTTTGCCCTTAGCCGCTTTTTGAAGGCGGTACAAAAAGCGAAAGACTTTTATGAAATGAAGCACAAAACGGTATCCGGTCCGCTATCGTCTTATATTTTTATTAAGAGCGACAAAAGGATTGAAAAAATAGAATTGAGCGAGATCTTGTACGCCGAAAGTGTCGGCAATTACGTCAGCGTTTATACGGATGATAAGCGGATCCTCGCTTACCTTACCATGAAGAGCCTGGAGGCGCAATTGCCGGCGGATGATTTTATAAAAATACACCAGTCGTACCTGGTAAATTGTTCAAAAATAGATGCTATAGAAGGAAACGAGGTAAAACTTGGCTGCAAATCACTGCCCATCAGCCGCAATTTCAGGGATTTGGTTATGAAGGTCGTAAACCAACGCCTGCTGCGACGTTAATTGCGGCAAACAGCGGTGGTCAAATTTCCTGAGCTATTTTTTAGTGAAATTATTTATGCTACCTGTCGCAAGTTTTGATGTGTGGCTTTCTTTTCGATATAAGCAACCAGCGCGCCCAGCGTATCCAACCTTTCCGCATCTTCATCTGGTATAGTAATATTAAAGGCTTTCTCAATATCCACTATCACTTCGTAAAAATCAAGTGAATCCACCCCTAAATCGTAATAAAATTTTACGTTGTCCTGTAGTCCGTCCTCGTCTATGGCTAATCTATCAACCAAAATTCGGGTAATTTTTGTTCTGATCTCGTTCATCTTTATACTTTGTCTCGTCGTCTTTTCAATAGCGAAAAAGGTGCCATTAAGACGCTGGTTGAAGGCAATTATTACGTAAATCGGTAAAATTCGGTTTTAAAAATTACAACATTACCGTTTGCTGACAGTAAGATTAAAGCGTCATTAGAAACGCCAAAAAAATAATCCGGGACGGGTTTTGCGCCAGCCTGTCAGTGGTACACTTGTCATGCCTGAAGCGCACGTCTTACCCGCTCAGGCCACCTCGCGCAGATTTCGCTGATCAGCTTTTTTCTCAACATAGCGCACCAGCGCGCCAAAAGTGGTAAGTCTGAAAACATCATCATCAGGGATGGTGATGTTCAGTGCTCTTTCAATATCTACTATTACTTCGCAAAAATCCAATGAATCTACCTCAAGGTCTTCATAGAATTTTGAAGCGTCAGTTATTTGGGATTCATCCAAAGCCAGATTATCTGCAAGGATGCGGGCAATTTTTGATCTTACATCATTCATTTTATATCTCTCGCTTTCTGGTCTCCTGTTTGACCAAAGGCGTGCCATCCCCGGAAAAATGACAAGATTTGGTTTGTACTCTATTAAAAATCAGTGAATTATAATGTTTACATTTTCTTAACCTCCCTGAATACAGCATCGCGAAACCTATCAAAATGATGATGATAATTCTCAAACTGAACGGCCAATAAATATCAATAAGGAAGCTTTTGTTTCCCCGCATTTTCCTAAAAGCAACATTTTGATAAAAACCTATCAAAATGATAGCTAACATTAGAGCGTTCTAATCTTCCGACAATCGATCATACAGATTATATAGCTGACTATAAGAAGATTATATTTGTTATGCTGATTTGTGGCATTGTCTTGGCATACGTGGGCTGGCTGAAAACCCCAAATGGATAAGCTGATAAACCTCATTGTTCAAAATGATGGTTATATGCGCCTTCACCGATTGATTTTCAGCCGCTTATATAAGGCAGTCAAAAAAATCGGAAAAAATGGAAAAGCAGCAGACAAAATACCCCTTAAAGGACATCATTGCCATTATAATGGTTTGGCTTTTTGCATTATCCATGTTATACGTCGTCTATCTTAAAATGAAATTGCTGCACACTTAATCAAATAATAACCGATAAAACTCAATAGTCAAAAACAAATCAAAAATCAAAATGGACGTCATTCTCACCATTTCCTATGTAATATGCTTCATTGTCATATTCTGGATATTTTTTAAAACAGTTAACTACTTCGAAAAAATCTAATCACCATGATCGCATTATTTATCGTAGCCATCGCCGTGTTTTTTTACATGGTTTATGTGCTGCTAAAACCCGAGAAATTCTAATCACAATCTTAATTAGTTAAAACTATGAATACTGAAATTACAGGCGTTATCTTCATGTACCTGGCAATGGTTTTGTTAGCCATCCCGCTGGGCAAATACATCGCAAAGGTATTTAAGGGAGAAAAAACCTGGCTCGACTTTATGGTGCCGCTTGAAAGGCTTATTTACAAATTGAGCGGCATCGACCCTAACCGGGAAATGAACTGGAAACAGCATTTAAAAGCATTATTAACCATCAGCGTCGTTTGGCTGTTTTACGCTTTTTTCTGTTTGATATTCCAGGGACATCTACCATTAAATCCCGATCATAACCCGGGCCAAACACCCGATCTTGCTTTTAATACTGCATTGAGCTTTTTAACAAACACCAACATGCAGGATTACTCGGGCGAAAGCGGGGTAACCTATTATACACAAGTGTTTGTGTTAATGTTTTTCCAGTTTGTTAGCGCCGCCGCTGGTATTGCCGCCATGATGGTGGTGGTTAAGGCAATGAAAGATAAGGTTACTGATAAGCTGGGGAACTTCTGGGATTTTTTAGTGAAATCTATCACCAGGTTGTTGCTGCCATTGAGTTTTGTATTGGCAATTGTTTTAGCCTTTAACGGCACACCAACCAGTTACGAAGGGAAGGACACCGTAATAGGTTTACAGGGTGACACGGTTCATGTTTCGCGCGGCCCGGCAGCAGCTATGATCGCCATAAAACAAATGGGCACTAATGGCGGCGGCTGGTTTGGCACAAATTCGGCGCATCCATTGGAAAACCCCAACTACCTGACCAATATGCTTGAAAATATCAGCATCATCCTTATTCCTATAGCCCTGGTGTTTGCATTAGGCTTTTATTTGAATAAAAAGAAACTGGCCTGGGTGATCTTTGGCGTGATGACGGTCGGGTTTTTGACGATGGCCATCCCGTCTATCCGGGCGGAAATGAATGGCAACCCGGCTATCGCGCATTTGGGCATCAGCCAGCCGGGTGGCTCAATGGAAGGCAAGGAAGTTCGTTTTGGCCCTGCGGCTTCGGCTTACTGGGGCATTACCACTACCGTAACTTCTAATGGCTCATGTAATGCAATGCACGACAGCATGATGCCTATATCCGGCATGGGACAAATGTTTGATATGATGGTCAACTCCTTTTATGGCGGAGTTGGGGTAGGTTATCTTAACTTCTACATATTTATTATCATCGCCGTATTTATTTCAGGGCTGATGGTTGGGCGGACGCCCGAATTTTTGGGCCGCAAAATTGAAGCGCGCGAAATGAAAATTGCCTCGCTCGTTGCTCTACTGCACCCGTTTTTGATACTGGTAGGTACATCCCTGGCATCGTGGGTGCTGGTAAATTTCCCAAATGCTAACTGGTCTGTTAAGCCGTCGGCATGGTTAAACAATCCGACCTACCACGGGTTTTCCGAAATGCTGTACCAGTTTAGTTCAGCGTCGGCTAATAACGGTTCGGGCTATGCCGGGCTTACTGCCAATAATATTTTTTGGAATATCAGCACCGGCCTGGTGATATTCCTGGCAAGGTTTTTACCGATCATTGGCCCTGTAGCCATTGCGGGGATCCTGGCCAATAAAAAATTCATTCCCGAATCGGCAGGAACCCTTAAAACTGATACTGGTACCTTTGGTGTGATGGTATTAGCAGTTATCATTATTGTCGCTGCATTATCATTTTTCCCTGCATTAGCTTTAGGGCCTATTGCCGAACATTTTTCACTTAAATAATTAAAGAATCATCATGAGATCTGATAAAAATATATTATTCCAGCGCGACCAGGTGAAAGAAGCTTTCGGGCAATCTTTTGTTAAGCTGAATCCCCGCATATTATTCCGCAACCCTGTGATGTTCACCGTGGAGATCGGCGCGGCCGTAATGCTGGTGGTCACCATTTTCTCCTTGTTTAATAAGGACCAGGGGAGTTTTGGCTATAATCTTACTGTATTCATCGTGCTTTACTTAACCGTACAGTTTGCCACATTTGCCGAGGCCATAGCCGAAGCGCGCGGTAAAGCGCAGGCAGAAAGCTTGCGTAAAACGCGGGCCGAAACACCGGCAAGGGTGCTTGTTGACGGCAAGGAAAGTTTGGTAATGTCATCGCATTTAAAAAAGGGCGATATTTTCATCTGCGAAGCAGGCGATAACATTCCTACCGATGGCGAAATCATCGAAGGTATTGCCTCTATTGATGAGTCGGCCATTACCGGCGAATCTGCCCCGGTGATCCGTGAGGCAGGCGGCGATAAGTCATCCGTAACCGGCGGTACAAAAGTACTGTCCGACAGGATAAAGGTGATGGTTACTACCCAGCCCGGCGAAAGCTTCCTGGATAAGATGATCGCCCTGGTTGAGGGCGCATCACGCCAGAAAACACCGAATGAGATTGCACTGACCATCCTGCTGGCCGGTTTTACGCTGATATTTGTGATCGTTTGCGTTACGCTGAAACCATTCGGCGACTACGCCAATACGCCGATCACTATTGCGGCATTTATCTCTTTGTTCGTCTGTTTAATTCCCACTACTATCGGCAGCCTTTTATCGGCTATCGGTATTGCGGGGATGGACCGGGCATTGCGCGCCAATGTAATTACCAAATCGGGCAAGGCAGTTGAAACAGCAGGCGACCTGGATACCCTGCTTTTGGATAAAACAGGCACCATCACTATCGGTAACCGTAAGGCCACACAATTTTGGCCGGCCGTGGGCACTGCATCTGATACGTTAATGACAGCATGCGTGCTGGCATCGCTGGCAGATGAAACACCTGAAGGTAAATCAATAGTTGAGCTGGCTGAGCTGGACAAAAACCTGCCGGCGGTAAAAGCCCCGGAAGGCGCTGTATTTATAAAATTTACCGCCGAAACACGTTCAAGCGGTTTAAATACGCCCGACGGCCTTCGTGTGCGCAAAGGCGCTTTCGACTCTATACGGGATATAGTGGTTAAAGCGGGTAACACTATGCCTGCCGATGTTGAGGACAGGGTAAAAGTTGTTGCCTCCAACGGCGGTACGCCACTGGTGGTATCGCAAAATGAAATGGTATTGGGCGTAATTGAGTTGCAGGACATTATCAAAACCGGTATTTCCGAACGTTTTGAACGCCTGCGCAAGATGGGTGTTAAAACGGTGATGGTTACCGGCGATAACCCGCTTACTGCCAAATTTATTGCCGAGAAGGCCGGTGTGGACGATTTTATTGCCGAGGCCAAGCCCGAGGATAAAATGAACTATATCAAAGCAGAGCAGCAGGGCGGTAAACTGGTAGCCATGATGGGCGACGGTACAAACGACGCCCCTGCGCTGGCCCAGGCTGATGTGGGTGTAGCCATGAACAGCGGTACCCAGGCAGCTAAAGAAGCCGGCAACATGGTGGATTTGGATAACGACCCAACCAAGCTGATCGAGATTGTGGAGATCGGCAAACAATTACTGATGACCCGTGGTACTTTAACCACATTCTCTATCGCTAACGACGTGGCCAAGTATTTTGCTATCGTTCCGGCGCTGTTTATGGTATCTATCCCGGCTTTAAAGGCCCTGAATATCATGGACCTGCACAGTCCGCAATCGGCCATATTATCGGCAGTGATATTTAACGCGATAATCATTCCCATGCTCATCCCATTGGCATTGCGTGGCGTGGCCTATAAACCAATAGGGGCAAGCGCTTTATTGCGCCGCAACCTGCTGATCTATGGCCTGGGCGGTATACTGGTGCCTTTTATAGGTATTAAACTGATCGACCTGGTTGTTGGAACAATGATATAGAATAGATAGTTAAAAACGAAAATGTTAAAGAGCAAAAACAAAAAACGCAGCTACCCTCTTTCCCGCGAAGCGGAAGAGAGGGTCGACCAGCGCAGCGAAGTCGGGGTGAGTCGACTCCGCCGTGCATCGGCGGTCATGTCCGCCGGGTTGACTCACCCGGTCATCGCTTTGCTCGACCACCCTCTCTTCGCCTGCGGCGGAAAGAGGGTAACACAAGAAGTAGTACAAACAACATAAAAAATTAAAAAACATGAAAGCTTACATTTGGCCATCATTAAAAATCACCTTAATACTGCTGATATTACTATCGGGCTTGTACCCGCTTGTAATATCGGGCATCGGAAAATTTACACCGGGACACGGCGACGGCGAAACCGTTATGTACAAGGGGCGTGTGGTTGGTTATGCCAACATCGGCCAGAAATTTACACAGGATAAATATTTCTGGTCGCGCCCTTCGGCAGCCAATTACCAGGCCGATGCCAGCGCCGGCTCAAACAAGGGGCCGACCAACCCTGATTACCTGAAAGGCGTTGAAAAACTGATCGACACCTTTATGGTACACAACCCGGGCGTAAAGCGCTCAGATATCCCTGCCGAACTGGTAACAGCATCAGGCAGCGGCCTTGATCCCGATCTGTCACCCGCAGGCGCCAAAATACAGGTGGCCCGCATTGCTAAGGTTAGGAACATTCCGGCCGATCACCTCAATAAGTTGATCGACGAGCATACCGAAAATCCGGTGCTTGGCCTGTTCGGCCCGGCGAAGGTAAACGTTTTGAAATTGAACGTTGCGCTTGATGAATTAAAGTAAGTCACACCTGCATCCGATTTATGAATTAAGAACACACCTTTTTAAGTCTCCCCTACCGGGGGAGATTTAGAGGGGGCTACACCTAATAATATAATTTAATACGTACTCAAATGAAAAAAATTCTGCTTTCAATAGCGGCCCTGGGCGCTATTGGCCTGGGCGTTCACGCTCAAACTACTAATAATGCCGTTATCTCGATGATGAAGGCGGATACCGGCAAGAAAGCCAAATTAGATTCTGCCCGAAAAGCAGATTCGATAAAAAAAGCCATGGACACGGCTGAACCTTTGGGCTATGCCGACTTTTCGTGGCTTAACGGAAATAACCGTCAAAGTTCGAAATTATTGGACAATGCCTACTTTACCGGTGATTTTACTTTCGATATGAACTATAGCCAGTCGAGCAATCACCCGAACGATGATCTGGTAACAGGATCAACTGCGTTGGCACGTGACAACGAGATTGACGTATCCATGGTGGCTATTGGCGGCGACTTTCATTATGACAATGTGCGCGGGCGCATCATGACCCAATTTGGCACTCGCTCTACAATCGTACCGCGGAATGATTACAGCGGATATAAGGGTCTATATGACCTGCCGGATGCCTATCGCTATTTAAGCGAAGCTTATGGCGGTTATCATTTTAACACCTGGCATGGCATCAACGTCGATATGGGTATTTTCATGTCGTACATTGGTTTGTTTTCTTATAATAACTTCGAAAACTGGGCCTATCAGCCATCTTACACTTCCGACAACACGCCCTGGTTCTTCAACGGTATCCGTGTGCAGATGTTCCCTTCTGTGAAAACCAAAATCGAATTGTGGTTTATCAACGGATGGCAATCTTATGGCACGTTTAATAAAATGCCGGGCCTCGGTTTTGCATATGTAACCCAACCCAACCAGCGTACTAAGATCATATCCAATAATTATTTCGGAACTGATGTTGCCGGCGCACCGGGCGTGAAAAGGTACCATACTGACAATTCATTCCAATATTTGTATTACGATGCAATCGATAAAAAAGGACCGGGCATTAAACGTTTGGCATTCTCGGTCACTGCCGACTTTGGCGTTCAGAATGGTACCGCTCCCGGGGGTGTCATTTATTCGCCTTTTGGCAAAAACGCATCAAACTTCATGAGCGCGATGGCATATGACAGGATGTTGTTTGGCGATGGCGCCAAATGGGGATGGACAATTGGCGGCGGGGTGATGTCGAACCCAAGCCGTTATTTAGCATTAGTGCCTCCGGGGCTTGCTACCGACTCGTTTTTGGCAGCGTCAACTCCCGGGTCAAAAATGGCAGGCTGGGATGCCTCGACATCTTTCGACTATAATCCCAATCAATTCTTAACAGTTCGTTTAGAATTTGTGCACCGCTTTATGAATATCCCTTATTTCAACGGCCCGGGTGGCGTTACCACCGGCCCGGGTGGAAATGGTTATCAAGCTAACCCGTCAACGAGTTACAATCCAAACTCATATATCCCGAACCCGCCAACTATCGTGAACGGACAGGGACAAACAGTAGCTAATCCCAATTTTATTCCATTTGACTTAGTAAATGCTGAAAGCAGGGTTATAGTTGCTTTGATAGTTAGATTTTGAGAAAACACAACGTACAAAAGCAAAAGCGGCTGCAAAGGGCAGCCGCTTTTGCTTTTGTACCTACTCGTCGGCCTGTCAGATTGAAAACCACTTTTACTAAAATGAGAAAGCCCTATCAATTTGATAATAAAAATCGAATCCGCCGATGCGACAATTATAGCTGAAATGCTCGAATTCAACGTGTTTTGACTTAAAACAATAGTTTGGCATGCCGATAGCAATAGGCATTGGCAGAAATTGATTTTAATATTTACTACAATGAAAAAGTTTGGATTTTTGATGATCACAGTTATCATCCTGACATTTGGATTTATTGAACAATCAAATGCGCAAAAACAATCGAAAGGACTGTATTTAACATATACTGATTTTTTAAACCATAAATTGAGCTACGCCGAAAATCCGGCTAACCCCAATGGCAACAAAATAGCCATCCACGAATTTATCGGCATGGGCAAAGTAACAGTAACCAGCAACGGCAAAAAACTGGTTTTCGAAAAGAGCAAGTTATTCGGCTATCATGACGAAGAAGGCAACGATTATCGCTTTGCCGATAGCAAAGCCTACCAGGTGATAGATACCGACGGTTTTTACATTTACAGCTATGATAAGCTTGTACAGCAGGGCAAGGGCCCGAAACCAACGAGGGTTTATTACTTCAGCAAAACAATAAACGGGCAACTTGTGCCGCTTACATTCAGGAATATATTAAATGCATTTCCTGAAAACCCGAAATTCAGGTATATGGTTGAAGTAGCGTCGATTTATAATGTTAAACCTGATGCCTATGACAACGAAATGAATGCCTATAAAATAAAAGAATTATATACCGCCAGTTTAAAATAATCGGCGATTACAAAATTTAAGACCAGCGTGGATTATTTTACTATAGTTAATTGTTGTTTGTTAATTATGGTTTGGTTTGATTGAGATCCGCGTGAAAAAAAGGGGGTGCGTGCGCCCCCTTTACTTAGTTTTAAACTATTCGTCATGATCGAAGACAGTTGTGGTTTTATTTTGATTTTCGTGTTTACCATTTTACTGGCCATCCCCCTGGGCCTGTATATGAAAAAGGTTTACAGCAATGAAAAAAGTGTTTTGGATTTTTTGAAGCCTGCCGAAAATCTCATTTTTAAAATATGCCATGTCGACCCGAACCACCCCATGAACTGGAAAAAGTATTTGGGCACACTGTTAACTATCCAGGTTTTTTGGCTCATTTTTGCTTTTGTAATGTTACTGGTCCAGGGTAGGTTATTTTTAAACCCGTCGCATATACCCGGAATGGAATGGACCCTCGCCCTGCATTCGGCCATTAGTTTCATAACCAGTACCAACCTTCAGCATTATTCCGGCGAAACCGGCGCGAGTTACTTGTCGCAAACCGCTGTGTTCACCTTTTTACAGTTTGTAAGTGCCGCTACCAGCTTGACGGCAGGCGTTGCTACCGTGCGGGGCCTGAGGCCTGATTCCGCGCCCGGTGTCGGAAATTTTTTTTCGGATTTTGTAAAATCTTGTACCCGCATCCTGCTGCCTTTGTCGGTTATCGTTGCCGTCATATTTATGTTTTCCGGCATGCCAATGACGTTTAAAGGATCGGCCAAAGTAATTACCCTGCAAGGCGATACCGTTACCATCGCGCGCGGGCCGGTCGCATCAATGATCCCCATTAAGGAGCTGGGCTCAAACGGCGGCGGCTTTTTTGGCGCAAATGATGCCCATCCTTTCGAAAATCCAAACTTCACTGCTTTCATCATCCATTTCATCATCGTCTTCCTGCTTCCGGTGGCCTTTGTGTTTTTTATCGGCTATTTCTTAAACGATAAAAAGTTTTCGCGCATGCTGTTCGCCGTGATGACGGCCGGGTTTATCCTGCTGGTCATCCCGATTGTGAAGGACGAGTCGGCAGGTAACCCGAAAATTTCAGCAATGGGTATAAACCAGTCAGCCGGCAACATGGAAGGGAAAGAAGTGCGGTTCGGCGTTCATTATTCCGCCCTTTATTGTGCCGAAAACGTGGTTATACCCGCCGGTACAGTGGCCGCGGTTCATGACAGCTTTATGCCCTTGTCGGATACCGCCATGCTCATCGGGATGCAGGTGGATGCCTTTTACGGCGGCCTGGGCACGGGGTGGATCAACATGTTCATCTTCCTGGTCATCGCCGTATTTATCGGCACATTAATGATCGGCCGGTCCCCCGAATTGTTTGGGAAGAAAATAAGCACGCAGGAAATGCAGGCTGCCGTTGGCGTAAGCGTTCTGCAAATTCTGGTGCCGGTTGCACTCGCGGCCATAGCCTGTTTTGTTTACACAAACAATATCGGCGGCAGCTCTGCCTGGTTAAGCAACAAAGGCCCGCATGGCTTTACAACCATGCTGTATGAGTATATTACCTCAACGGCGGGCAATGGCTCAAATTTCGCCGGGTTAAATAATAACACGCCGTTTTGGAATTTAACCACCAGCATTGCCATGCTGCTGGGGCGCTTTGTGCCCATCGTCGGCGGTATGCTAATCATCGGTTTAATGAGAGAAAAAAAGTACATACCTTCATCTCTCGGAACACTTCAAACAAATTCATATACATTTGGCGCCTTTCTGTTTGCCGTTATATTAATATTGAGTGTGCTTTCCCTTTTTGTTATTTTGATGGCCGGCCCTATCGCCGAGCATTTTTTAGTATCTCATTAAGCAAAAAGCAATGATCAACCCGTTACGAATATTTAATTTCGGTTTAAATAAAGGCAGGCATGGCTGAAGAAAAAAACAAAGAGTCGGTTGAACGTTTCCTGGACCTGATCAAGCGGTCGAGGCGTGGAAAGTTTAAGATCTACATCGGCATGAGTGCCGGCGTGGGTAAAACTTATCGCATGCTAAAAGAAGCGCGCTCGCTGCAACGCAACGGGATCGATGTAAAGATCGGCTATGTAGAAACGCACAAACGTGCTGAAACGGAAGCATTGATCGAGGGACTGAACGTTATTCCGCGGCGCAAGCTTTTTTATAAAGGCAAGGAACTGGAAGAAATGGACCTGAATGCCATTATCAACCTGCATCCCGAAGTTGTAATAGTAGATGAGCTGGCCCATACCAATATCGAAGGCAGTAAAAACGAAAAGCGCTGGCAGGATGTGATGGATATTTTAAACGCCGGTATCAACGTGATCAGCGCGATAAATATCCAGCATATCGAAAGCCTGAACGAAGAGGTTGTGGGCATAACAGGGACGCCGATCAATGAGCGTATCCCAGATAAAGTGCTGCAAATGGCCGATGAAGTAGTGAACATCGACCTAACCGCCGATGAGTTGGTTACGCGCTTGAAGGAAGGCAAGATATACGACATGGCCAAGGTGCCTACCGCGTTGAACAACTTCTTTCAAACCGAAAGGATATTGCAGTTAAGGGAGCTGGCCCTGCGCGAAGTAGCCAACCAGGTGGAACGGAAAATATTCACCGAAGTGCCAAAGAGTATAAAGGTGCGCGAGGAGATATTCCTGGCCTGCATCAGCACTAACGACGAATCGGCAAGGGTGATCATCCGTAAATCGGCCAGGCTGGCGGCTTACTATCATTCAAAATGGTATGTACTGTACGTACAAACTTCTAACGAAAGCAGCGATAAAATTAACCTGGCTTCGCAACGGCACCTTATCAACAACATGAAGCTCGCCGCCCAGCTTGGCGGCGAAGTGCTGAAGATAAAAAGCAATAATATTGCGCGCACCATCTGGGAAACCGCTGATAAATATGAGGCAACCACCATTTGCCTGGGTAAACCCCACTTTAAGTTTTACCAGCTGGTAATGAAGACGGCTGTTTTTACACAACTGCTCAACAAAATGTCAAAAACACATATTGATCTTGTAATACTGTCATGACCATAAAAAATAAACTCCGCATCGGCATCAGCTTTTTGTTCCTGCTGGCACTGGTATGCTGCGGCCTGTCCATTTACTATGTTAACGTGCTTTCGGGCGACGAAAGAAATATTCTCAAGGACAATTACCTGTCGGTACGCTATACCAAGAACATTTGTACAGCCATCGATGCCAAACAAGGGCTCCTAAACAGCTTGCAGATCAAAGTTATAGAACAAAACCTGACCGGCGAAGAACATGATATTACCGAACCCGGCGAGGGCGAACTTACCGCTATGCTGCGCCTGAAATTCGAAACGATCAAAAAGCTCACAACAGCTTCGCCCGAGGCGGATACGCTGCATTTAGAAATCAGAAAACTATCCTATGGCATCATGCAGCTGAACATGACCGCCATCGAGCGTAAATATGCAGCGGCGACTGATACTGCCAACCACTCAACCGTGCTGATGTCTTTTGTAGGTTCTTTCCTGTTCCTGGTGGCGTTTAGTTTCGTGGTTAACTTCCCGGGCTATATCGCCAATCCGATAAAAGAGCTGACTGAAAGTATCAAGCAGGTAGCCAACCGGAACTACCAGAAACAGCTGGACTTTAAATCGAACGACGAGTTTGGCGAGCTGGGCCAGGCCTTTAATATGATGACCACCAAGCTGAACGAGTATGAGAACAGCAGCCTCGCCAGCATATTATTTGAAAAAGAACGGATCGAAACCGTTATCAATTCCATGCACGATGCCATTTTAGGACTTGATGAGAAGTCATTCATTATTTTTGCAAACCAGGTGGCTTGTACGCTGATCGGCTTGCCCAAAGAGAGTGTAACCGGGAGATATGCGCCTGATATCGCGCTCGAAAATGACCTGATGCGCAACCTCCTCGTTGGCGACCAGCATAAAATGAAGATATACGCCGATAACCGTGAAAGCTATTTTACCAAAGAGGTTTTGCCGGTTATTAGTAAGGATAAGGTGATAGGCCAGGTGATCACCCTCCGTAACATTACCGAATTCCAACAGTTAGATGATGCTAAAACGAATTTTATCGCAACCATATCGCACGAACTGAAAACGCCGATCTCCTCGATAAAAATGAGCCTCAAGCTGCTTGAGGATAAAAGGATAGGCGAAGTAAACGCCGAACAGCAACAATTGCTGGAGAATATTGACGAAGACGCCCGGCGGCTGTTGCAAATCACCGGTGAGCTTTTGGATATGGCCCAGGTGGAGACCGGCAAGCTGCAGCTCAACTTTGGCAGCACGCACCCAAAAAACATAGTGGATTATGCTGTGAAAGCGCTGAAAACCACTGCCGAACAAAAACAGGTGGCCATTAACGTACAGTGTGATGAAGACCTGCCCGATGTACAGGCCGACCTTGACAAGACTACCTGGGTGCTGATCAACCTGCTTTCAAACGCGATTAAATACAGCCATGAAAAATCGACTGTAGACCTGGTGGTTAAAATTTACAAGGCAGACGAGATCGAGTTTTCGGTTCAGGACCATGGCCGCGGTATCGATCAGAAATATTTGTCGCGGATATTCGACAGGTACTTCAAGGTACCCGGCGCCACCACCGAACAAACGGGAACAGGCCTTGGCCTGGCAATAGCGAAGGATTTTATTGAGGCACAAGCCGGCAAAATAGGTGTTGAAAGCGAGATCGGTGCTGGCAGCCGGTTTTATTTTACACTGAAAAGGATCGGGAATTAGCATTAAATGGTTGGTTAGCCGGAAAATTGCAAAGGCAGCGCAATAAGTTTATAATTGCCTTATGAAAGTGCTGCCCTTTACCATTCCCGTGCCACATGATCATACCATCATCGTGCAGGAAGAACTATTGCCGCACTTTTACACTTACCTGCACCGGCACGCCGAAGTACAGATAACCTGGATACAAAAAGGCGAAGGCACTTTGCTTGCGGGTAACAGCATGCACCCGTTTCAAGCAGGCGAGATATACCTGCTCGGCGCCAATTTGCCCCATCTCTTTAAAAGCGATCCGGCTTATTTCACGCCTGAAAATATGCTTGAGGTTAAAACGGTAACCATATTTTTTAACCCACTGGGTAAATTACAGGCCTTGTTCGGTTTGCCTGAGATGAAATCGCTGAAAGCGTTTGTTGCCCAATGGCAAAACGGTTTTAAGGTACCTGATGGCAGCTATGCTGATATTTCAACGCGGATAGAGGTGCTGCAAAACGCGAGCGGGGCAGAACAATTGTCGTTTTTTATTGAACTGGTCAATTCTCTTGCCAATAATGCCCGGCTCGTGCCGCTGTCAACCGGAACTTACTCTTACTCGATGACCGACCCTGAAGGTATGCGCATTGCGGCTGTGTACAACTATATCATGCAAAATTATGCCGGCAGCCTTACCCTGGAAGCAGTAGCCGCGCAGGCCCATTTAACCCCTACTGCCTTTTGCCGGTATTTTAAAAAACACACACGGCACACGTTTGTGCATTTTGTGAATGAAATAAGGGTAAACGAGGCCTGCAAAATGCTGATCAGCGGCACACAGAACAATATTGCAGCCATTGCCTATAGTTGCGGTTTTAATAGTATTACTAATTTCAACTACATTTTTAAAAGCCTTACAGGGCTTTCCCCAAGGCAATATTTAATCCGTCATGCCGAAACGGTTAGCTTAAAATAAATTTAAATTTAAGCCGGGCAACCCACTATAAAATGCTTCGTATATTGGATAATATTATTAGCTTTAAATATCCTTATAAACCAGTGTAAACTAAGGCACTGTTTTTCAAATGTTTCTGGCCGCAGCTTGGGTGACAATGAGGTTTTCAAGGTTTTCGTTTTTCAATTGCGTTTTACTTTGTTTTATCAGAGCGCAGTTTTTACATGCCCAGGCCCCACCCGCAATAGTAGCAAAGCCGGCTCCGATAATTCTGCACCTCGATGGCTCAGGTAAATATACAACTAACATATCGGACGTAGCCACGGTGAGTGGCGTTACCGACCCTTCAACACAAGTTTCAGTCACACCCTCCGGTTTTGATTGTTCAACTCTTGGTCCGCAAATAGTTAGCGTTACGGCCGTCAACGGGAGTTTTAATGCAGCTTCCGATGCCAATTCGGCTACTTTTAACCATCCCTTTGGGATAACTATGGACGGCGCCGGCAACTTTTATGTTACCGATCAATTAGGCAATACGATACGGAAAATTACACCAAACGGCACGGTTTCTACTTTGGCAGGGGACGGAAAACCGATTTCGGCTGATGGTAAGGGCCTGAGTGCGGGTTTTGACGCGCCCTCGGGGATTGTTGCCGATAAAACGGGAAACTTGTACGTAACCGACTATAACAGCGGCCTGATCAGAAAGGTAGCACCTGACGGCACGGTCACTACCATTGCCGGTAACAACATGGGCTATGCCGAGCTTGATGGGTTGGGAACCGCTGCAAGCTTTAACGAGCCGGCAGGTATAGCTATCGACCAGCAAGGTAATTTATACGTAGCCGACCAGGGCAGCAGCAGGATAAGGAAAATTTTACCTAATTACCTGGTCATTACCATCGCCGGAAGTTCGCCGGGCTATGCCGACGGGAACGGTACGGGTGCACATTTTTATGGACCGGCTGGTTTAACGGTGGATGCCGGCGGGAACCTGTTTGTTACCGATGATTATAATAGCCGGATCAGAAAAATAGATCCCAGCGGGCATGTATCAACCATTGCCGGAAGTTCCACACCCGGATCATTTGACGGTACAGGGGCCTCTGCAGGATTTGATGGTATTGTGGGTATAACAACCGATGGTAACGGGAACCTGTACGTAGCTGAAAGCGGCGGTGCAAGTAAGATCAGGAAGGTTACCGGAGCGGGAGTTGTCACAACGTTAGCAGGAACCGGGATGCCGGGCTATTCTGATAATTTCGCCGCAAAAGCTCAGTTTAATGAACCAACGGGACTGCTTTTCGACAAAAAGGGGAATTTGTACATTACCGATGACGCGAATAACCGCATAAGGGTGCTGACGCCTGGCGGCGTGGTGAGTACATTTGCAGGTACAAGCACCGGCGCAGATAATGATGGTAATATTTTGCCTGCGCCTGCCTTAATGGTTACCCAAGTGCAAATACCGGTAACCGTGGAAAGCAGCGCAACATTGCAAAACAATTTAGCGTCCGGCTATGCGATCGGCTCAGGTAATTGCGGCGCGGTACTGCCTGACTATACACAGCAAATAAACGCTCACGATAATTGCACAGGGGCTGCCATTACTTTTTCTCAATCGCCCCTGCCCGGAACTAGCCTGGCTGCCGGGGAAAAAGTCAAGGTTACCGTATCAACGTCAAGCAGTTTGCTGAACAATATGACGGTTACCTTTATTGTTAATGTAACCACCGGAAGCGGTGAGTCGCCAAACGTTAAAATAACGGCCTCAGCAGCTTCTGTTTGCAGCGGGAATCCGGTCACTTTCACAGCTGCAGTCCAAAACGAGAATCCGGTAGCAAACTATATCTGGCGGATAAACGGTATACCGGCCGGAACGAATAGCCCGTCTTTTACAACAACCTCGTTGCAGAACAACGACTCTATAACCTGCGGGGTATCAAACAGTGTCTGCA
The DNA here is from genome assembly GCA_035656115.1 of Mucilaginibacter sp. Classification (GTDB taxonomy): domain Bacteria; phylum Bacteroidota; class Bacteroidia; order Sphingobacteriales; family Sphingobacteriaceae; genus Mucilaginibacter. Next base: position 22,802 of record DASRTD010000106.1, read on the forward strand.
CCACGCCCATTTTTAGCGCTCCTTTTACCATCACCGTAAACCAGGCGCCTACCGTTACCTTCGGCCAAAATCCTTCGATTTTAGCTGGTCAGTCTGTCAGGTTAATTCCCACTGTAACAGGCGGAGATTCGCCCTTCAACTATGTTTGGTCCCCTGCCACCGGGTTGGATAATCTATCGGCGGAGTTCCCTGTTGCTACGCCCGGCCAGACTACTATATATCAATTGAGTGTACTTTCTTCTTCAGGCTGCGGCGCCGTCGGTACTGTTACCGTAACGGTAATCCGATCAATTATTGTGCCCAGCGCATTTACCCCAAACGGCGATGGGATAAACGATTTGTGGAACATAAAATATATTGATAATTACCCGGGATGTATTGTCGATATTTTCAGTCGCAGCGGACAATTGGTATTTCATTCCATCGGCTACGCCAGGCAGTGGGATGGCACTTTTGAAAACCGGGTACTTCCTTCCGGAGTTTATTATTATAGGATTGATTTGAACGACGGTACAAAAAAAATTGCCGGTCCGGTTACGATCATCAGATAATGATCGACCTACCTGTCTGTATTCATTTCGGCAATATCCTATAATAATATATCGGCGTATAAACGCCCTCGCTGCAGGTATAGTAACCTTTGCCGTCAGGCGTAAAGCAAATGCCTTCGCCTTGCTTTTCTTCAATGTACGGCAAAAGCCGCCAGCGGCGCCGAAGGGTTTGCCAAATCGGTTCGTCATCATGGCGCCGCCAGTAATAAACCTTATTATAGCTCTTTATCAAAATCTGCTGCCCATCTTTTGAAATATCGCCAGCGGTTATCCATTTAAATAATTTAAGGCCGGGGAAAAACAACCTGCAGCGTTTGGTCAGCACCACTGTATCATTTGTTTTGTATAACAATGGGGTTGTATATACCGTTACCGAATCCTGTCGCTTTGAACCGATGTATATCAGTTTTTCAATCGGATCAACCATTAACGTTTCCGCATCCTTGGGGCCATCGGGATATTTCAAATGAATAGGGTAAGCCATGGTGTGTGCGGTGCTATCCCCGGCCCAGCTTTTTTGCTCCTCCATCCGATAAATCGTCAAGTATTTACGTATGGAATAGTTATCGCCAATATCGCCCAAATAAACGTAGCTTTTTCCGCTCGCGGGACCGGGGCCAACGGCAATGTCTTCGCAATCGTGTACGCCGTACCGCTCAGTCGGGTCACCTTTAAAGTATATGGTCGATTTAACCTCGCCGGTCGGCAAAATTGCAAAAAAACGGCTCGTGTCGCCGCTGTCATTATGCACGTAATAAACGTCGGGGTTAATGCCTGATGCCGCTATGCCTGATATTTCATTCATGGCCTTCAAGCGCAGCCGCCCTGCAACATGACTGTCTTTGCCGGCCTCACGGTGTCGTGCGTAAGCGCCCAAAAACAAAATAAAAACAACGGCCACTATCAGTTTTACTTTAAGGGAACGGCTCATGTCTGTTTATACGCGCTATAATACTTTACGTTTGATAACGCAAAAAGACAAATTTAGTGTGAAGGGAAGACAAAGTTTACTTCCGGGAACTACTGGGAAGTCAGGCATAAAAGCCACTCAGATAAAAGCACAAAAATTACCTCTTACTTATTGCACCTTTTTGAACTTACTGTTACAGCCTCTCCAGTTCAACCACTTCCATCAGTTCCTCATCAGGTTTCGAAACATCAGTAAGCGTCACTTTACCGCGCTCTTTTCTTACGATGCGGTTATACAGGGATATCTCCTTTTCAAACAGGAACCTGAAAAATAGCCTCGTCCATGATTTATGGTAATAGAGTGTTTCATAATACTCCGGCGCAGTTTTTTTTAAGGCCGGTAATTTGTTCCATGGAATGGATGGAAAATCGTGGTGCTCATTATGGTAACCCACGTTGAACGCTACGGTGTTCAGCCTGCCATAATAGCTGTAAGTTTCCTGGTCGGAGTCAAAAGTTAAATAATGCTCCTGCACCCAGCGTGCGCCTACAGGGTGTAAACCAATTGAGAACCAAAAGCTGATGAACAGAAACCCTAACCCATGCCATCCCATAAAATACCAGATAGCCGCGTCGAAAACAACCTGCACGATGATGTTGGTGATCAGCAACCCGTCAAAAAGGTTGAGTTCCTTTATCCTGGCCACCCGCGTGCCCTGGAAAATAGGGAACAGAAAGAGCCATATCAATTTGCCGGCAAAATAGTTATCGATAAGCTTAGCTTCCCATTTGTTGGGCAGATCGGCGTCGAGCTCGTGGATTCCCTGGAAGGAATGGTGTTTAATGTGATATTTTTCGAACGATGCGTAGCCGGGCACAACGTGCGGGAGGTTTGCAAACATTCCGGCAAACCTGTTTGCGGTACGGCTTTTAAACAAAAGATTGTGCACGCATTCATGAATCATCACAAACAAGGCGTGATTGGCAAACGCCCCGTAGAAATAGGCGACCGCAAAGATCACCCACCATGACTGGTCGCGAAGCAGCCAGGCCAATCCGATCATAGATGCCACCAGGCCGAAGATAATCAGCATAGTGAGCGGGTTTTTACCGATCAGGTCCCTTAACTCAGGAAATTGCTTTAATATTTTTTTGGTACGAAGACGATGCGGTTCTGCATCCTCGGAGTATATGAAATCAGTTCTTCTAATCATCAGGCTAACTGGGGCATTCTGGGGGGTAAATATAGCAATATGTACCGTAAAAATAATCCTATCTTAAAATTTATTGTTACATTAAAGTTAAAATGCTTAACCTTAATGTAACAATAAATTCTGCCTTCTTCAGCGCCTTCTTTGCTATTGCATCTTGTACACTAATACTCTAAAGGTGTTGGGTACAACCTTACGGGGCGTTACGCCTTGCTCAAAATCAACAACACTAAGGTAAATTTTATGATTACGGGTATCAAGGGCCATTGTTTTAGCCCTTACCGGGGTTTTCAATGTCTGAATAACGCTATAAGTGTCTGCGGATTCCTGCTTGATAATAGTGGTAGTCCCATCACCGCATGAGCAGAAAATAAGTTTAGTTTCCGGATCATAGCAAACGGCATCAACACCGGCGCCAATCGGGAGGGTAGTAATCACTTTGCCGGTATTTGCGTCGAGTACGGTCATGCCTTTATTCTCACGGCAAGCGGTGAATATCCGGTTATTCGCTTTGTCCATCGTAATGCCGGTCGGGCCACCGCAAGGTGCAAGCGGGTATTTGGTAATTACCTTCATCGACTTGGTATCAATAACGTTCAGCATGTTTTTGTCTTCCAAGTTGTTGTATATCTTGCCTTTTCCGTCTGCAACCGCGAATTCCGGCCCGCCGCCAAGGTCCACTGTTCCAACCTGGGTAAGGGTGTTCGGATCAACCACCGACGAATTGTTGCTATCGCCATTAAAGCAGAAAACCCTGTCGGAGAACGGATCGTAAATGATGCCGTCAGGGCCGGTAGCCGTTACCGGGATGGTGGCAAGTTTTTTCAACGTTTTCAAATCAAATGCAACAACGGCGTTTGCGCGGCCGTCGCTGATAAAGCCGCGGTTGCTTTTCGTAGCGATGGCGATACCATGCACACCTTTCATATCGCTGATCACACCTGTCTGTTGTTCTGTGGTCAGGTCGATAACGTTTACCATTGTCCCGTGCGAAGCATATAAACGATTGTTGGCCATGTCTATCGAAACATAATCATAGCCACCATCGCCTGTCAAAGCAATGGTTTTATCCAACACATAAGTTTGTGCATGCAGGGAGCAGGACGCAAAAATCGCGCCCGCGATCAGTGAAAACACCTTTTTCATAATTATGATTTTTTTTGTTAAATGTCTGTAACGATTCTGGATAAAAATTGAATATCGACACGAATTTTCATGAATAATATGAACCCGATTGTACAGGAAACAACCGACCAGTTTCCATTCGTGAAATTCGCATTTATTCGTGAGAATTCGTGTTTATACCGATATTTTCATTCTCATGAAATATGCCCGACCGGTAAAATATCCGCATCAGGCTGGGTAATACCACCAGGAGCAGCGGCAGCGCCACCAGGAAGCCGCCGATAACGGCGATGGCCAGCGGCTGGTGCAGTTGGGCGCCTGCGCCAATGCCCAATGCAAGCGGCATCAGCGCGATGATTGCGCCAAGAGCCGTCATCAGTTTTGGCCTCAGGCGGGTGGAGATAGAAAACACGATCGCTTCATCAATACTGTTCTCCACGTTGTTGCTCATATTTTCGAGTGCCCGCTGTTTAAACTGCAAAAATGTAAAAATCGCATTTTCGCCGATGATGCCTACGATCATGATCAACCCGGTATAGCTGCCCACATTTAGCGGCGTTTTGGTGATCAGCAGCGCCAGGAAACTGCCGGAAATGCCCAGCACCGCCACCAGCAATATTAAAAACGCAATCCTGAATTGCTTGAACAGGAACAGGATAACGCCGAAAACCAGGAGGCTCGAAGTGATCAGAATTATTAACAGTTCTTTAAACGATTGCTGCTGCTGGGCGTAATCGCCGCCATATTCGATATGATAACCCTGGGGCAGGCTGATTTTTTGCGCAACATTTTTTTGAATAGCAGGAATAACCGATCCGAGATCCGCTCCTTCAAGGCGTGCGCTTACTACACCCATCGCCTGCAGGTTTTCGCGGTTAATCTCTGCTTCTCCCGGTTTTAGCTGGACTGACGCGAGTTCGCTTATCGGTATCAGCTTGCCGCTGGGTACAAATACGGTTTGATTTTCTATGCCCGACACATTGAGGTTCCTGTTATTCGGGTAAACCATCCGGATGGGTGTCAGTTGCTCATGTTCCAGTATGCTGCCGATAACGTTGCCCTCCAGCGCCGTTTGTACCTGGAATTGCAGGTTGGCCGGCGTGATATTGTACTGGGCCAGCTTGCTGTAGTTGGGGTCGATGCTCACGGACGGTCCCGCAATGGTAATACCATCAAACACGTCGGCTGTGCCTTTTACGCTCCCAACAACGTCCGCTACCTGTTTCGAGAGGTCCTGCAGGCGCTGCGGGTCGTTGCCGAATATTTTGATTTCGATAGGCTGCACCGAGGTCATCAGGTCGCCCAGCATGTCGGTAATTACCTGTCCGAAGTCAATCCTTAAAGCAGGCTGGTTAGCGGCTATTTCCTTTCTAAGATCGCTTATTACCTCTTCGGTGGTTTTGTCACGCTTCTTTTTTAGTTGTATTAAGTAGTCGCCGGTATTGGGCTCAGTAATAAAAAAACCCATTTGCGTTCCTGTACGCCTGGAGTAAGCTTCAACTTCCGGTTCGCTGGTGATAATTTTTTCCACCTGCCTAAGCATACGGTCCGTTTCGTCCAGCGACGTGCCTGGCGGCGAAGTATAATCCAACACAATACTGCCCTCGTCCATCTCCGGCAAAAAGCCTGTCTCCAGCAGTTTTGGTACAATAACAATTGCCGCTATAGTACCGGCGATAATAACCAAAGCAACGTATGGCCTTAATATGAACCACCTTACCCACCGCTGTTTTTTTACATGGTGCTCCTTTTCTTTGGTTACCGAATGCATTTTTTTGTGGCGGGTTAATAAAATATAAATCGTCGGTAAACCTATCCACGTAACAAAAAACGAGCATACCAGCGTAATGATCATGGTATTGGTCAGCACCTTAAAGTAGGCCCCTGCAACGCCGGTCATCAGCAAAAAGGGGATAAAAATCACAATAGTACTCACCGAAGAGCCGACCATAGCGGGGAACAGGTAATCAATGGCCTTTTTTACCAGCGTCCTGGCCGATTCGCCCGGGTGCTCTTCGTGCGTCCGGTGGATCTGTTCAACTACCACGATTGCATCGTCGATGATTAAACCCAGCGCGGCCGCAACTGCGCCCAGCGTCATGATATTGAACGTGTAGCCTATTCCATATATAACAATCAGGCTCAGGCACAGGGTGATGGGTATAGTGACAAGAATAACCGCACTGGCTTTAAACGAACGCAGAAAAATAATCGCGACTATAATGGCCAGCAACAGGCCTATCCATAAACTGTCGCTCACACTTTTTATCGAATCGTTTACAAAATCGGCCTGCTCATAGTACGGTTTTATCGTTACATCATGCGGCAGTACCTTTTTCAGCTCCTCGATTTTGGCGTCCATATCACCCGAAAGCGATACGAGGTTGGCATCCGGCTGTTTGATCACCGCTATCAGTACGCCCGGATGGCCGTTGGCGTTTATGCGGGTGTATTCAATGCTTTCCTGTACGGCTATGTCTGCAAAATCTTTCAGGCGGATGATCCGTTTATGGTTATTGCTCACCACCAGGTTTTCCAGCTGGTCCTTTGCGTTGATGGTGGCATCAGTTACCGTTAGGTAAAACAATTTATAGTCCGACAAATAACCTTCCGATTTTACAAAGTTGGTAGTACTTAATGCGGTATTAATAATGTCAGGGGTGAGGCCGAGCGAGCTCATTTTTTGTTTATTGAGCGTTAGCCAGTATTCTTTCGCTTTGCCGCCGATCACCCTGATCTCGGATACCCCGTCGACCTGCGACAGAAACGGCTTCACCGTATACGTTGCAAGCAGCTGCAGTTCGATGGGCGTGCGAGTATGGCTTTCCAGCGTGTACCCGCTAACCGGCAGTATGGATGGGTTCATCTTCTCGGCCGTTATGTTTACATCCGCCGGCAGGTCGTTTTTAATCTGATTGATATTGGCCTGTATTTTTTGCAGGCTCAGGTCGATATCGGCATTCCAGCTCATGAAGGCCGATATTTCGCAGCTGCCTCTGCTGGTGGTGCTGCGCACCATTTGAAGGTCGGGGACCTGTTTGATAGCATTTTCAAGCGGCTTGGTAACCGTTACCATCATTTTATTTACAGGCTGCAGCCCTTCGTCGGCGATGACTTTAATTTTAGGGAAGGTGATCTCAGGAAAAAGTGACGTCTGTAGTCTTGAATAGGCCATTAAGCCGCCCATAAGGATAATAGCCAATACCAGCGTTATCGGCTTTTTATGGGTAATAAACATGTCTTTTATCGGCGTCATGGCTTGGCAATTTTAACTTTAGCGGTGTCAGTAAGCCCGTAATTACCTGTTGCCACGATCCGGTCTTTAGGCGTAAACCGCGGTTCCAGAATTTCAACGCGGTCGCCCGATTGAATACCCTCCCTGACAGGTACTTTTATTGCAGTCGAATCATTCAACAGCTTCATTACCCAAAATTCGGTTTGGGTTTCATTGGCGAGTATGGCCGATTTCGGAAGCGATATCGTGTTGGTTTTAGCAGATTTAATGATCCTTGCTTTCGCAATCAGGTTTTCGGGTATTTCCTGGCTGCTGTTTATTTTTAATTGCACGCCCTGGGTTTGCGAAACGGTGTCGACCGATGGCATAAACGATTTAACCGTGGCCGTTACTTTGGCGCCGCCGGGTAAGGTAAGGTCGACATCCTGTCCTAATTTGACATATTGTTTCAACTCATAGGGCAGCTGCAGTAAAAATACAAAACTCGAGCGGTCGCTGATGACGGCCAGCTGCTCGCCATCCTGAACATAGTCGCCGGTTTGGTGGCCCAATGCTGAAATATATCCTGACGCAGGCGCCTTGATCCGGTTAACCCCCGAGAATTTGAAACTGGTGTCTAAAACGTTTATCGTATTGCCGATGGTTTGCGATTCCTTGGTTTTTATCGTAAAAAGCAATTGGCCTTTGGCCACGTTTTGGCCCAGGGTTGCGTCAGCCTTTTCAACATAGCCGTTGGCGTTCGATTTTACGTAATTTTTTTGCAGGGTAGTAGAGGTAGCATTCAGATCGATATAATCAACCAGTGTGCTGTCACTAACGTTTATTACCGTAACGGGTGTTTGCGATGCTACTTTTGCGTCCTCATCGTCGCCCCCGGCATTTTTTGCCCCGCAGGAAAAAAGCAATACGGATAGGCCTGTTACAAAAAATAAATTCCCCGCCCTGAGGTATTTTTGGCTGATTGTTTTCATGTTACCTGTTCCAGTAATTTAGCTGATTGATCAGCTGTAGTTTGTTGATATTGGTGGTTGTGCGAAGATTTTTTATAGTGAGATAGTTGTTGATAGCAAGCACCAGGTCGGCAACCCTCACATCACCTGTTTCTAAAAGTTTCGAATCAACCTTTATCAGGCTCTCGGCATATTTCATCTGCTCGTCAACCTGGTTCAGCAGGTTGTCGGTTTCGCTGATCTGCTGGTTCAATTGGGCTATCTGCTGCTGGTATTGTGTATTAAAAAAGGCCTTGTAGTTCTGCCTGGTCTCTTCCTGGAGGAAAATTTTCCGGTATAGCATTTTACGCTGGCCGCCGTCATAAATCGGCATTGTAAAAGTAAATCCGGCGCTCAGGCCAAAGTTTTTGTAGGCTTGCCCCATAAAGTCCGAGTTGTAGCCGCCGTCGGCATTAAGGCTGATCTTTGGCTTGTAAGCAAAATCAACCAGGTCGCGGCTGTTCACCAGCTTCAGGCTGTCGAGTTTATATTGCCTGAAAAATACGCTGGTTGATGGGTTTGGGAGCATCGCCCTTTGAATATCGGGATCTGCCAGTTGGGCCATACTCGTATCGGCTACGCCAGCAAGGTAATTTAAAGTAGCGTAGTCATTTTTATATACCAGCCTGGCCTGCAACACGGCCAGCTGCTGTTGTTTTAAGGTAACCAAAAAAGTCAGGTAGTCGCTTTGGCGATAAACATTGGCGCGCGTAAGTTTTTTCAGCAGATCTTCTTCCTGGCTAAGCAGGTCGACCACTTCCTGGCTAAACCTGTATTGCAGCAGGTCGCCATAGGCGGTAATATATTGATTGGTTATCGCCTTTTTCAGGTCCTGTTCCGAAATTTTTCCTGAATTTCTGATCGATTCGGATTGCAGTATAATGGTTTGCACCTGCGCATCCAGGTTTTTTCTGCTGATGATGGATTTGCTGCCGGCAACCACCGCGTTTAAGGTATGGGCATTGGTTATCGGTTCCGAGTAGCCGAAACCGCCGATGGTGGGCGCATACAAACCTGCGCTGTTGGCGTTTAACTGCGGTTTTAAACCGGCCAGCAGGCGAAGGCTGTCTACAGCGTTCGAGGCGATTTGATTTTGGAGATCCTTCAGCAGGGGGCTATTGCCTTTGGCTATATCGATATAGTGATCAAGCGTGTACGTTTGTGCCAGCGAAATTGTGCAGGTAAAAAGGCTGAAAACAATGCCAAAAAAAAATTTCATCCAATGCTCCGGTAAGGGTATTTATGTAGCTAAACTATAACTAAATTTTGGATTATTTTGGGATGGCGCCAGATTTTTTGATGGCCAGAAAACTCCTCAGCTTAGTGCCGGACTACTAAGTTCATCTGATTTCAACGATACAAATACCAAATGAACCGTCGCATCCGTCCATGTAAAAACTTTGGTACGCAAAGCGTCGGGGCATAGAATACAAAAATAGTCGCTGTCATCTCGTTGCTTTAGGCGGATAACACCCCGGCAATTTTAATCGGTGAGGTAAACCTAAAACCGTTACTTTTGCCCGATGACTGATGACAGCACCATAATCGACCAGGAAGAGCAGGATCTTTATGAACACCTGCGCATTGCGGTCGATAAAGGTCAGTCGCTCCTGCGGATCGACAAATTTTTGATGCACCGCATTGAAAATGCCTCACGAAACCGAATCCAAAACGCTATCGACCTGGGCAATGTGCTGGTAAATGACAAGGCGGTTAAGCCCAGCTACAAGGTAAAGCCGCTCGATATCATTTCGGTAGTGTTGCCGCATCCGCCACGCGATACAGAAGTTTATCCCGAGAACATCCCGCTGGATATTGTTTACGAAGACGACGATGTGTTGGTGGTGAACAAACCAGCAGGCCTGGTGGTACACCCCGGATATAATAATTATACCGGTACACTGGTGAACGGGTTGGTGTACCACTTTCAGCAGCTGCCGACTTTGCCCGGCAATGACGGCAGGCCCGGTTTGGTGCACCGTATCGACAAGGATACATCGGGCCTTTTGCTGATCAGCAAAAATGAGCGGGCAATGACCTGGCTGGCCAAACAATTTTTTGAACACACCATTACCCGTAAATATGTCGCCCTGGTTTGGGGCGACCTGGAGGCTGATGGCACAGTCACCGGCTACATCGGCCGCAGCATTAACGACAGGCGGGTAATGTCGGTTTATGACGACCCGGAGAAAGGGAAATGGTCGGTAACGCACTATAAGGTTTTGGAGCGTTTAACCTATGTTACGCTGGTTGAATGTCAACTGGAAACCGGGCGTACGCACCAGATCAGGGCGCACATGAAACACATTGGCCACACGCTGTTCAGCGACGCGATGTATGGCGGTGATAAAATTTTAAAAGGCACCGTTTTTGGCAAATACAAACAATTTGTTGAGAATTGTTTTGAACTAATGCCGAGGCAGGCCCTGCATGCACAAAGTTTGGGGTTTTTGCACCCGACATTAAAAAAACGCCTGTACTTTGAAGCGCCGCTGCCAGCTGACTTTGAAGCCGTATTGGATAAGTGGAGAAGATACGCAGGAAGCGGTGACCAGAGATTAGAGATTAGAGATTGAAAGAAAATTTTACATTTAATTAAAAGGCATGAGACCTGATTTTAGGATAGTTTTTTGCGCATTAAAAACTAATCGCTAATCAACCAGTCTCTGATCACCAAACTATGACTCCCCTTTTCATCAACTTTAACGGCGAGATCGTACCCGCAAGCACCAAACTGCTCACGGTGGGCAACCGTGGCTTCAGGTATGGCGACGGGCTGTTTGAAAGTATGCGGATGATGAAGGGCCAGCTAAAATTTGCAGATTTACATGCCGACCGCCTGCAGCGCAGCATGAAGGCCCTGAAGATTGACGGCTACTCGCAGATGGATGCCTGGTTTTTGCGCGAAATGGCTGATGACCTGGCAAAGCGCAACAAAGCCAAACACGGGCGCCTGCGCTTAACCGTATTCCGTGATGCCGAAGGTCTGTATGCGCCTTCGCAAAATAAGATGGGCTGGTGCCTGGAAATACAGCCGTCGGAGGAGCCGCGCTATTTTTTAAATAACCGCGGGCTTATTATGGATATTTTCCCCGAGCTGCAAAAGCCGAAGGGCTACCTGTCGAACATCAAAACATCCAGCTCTCTGTTGTATGTAATGGCCGGCATATACAAAGCGCAAAATAAGCTGGATGATGTTTTTATTTTAAACCAGGACGGCTTTTTGTGCGAGGCCGGCAGCTCAAACGTATTCGTGGCGTATCAAAATCATTTGTACACGCCGGCTTTGAGCGAAGGCTGCGTGGAGGGGGTAATGCGCCAGGTAGTGATCAAACTGGCTAAGGAGAACAATATACCGTTGACGGAGGCGCAGATCAACCCTGATATTTTATACGAAGCGGAAGAAGTTTTTTTAACCAATGCCGGGAGGGGTATTCAAACCGTTATGGGCTTTGGTGTGAGGCGGTATTTTAACGAAATGAGCAAACTGCTCATCGACGAACTGAACCAGTTGTAATACTTTTTATCAGGCTTGCTTTAGTGACAGCCTTTTCAGCAGATCGTCACTCTCCGTATCGATGAGGTCTGCCAGGTCGACTTCCAATATCTCCGCTATTTGCAATAATCGGACCAGCGTAATGCTGCTATACCCCAATTCGATCTTACTGTAGGCGTTCTGTGAAATGTGGAGTTTTACAGCAAGATAATCCTGTGTATAATTTTTGAACTCCCGGATTTTGCGGATGTTAGCCACAATGGCCCTGGTTTTAAGGTCACTTAATGATTTCATAAATTACTTTGGGTGAAATTTACGAAATAAAAAATGACGGATTTATCAAATTGGAAAAAAAAATGATACTCTATTAAAAAATTCTTATTTAAGGCAAATAAATTGGATAAAAATTGTGCTTTATTACAACTTCAACTGGCGGCGAATTTAGAAAAATAGTGATTTGCGCTTAAATGTCAGCTGGATTTATAACAATGCCGCCGCTCAAAAAGGCTTAAACAATTACCGAATGCAGAATAATTTTGATACTATTGTATTGCAATTATTTCTGTTACCCCATTGAAGCCGCATCGTATTCAGCATCTTGTTTATACTGCTTTGCTATTTTGCATAATTGTTTGTGCATTTCCGGCCTGCAAGGGTGAGTGGTTGTCGCCGAGTGAGATACCGCCTGCGACAGATACAAGCGGCAGTGGCGGCACAACCAAGGCCGATTCGTCGCCTTCATTTAACAGCCCAACCGGGCTCGCACTGGACGCCACCGGGAATATTTATGTAGCTGATTGGGGCAACAACCTGATCCGCAAAATTGCGCCGGGCGGGGTGGTCACTACTTTTGCGGGCAGCGGCTTTGCAGGTTATACTGATGCAACCGGCGCCCTCGCTTCGTTCACTATGCCAACAGGCCTTGCCGCTGACGCACAGGGAAACCTGTTTGTTGCGGATGCGGGCGATAATTTGATCAGGGAGATTACGCCTGCCGGCGTGGTAACTACTATTGCAGGCAGCGATACTACGGGCTATACCGACGGCATTGGCGCGGCAGCTACATTTTTCAACCCGCTTGGCGTGGCGGTTGACGCCAACGACAACATTTATGTGGCCGACGCCGGAAATAACCTTGTTCGCCTCATCAAATCCGGCGGAACCGTTTCAACTTTCGCGGGCTCGGTAAACACCGGCTCCTCCACTACCCTGTCGCCTTTTAATAATCCATCCGGCATTGCCCTGGCGCCAAACGGCAACCTGTTAGTCGCTAATTACCTGGACGACGACATCCTGCAGGTTAACGCATCAGCCACCATCAGCATTTTTGCCGGGAGGGACACCGTGCAGGGTTCGGCTAATGGCACAGCACTTTCCGCTACTTTTTATTATCCTAACAGTGTGGCCACAGATGCAAACGGCAATGTTTATGTGTCCGACGGGGTGAACAATCTTATCCGCAAGATCGACGTCAATGGTAACGTTACAACATTTGCGGGTAGCGGGACGGCCGGGGCCATTGACAGCACGGGCGTAAACGCTTCATTTAACGGCCCGGCCGGTCTGGCAGTTGATGCAACCGGAAATGTTTATGTGGCGGATTCTAACAACAACGAAATACGCAAGATCACCCCTGCCGGTGTGGTCACCACGATAGCGGGCACCGGGCTGCAGGGATCGCAAAATGGCATAGCAGTAGCCCACCGCAATAAAAGAGCGTTTAAATTTATACCTAAATCAAGGCTGAATATGATTTACCGGCCAAAAGCCCGGCGGGGGACTATTTAATTGACTGGTTGCAAATTGCCGCTCAATCAACGATGCTCCGGTAGTTAAAGAAGAGCCGGCTGTGCCTTTTCCCTTTTAAAAGCTGCTGCTATTATCCGGGCAGAAATATCTTTGCCGTGTCCGTCTGTTTTAATTTCGTCGGACGAAACGCCATATTTTTTCGACCAATATTCATCCTCATAATTTTCCCTGATCTCGCTGATTTCCCTGGTCTGATCTTCGGCTTTATTGCTATTATTCATGACTTTTATTGGTTGTTTATAAAACAATATAATTCATCAAAATTTTTAAGTAATTATAAAGTGCTTATTTACAAATTGTTAACAACCAGCTTTTATCGATTGCTAAGTGTGTAAAATACACTCTGATAATAGGGTAAAGTTACCCGTAATATTGTTACTACAGTATTACTGTTTTGTTAAGTTAATGTTAACAAATTAAGGGCGAAAGGTGCGTGGAGAGAACGCGGCGTAATAATATAAACGCCTTTAAGCGGGTTTTGAGCGCTTTAAATCTTCAGTGCCCCAAACTTGCAACTCATTTATTACTGGCATCAGCGCTTCGCCGTTCAGCGTAAGATCGTACTCTACGCGAGGGGGCACCTCAGCAAAAACGGTTCGGGAGATAAGCTTGTCCTCTTCCAACTCCCTGAGCTGGTTTACCAGCATCTGCTTGCTGATAAACGGGATAGCCTTTTGTAGCTTGCTAAAGCGGTTGCAATTTTTAGAGATGGCAAATATGATCAGCAGCTTCCATTTTCCCCCTATCTTGTTCATGCAATGAGTAACAGGGCAGTTAAATGGATTAAAATCTTTTGTTTTTCGCGGATTTGCCATTGGTCTGAAAAAATGTACTAATAGAGATATTTTTTACTACTATCAATTTACTGACAAAGGTAATAACTTTACATCACCGTAAATAGACAACCATGACAGCAGCACAAACCCGACAATTTATACAGGGCGGCGAATGGATTAGCATAGCACCCGAAGTACGTCCCAGTTTAAACAAAGCGACAGGCGGCATACAGCCCTTTTATCTGACCAGGCTTTTTCGCTATACGGAAGGCGACCGTTTTGAATGCGTTGTCGTCAATTATGCCGATCCAAATGGAAAAGTACCGCTGGTGAACATTACCATTAAAGGCCACAATGTTTGGCTGGATGAACACCCAATAGCCGCCGGTGCTTACATTGTAAATTATGTTGCCGGCGAAGCTTATGAAGTCACCCCGCTGCACCCCGGTTTTGCTGAAGCGGTAAACAAAATACCGGGCGGCGGCTTCGACACCTGGCAGGTAAATGTGATGCAGGATGTAAAAGGCAAAGCTTTTCCGTTATTCGGTTTGAACGCAGGTGAAATATATGTCGATTACGACCTGGTTTATATTTACAACGATATGCTGTTTAACGGCAGCAAAAATGTGGACGGCCGCGCCTTTGACAGGCCGGAAAACCGGCCGACGAACTTGCAGTTACCACTCATCAGACAATGACAACATATCCATCAGCGTTATTTAACCGGCCATACCCGGGCTGCCCAGCCGCCGCCGCCATAAAGCTGCACGGGTATTTTGTCGCCGCTTTTTAGGTTGATCGTTTCTTTTTTATAATCCGTGGCGTCACGGCCGGCGTTCACACCGTCTTTAAATATTTCGGCCTGGTAGTTTCCGGGCGGCAGGAATGAAAAGTCCAGTGTCAGCTCGCGGGGTGTCCAATTGGTAGTCGCCCCTACAAACCAGGTATCGCCTTTGCGCCGGGCCAGGGCTGTGTACTCCCCTACCTTACCATCTAACGGAACGGTCTCGTCAAAAACAGTGGGTACTTTAGTGATAAAGTCTGTACACTCCTGCTCGCGCATGTAGATAGTCGGATTGTCTGACAGCATTTGCAGCGGGGCGGTAAAAATTACATACTCAGCCAGTTGCTGGCAGCGGGTGCCTTTACTCATCGGGTTGTCATTGATGGTGCGAAAGACCGCCTGCGTAGCGTTACGCATGGCGCCCGGCGTATAGTCCATGGGACCGGCCATCATACGGATGTAAGGAATACTGTTTACATAACGGGGTTGGTCCTCGTTTGCCCATTTAAAGTTCTCAAGTCCTTTTACGCCTTCAAAGCCGATCACATTGGGATAAGTGCGCTGCAGGCCGCCGGGCTTAAACATCCCGTGGTAATCCACCATAAGCTGGTATTGAGCTGCGAGTTTGGCTATGGCGAAGGTGCTGGCTACCACTACCTGGTCATCCCGGTCGAAAAAGTCGATCTTAAACCCTTTTATCCCCATTTTAGCATAGAGCGGGAATGCTTTCTCCATTTGATGATCAACGGCATACCAGGTGGCCCATAAAATTACGCCTACATTTTTTTGTTTGCCATAATCGATGATCTCCTGCAGGTTTATGTCATGGATGATGTTCAACATATCCAATTCCGGCGACCAGCCGGCATCCATAATAATATAAGGTATATGATTGGCCGAAGCAAAATCGATATAATATTTATAGGTCGCTGTATTTACTCCCGCTTTAAAATCCACATGGGTAACGTTCCAGTTATTCCACCAATCCCAGGCCACTTGCCCGGGTTTCACCCAGCTATAGTCGGTCAATTGTGGCGGCGATGCCAGTTTTTGAATAATGTCCTGGTTCAGCAGGTCTTTATCCTGCCCGCTGATGACCACGATCCGCCACGGAAAGCTCCGTGTTCCCGACGTTTCGGCAATATAACCGGCCCTTTTATTCGGGATATAGTTTATTCCATGTACCTCTGCGCTTAACGGATAACGTGCATAAACGCCTTTCAAGCCATGCTGTGACGTATTCGGATCGAGGTACATTCCGGGGTAATCCTGCAAGTCGCCCTCCAGCAGAACCGCCTTTTTACCCTGGCCGATATCAATTAAACAGGGCAAAAATGCCAGTGAATCCTTCGGGAAATTGGAAAGTTTGACTTCGTGGTACAGCGCCTCGAAAGAAGAGTTGAATATTTTGCCTGCGCGATAATCCCACTGGATGGGCAGGAATGCTTTGTCATCATCTGCGAAATTAAAATTGGCGTCTTCGCTTTTTATGGTGATGCTGCCCGGGCGCCGGGTAACAAAGCGATAAGCTGCAGCATCATCGTATACCCTGAAAACAATACTGTAATCACCCTTGAAATTAATGGTCAGCTGCGTGCATTGATCCCGAACTGTGCTTTTTATATAATCGATCGCCTTAAATTCAGTATTAATATTTTCAACCGGGGCAGAAATGATCCTTACGTTTTCGCCCAGTATTTCACCTCCGTCCAGGTGCATTGCAACCTTAGAAGGCAGGATCACCTGCTGCCCTTTATGTATTACCGACCATTGTACAATACTATCAACCGTTACATGTAATGTTACTGCCCCACCCGGAGATTTTACATCAAAATCCCTGGGCTTTCCTGCAAAAAGCAGCGCCGCATTCAGCAAACAGGCTGATACTAATAAAAGTCTTTTCATTTTGGTCGATTTTTGGCTCGTGTAATTTCAATCAATCGGGCTGACCGGCTAAATTGATTTTCATTACGATGATACGAATTCCCCGGTTAATTCAGTGTACAGGCTTTTAATATTAATTTAAATTGAAGGTCTGCCGACCTAAGGCCGCCCACAAGCGGCGGATTGTCAGCCTAAATTAATCTTTTAAAATATCTGGAACGATCATTCCTGTTTAGTTATACATTTGTGGAACAATCGTTCCAAACGTATAAAATAAATAGCAAAATGAAAAAGTTAGAAAACAAAGTAGCCGTAATAACCGGCGGGAATAGCGGCATCGGGCTCGAAACCGCGAAAGAATTTGCCCTGAACGGCGCCAGGGTAGCCATTTCGGGCCGCAACCAGGAAACCCTCGACGGCGCAGTGGCTGAAATTGGCGCTGATGCATTAGGTGTTAAGGCCGACGTAGCCAACCTGGCCGACATCGACCGGTTTTACCGGGAAGCTTATGGCAAGTTTGGTAATTTTGACGTGCTGGTAGTGAACGCCGGTGTTTTTAAAGGCGCCCCGCTGGCTGACTTCACTGAAGAGCTGTTTGACGAAGTTTCGGATGTGAATTTCAAGGGCGCTTTCTTCTCTGTTCAAAAGGCATTACCCTACCTCAACGATGGCGCTTCCGTTATCATCACTGCATCAACCGTAAATGAAAAAACCATGCTGAGCGGTTCGGTTTACGCAGCTACCAAAGCTGCTGTTACTTCGCTGGCCCGCAATTTTTCGGCGGAACTGCTCGACAGGAGGATCCGGGTTAACGTGTTGTCGCCCGGGCCGATAGAAACCCCGATATTCGGCAAGAATGGCGGCAACCAGGCAGAAATTGACGGTGTAAAGAATTATCTTTCGTCGATAACTCCATTGAAACGCCTGGGTACGGTACAGGAAATGGCCAAGGGCTTCCTTTACCTGGCATCGGATGATTCCTCGTACATGCTTGGCGCTGAGCTTTTGCTCGACGGTGGATTTAAAACGTTTTAATGTCAACATAGACTGCGGAAAGCTTGTCGTTCGACCAGGGAAATCGCGTTTAAGCATCCAGGCATTTAATTTTTCGTTTAAAATGAATCGACTGTAATTTAATAAAGAATTTTCTTGACAAAAGCAAGCAAATCAAAGGAAAAATTACTGTCCCAGGTGTCCCAGGTGTATTCACCTGTACCAGGTGGTTCAGGTGTACCGGCAGCCTGATAACATTTTACCTGATTTTATTGATGTATCGCCATAACAAACGATCGACAATTTTTAAAAGCGATTTCCCCGGTCGTTCGACTAAGAAACGGCAAACTCAAATAAATTAAATAGCTTTGCCTTAACCGGCAAGGCTTTTTTGCTATGGCAAGGACAAAAGATTTTGATGAAGACGAAGTGCTTGAAAAAGCGACGGACCTTTTTTGGAACAAGGGGTACAACGGCACTTCTATGCAGGATTTAGTCGATGGCCTGGGCATCAGCCGCTCCAGCCTGTACGATACTTATACCGATAAGCATACGCTTTTTATCAAATCGCTCGATCATTACAAAAAGAAGGTTTCAGCCGGGATGATGACTATTATCGAAGGTTCGGCTTCTGCAAAGCAGACGATCCACCGGTTGATGAACTACTTTATCAATCAACTTACCCGGGACCCGGAGCATAAAGGCTGCTTCCTGGTAAATTCAGCCGTTGAACTGGCCTCCCACGACCAGGTGATCAATGGGATGCTTTGCGAGAGCGACCGCCAAATGGAAAGCATGCTGGTTGACGCGATAGAAAAGGGGCAAAAAACCGGCGAGATTACAAACCCACAAAGCGCATCTTCGCTTGCAAACTTCATTTTTAACAACATTAAGGGCATGCGTGTTACGGCACGCTCAACGGCTGACAAACGCGTATTCGATGAGATCGCGGCGCTAACACTTTCGGTTTTAACATAGGCAGTTGCCAGGCTTTACAAGCATATACTGCGCCGGTCAGTTCGTTTCCTTTTTGAATACCGAAACAAAAAACGATGGTTTGCCCGTGGTATCAAAAGTATCCGGGTAGCTATCGCCCTTCAGGTTATAGCAAATAGTCAGCTCGCCGTTTTCCAATTTGTATATCGCCATAAAATGCTTTCCGGCGTTCGCACCCTCCCTGCCATAAATATCCATTTTATTGCCATTATATTTTACAATTCCCTTATCTACACTTTCGGCGACAACGGTATAGGTGCTATCGCCGATAATCAGTTTTTGTTTTTCAAACGCAGCTTTTGGAAACGGTTTTCCGCCAAAATCTTCTTTAACAGGAATCCATGAGCCTGTTAAACTGTCGGCCCGGGTTTGGGCATGTACTGCCGTTGGCACGAAAAAAGCGGCAGCAAGCACTAAGATAAATGTGATGGATCGCATAAGGCAATATTTAAAAGAAACCGTCGACAAAAAAGCACCTTTTAACTGGCACTAATTTAATAAGATTTCAGCTGAGTTAAATTATAACTTCCCTCGGAGACTACTATCCGGCCGGACAAGTTAGAATCACGATTAATAAATAACTTAATTTATTAATTAGTACGAACAAAAAGGAGCGGATGTCTGTTTCAAAATGAGGTTAGCTAACGTAATGTTAATCAACATAGTCTTTCGTTAATGATATGGTAACAATACAGATAGTCATGAAAAACAAGATTTTTATTTTACTGGCACTTTTGGGAAGTGCGGTAAACATTTCATCCTGTCACAAGGATCAACCAGTTGTTTACAGTTTAACCAACCAGGATTTTGTGACAGACGCGGCAAGCAGCTTTAATTTCCAGGTGCAGGCCGGCAATATGGCTAAAAGCAGAGGCGTAAACGACAGCGTAAAAACGTATGGAAGCGCCATGGTGAAGGACGATACCAGCGCCTACGCAGCATTGAAAACGCTCGCTAAGTCAAAGGGGTTAACGATATCGGCCACGCTGCAAACAAACGACCAAACTAATTTAAATTCACTGTCGTCGCAAACCGGCGCGGCATTCGATCAGGCTTATGCACAGATGATGGTACTGACGCATAACCAGGAGATGGCCCTGCTTAACCTTGCCTCGCAGTACAACGGCGTTGCCGATGCCGATTTAAGGGCTTTCGCTTTCAGCCTGTTACCCGAGTGGAGTTTTCGACTGCAACAAGCTTATAATCTGCAAACCATCGTTTCCAAACAATGACGGCATTGCGCCGGTAAGCAAAAAAAGCCTTTCAGCAATCTGAGGGGTTTTTTTTGGACGAGCAAGTCGTATCAACCGAAATCGAACCGCCAAAACGAGCAGCTCAGTCACTGGCTTTGATTGATAAGCGGGGTATCCCACCCAATTCCCAAACAGCTAATAGCAATAGCTATTTTGTTTCAGCCAAAATTCGTCCTTTCAGCGGGCGGCCGAAATCGTGTTTTATATTGTAATCAAGCGTTTGGGCGCTCCAGTAACCACAGCCTAAAATACGCCTGATTGTCATAATGGGGTCGGTTGAGTCGCGTGGCTCTGATAGCTGGAAGGCTGCTTTAAAGCCTCGTTTGCGCAGTTCGGGCAAGCCCTGTGCATTCCATGCGCCAAACGGGAAAGCAAAATATTGTACAGGCTTGCCGGTAATGGCTTCCAGCTTTTTGGTAGGTTTATCTACCTGTGTAAACCAGTCGTTACCTTTATATTTTTTAAAATTCGTATGATCCTGGGTGTGACATTCAATCGCATTTCCTTCGTCAAACAGTTGCTTTATTTGTTTCCTGTCCATGTAATGCCTGTTTTTAGCAATATCAATGGTGGTGATAAAAAACACGCCTTTGAACCCATATTTCATTAATTCCGGACGCGCAACCTCAAACTGGTCGCCGTCTGTATCGTCAAAAGTCAGCATTATTGGCTTAGCAGGTAACGCTGTACCTTTTGTAAGGTAATCATATAATTCATCGGGCAAAATGGTATGGTAGCCGCTGTCGGCCAGCATTTTCAAATGTGCCTTGAAAGTTTCGGGCGGGATGATATAGTCCTTATCAACTTGCTTATCGCTTGCCCGCCAGTTGCGTATCTGGTGATAGCATAATACCGGCACTTG
Organism: Mucilaginibacter sp.; assembly: GCA_035656115.1. Classification (GTDB taxonomy): domain Bacteria; phylum Bacteroidota; class Bacteroidia; order Sphingobacteriales; family Sphingobacteriaceae; genus Mucilaginibacter. The sequence goes on from DASRTD010000106.1 coordinate 43,675, forward strand.
TTTACGCGCCAAAACAGCTGCGCTATTTACTGGCTGCGCGGAAGAAACAAGACCAAAAAAACAAAATGAAGCGAGGGCGATGAAGGGTTTTAACACAAACAGTTAATGATTTAATAATGCCAAAAATACGCTGTTTTTTGTTGGATATAAAGTGATTTATTTAGGAAGATAAATATAATTAACATGCTCATATTCAATAGAGCCATCCAAAAGAAGTAATAATTGTTTTTAAATGATTTATCGTTGTAATTTAAAAGTGTGGCTTACCATCAGTGATAAAGTAAAACAGATAATCCTTAATAACAGTGTTCCAACCTTCGTGACACAACAAGTAGCACTCTTTTCCGGGAACAAGTCCGTTGTGGGTAAAGTGAAGAATGGTCTTGACTCCTTTTGGAACAATCTCAAAAATCATTTTGGTGTTTTTCCATTCATGTTTATCCTTTTGAAGCCAATCCAAAGTGCTTTCTGTAACAAGCCATACTATTTTTTTGTCTGGGATAACTTCAACTAACTTTTGTTTAGAATAATGTGCACCGGGATGGTTAATGATAAACTCATCGTTTAAATTTGTGCTCTTTCCTTGAAGGTCTTTACCACCCCACCATTTAGCAACATCGTTGGTAATGCTCTTAAAAACACTTTGCGGAGATTTTTCAACTTCTATCGTTGCGGTGAAATTCTTATTTTCCATTCTTTCTTTAATTTAAAATTTACTTGGTTTTGCCATCCGTTATAAAGGCATATAGCATGTCTTTAATCACAATATCACATATCTCAACTAATCTGTCATATTCATTCTCAAGAATAAAACCATCATAAGTAAATTTGAGCAGGGTATCATCGCCTTTGGGTGTTAATTCAAAAATCATTTTTGTACCCGTCCAGTCAAAGTTGTCCGTTTTGCGTATGCTCTCGGTTACAAGCCATACAACTCTTTTATTTGGCTCAAATTCAACCAATTTGTTTTTTGAATAGTGTGAATCCCCCGATCTAAAGACAAACTCATCATTAAGTTTGGTGCTTTCACCTTCAAATTCTTCCGGCCACCATTTTGAAACATCATTGATGATATGATTAAAAACACCATTTGAAGATTTTGCAACCTCAATTGCTACCGTGTAATTTGCTACGATGTTTTTTTGACGTTCCATTTTTATTGTTGTTATTACAGGCTTTCAGATTTTCGTTATTTCGTGGCTGGCCGGAAAACGCCCTCCCCGGTAGTAAAATACGAATATAAGCTCGTTTTTATCCAGTGCGTCCAACCCGGTTCACAGTCCTTGTAACATTCCACATTAGGCGTTAGGCCTTTGTGTGTAAAATTCAGGGTTGTTACTCCGTCATCTTCAGCCAACTCGAAAATTAGTTTGGTATTGGTCCATTCCTTTTTATCCGTATACCAGGGCATATAGCAGTCGGTAACCAGCCAAACTACTTTTTTGCCGGGAATTAATTCTGTTACGGTAAAGTTGAAGAAGGAATCTCCGCCCATCTTTACTATAAACTGATCGTTTTGTTTTTCGGCGCTTCCGGTAAAGGTTATTCCCCACCACCCGGGCACATTGCTGATCTTTTTGATCGCCTCGCCAGCGCCGATCTTTGCGGAGGTACTGGCTGTAAAATTCTGCTTGTCCATTTTGATTGTTTTTTTATATGGTTGCTATCGTGAAAGTATGAAGAATGAATCCCGTTCTTCTTTGATCTGCTTGTTATCATCCAGCAAATAGAGCCCCGTTCTGGCCATGGTCACCATCGCCCCACCTGGCCCCATACCGATCCTGAAAGTTACCATAACAAGTGCGTTACTTTCATCGCCAATTGCTGAGAGCACCTCCACGCTCCCCGGCTCTATCAACTGCGCGGCTTTTACCTTGATCTCCATGTAATCGTCGATACCTGTAAATTCCCCAAAATCGGGTTGCGTAGTTGTTACCATCGCGTGCACATTTGGCGCAAGCAATTCTTTTGTCTTATCCCAATCGTGATTACTCCAGGCGACTATGTGGGCAATTGCTATTGTAACAGCTGGTGAGTCTTGTATTTTCATATTTCCCATCTTATTTGCTTTTTTTTAAACAAAGATGGGGCGAAAGCAGGCGCAAGTATTGTACAAATCGGAAGTCAGCTCATAAAATTCCGGGTGCTGAGTTGGTTCATACTGTTTTGAAGTTCGGTTGGGGTGGACCCGGTGAACCTTTTAAATGCCCTGATGAAATGGGATTGATCGTGATAATAATGATAAATATTTTCCTTTAAGCCCGGCAATTTGACGCCCGATGAATAGGCCTGGTAAAATTGTTTGAACCGCACTATTTCGGCGAGGTTTTTAGGTCCCGTGCCCAGACGTTCCGAAAATTTGGCATGCAACCAGCGCGAACTGTAACCGGTTTCCTTTTCAAGCTTTGCTACGCTGACCAAACCCCTGGAGTCCGATATTCGATTGATGCAATAATCGTAGATTGGATCAGGTTCGGTTTTCTCCAGCCGCTTGATCAGAAAATTCTGCAAAAGCTGTAATTTCAGTGCTACGGTGTTTGCTTCTGCAAGTTGTGATTGAAAGTCCTCTGCGCCGTTACCAATCAGGTCCTCCAGCTCCACAATTTGATTTTTGACTTCAGCGTACGATAAATGAAAAAACCGATAGGCGCCGAGCGGCATGAACTCGATGATGATCGTGCCGGTCTGCGCATCTTCCTGCGGATCAAGAATGACGGGCGTATCGATCAGGCCCGTTAAACTGAGCTTATTTTCATGTTGAATGAATGCCTTGTCAGCTACGCGGGCTTCAATTCCATTACGGTAGGTAAGCGTTAATTTAAAATTTGCATTAGGGACGATCAGTTTTCTTTCAGCTGCGGGGAGGCGGCCGCTGCTTTCAAACACAAACATTTTCGCAACGTATGGGCTTAATAATGTGTGTGGCGTGACCGGAATGAATCGGAAATCTGTCATTTGACTATCCCTGCGAAATATTTCTAATAGATAAAGATAGGGCAAAGAACCAGCTTTCATCAATTTTTATTACGGAACATGCGATGGGGCGCCTGTGCTTGTAGACTCCGACTACGTTAAAACACAAAAGCCGCTCAGTGTCTCGTCCTGAAATAGGTTTACACAAAAACCGCTCTGATTGCTTTTAATAATCGATTTTGCGACAAAGACTGGCCCAAATACGGCGATATTGAACTGGAGTACACTGTTGCTGCATGATCAAACCCGGCGAAAGAGGTGAAAACATGTCTTGCTTATGCAAGGCAGATACTGGTTTGAAGTAAACCGCGATCCGTCGCCTGTTCTATTGATGGCAAAAAATTTTAGCGTATCACACTCCTGCAAATGCCAGGATGATAACCAATTTGCATAGTGCCACTTTTATTTATGTAAAGTGGCACTCCTTATTTCAGCCGGCCGGATAAAATTGTATAACAATTTTAAACCCCGTTATAACAAACGCTGATGATCTCTGTATCGGCCATAATCCCGGGAATGCATTATTAAAAACCAATTAAT
>DASRTD010000107.1:0-10912 GCA_035656115.1 Mucilaginibacter sp.
CCGTAGTCCATAGCCATTTTATTTCTGCCATGGTCTATGGACTTTCTCATCCCTTCCGCTTACTTCTGAAAAACCCCCGTACCAGTTCGGCGCACTCGTTTTCCTTTATCCCGCCGGTGATCAGTGTTTTGGGATGTGTTATTTTTTGGTTCAGCCTGCCAAAGCCAAGTTTGGCGTCGTAGGCGCCAAAAACGATGCGCGCCAGCTGGAACCAGTAACAGGCGCCCGCGCACATTACGCAGGGCTCCAGCGTAACATACAGCGTGCACTCGGGCAGGTATTTGCCGCCAATAAAGTTGGCAGCAGCGGTAAGCGCCTGCATTTCGGCGTGTGCAGAAACATCGTTTAAACGCTCGGTAAGGTTATGCCCCCGGCCAATGATCTTTCCCTTGCAAACCACGATAGCGCCAATGGGTATCTCCCCCTCCGCCAGGGCCAGTTTGGCTTCGCGGATGGCCTCGTTCATAAAAAACTCATCAGGTGAAACGTTGGTTTCGTCGTCAAAAGTTACATACCTCATTATATCAGCTTGCTCCCATTGGGGACGGGTTTATCAATGGATGCCAAAAATATATCGCCGGCTTCATCGGCAAAACCGGTTACCAGGAACTCCGACATGAAATTGGCGACCTGTTTGGGCGGGAAATTTATTACGCCAACAATCTGCCTGCCCTGTAATTGCTCCCTGGTATAATGCTTCGTCACCTGTGCACTTGACCTTTTTATCCCGAACGGGCCAAAATCAACGGTTATCTTGTAAGCCGGCTTGCGGGCTTCCGGAAAATCGGTTGCCTCAATGATAGTCCCGACACGCAGTTCTACTTTTTCAAAATCACGCCAGGTAATAGTTTCCATGCCGCAAATTTATAAACCAAACCTTTATCCCGATTTTTTATTTTATGATTTAAAAACCTTTTAAGTATTTACCTTTGCATGCTGTCGCACAACGGGTTTGTGGCACGTTTATAAATTATGGCAAAACATTTCCGCCTTTTACCGGCCCTTAGTTTACTTACCGCAATTCTATTTGTCAAAATACTCCCGGCAAATGCCCATGAAATTCGCTGTGAACGATTTGAAAAATTCCGCGCTAAGGCGTATTCGGTTGCTGATACAATCCCGCCATCCGAAATAATGGATGTGGTTACGGCCACAATTAATGCCATAAATTCTTTTGATATTGCTGCGGTGGCCGATCTGTATACCCCTAATGCCGTGGTTACCGATGATGAAGCGCCATACTCCTGGAACGGGCCAACCGCGGGGGTTCAGTGGGTCAACGCCGTTGAGAAAGTGTGCAAAAACAATCGCCTCACCAAACTAAAGGGTGTTATCGAACCTATAAATGTATACCAGCAATCTGCTGATAATTGTTACATCGTGGTTCCCGTAAGCTTTACAGGTACTTTACCCGGCAGGCAGCGCTTCTCGGTACGCGGCGCGTTTACTTTTGTACTGCGCCAGGTAAACGGAAAATGGCTGATCAAAAGCCAGGGCTGGCTGCAGCAAAAAGCAATAAACGGGCGCTGATGCTAAGTTGAAAGTCTAAAACATTAAGTCAAAAGTCTGCTACCTCGTTTTTGAATATTTGATTGCACGTGGATTTTCGCTTGCCATTTTAATTTTTTTCCATTGTCCAACCTCCTTTTTATCTGCAGCAAAAACCAATGGCGAAGCCCGACTGCCGAAATGCTGTTTAAGAATCATCCCGTTCATGAAGCACGGTCTGCCGGCACGAGCGAGAAGGCCCGGACCAGGGTTAACGAAAAACTATTGCTTTGGGCCGATGTGATCTTTGCGATGGAACGCCGGCACAGGCAATTGCTTAATGAACGTTTCCCTTCGGCTTTAGTCAACAAACAACTTGTTATTTTGGAGATAGAAGATGACTATCCATTTGGCGATGCAGAGCTGATAGAAATATTGAAGGAAAAGCTAACGGATTATCTCTAAAACGAAAAAACTTACGAAGTCTCGAAGACTTCGTAAGTTTCAATCATGCTTTAAACAATATCTTAAACGTTCAAACGACCTTCAGTTGAATCCAGCGAAGTAAGCTGGCCGTCAGGTACAGCGTGGTGTGCCCTTGTTAGGAAAGGCGATTTCCTGGTAAACAGCGCCAAAAACATCAGCATTCCGCCGAGCAGCAGTTCGGGCCAACGCGCCCTGTCCTTAAAGTCATAAAGGAATGGCGATACAAATAGAAAGAAACCCATCACCATATCGGCAACCATATTCATCTGGATGGGGAACTGCCTGATGGGGCTTGCTTCGGTATCCACGAAAATTGTCATGATCAACTGCAGCCAGCCGAAATACATCGGTATCAGCAATGCCGCGCTCGAAACATCAACCAGGTTAAATATCCATGGCGATGCGATCAGAAACAAGGATGAGAAATACTTAAAAAATCCGTAAAATGCTGTAGAAATGAACGGTTTCATGATTTATTAATTTGCTGAGCCAGCCGGCCCGATACGATTAAATAGCCCTTTTAAAAATTTGTTCCAAAGGTATAAATTTGTTTTGAACCATAAAATTTATGCAGGATAATTGCATCATTTGGAATCGGTCTAAAGCTTTTTTCGCATCACATAATCATTCATCCAATATTTCCCGATGGGGATATCCTCTTCGTAAGCAACCGTAAAACCCATCTTTTCATAAAAATTCCTGGCATTGTTATACCGGTTCACGTTAAGGTCCAGCGTGCGCTTGCCGGCCTCGAGGGTTTCATCGATCACAGCGTTGATCAGCATTTTGCCATAGCCTTTACCTTGTGTTTCGGGCAGGCAATAAAGTTTGTGCAGTTTATAAATTTCAGGGGCTTCTTCCCGTGGTGAGTAGGCCGCAAAAGCAACCGGCTTGTCGTCCTCCATCAACAGAAGATAGGTTTGCGTATGATGTGTCAGCTGCGAGGCAAGTTTCCTTGTAGAATATATCTCGTCGAGCATAAAAATGATCTGCTCTTTTTCCAGTATCGGGCCATAGGTTGCCCACCATGTTGTTTCGGCGATATTGCGGATGATTTCCACATCCCCCGGCGTAGCCGTCCTGATAAAATACATGGCCAAATATAAATAATCCATAAAAAAAGCGGTCGATAGTCTTGACGCTATCGTTCCCCCTTTAGGGCCTGCCTGCCGGTAGGCGGGGGTTAGGGGGTTTAGTATTTATACCGATCCCCCCAAAGCTTCTTTAACCTCTCCCTGGTTTCGTACTCTTTTGAATTGTTGCCGGGTTCATAAATTTTTGTGCCTTTGATGGCTTCGGGCAGGAAGTCAAGATCAGTAAAGTTGCCCTCAAAGCTGTGGGCATATTTGTAATCCTTGCCATAGCCCAGGTTTTTCATCAGTTTGGTTGGCGCATTGCGCAGGTGCAGCGGCACAGGCAGGTCGCCGGTTTGCTGTACCAGGCTCATGGCGGCGCCTATTGCGGTGGTTGCGGAATTACTTTTGGCTGATGTTGCCAAATAAATAGCGGTTTGTGATAGTATTAATTGCGACTCCGGCATACCGATTACATTCACCGCCTGGAAACAGCTTTGCGCCAGCAACAGGGCGTTTGGGTTAGCGTTGCCAATATCTTCCGAAGCTAATATCAGCATGCGCCGGGCAATAAACAGCGGGTCCTCGCCGCCGGCGATCATCCTTGCCAGCCAGTATACCGCGCCGTTCGGGTCGCTGCCGCGCATGGATTTGATAAAGGCCGAGATGATATCGTAGTGCTGTTCGCCGGCTTTATCGTATAGCGCCATATTTTGCTGCACGTGCTCCAAAACGGCATCGTTTGTAATGGTAATTTTTTTGCTGTTAAAGGCATTTACCAGCAGCTCAAAAATATTCAGCAGCTTGCGCGCATCGCCGCCCGATAGCCGAAGCAGTGCTTCATTTTCTTTAATGACGATATTTTTAGTGCGGATCAGCTCATCTTCTTGCATCGCTTTGTTCAGCAGGTTGGTCAGGTCATCTTCCGATAGAGGCTGAAGGATATACACCTGGCAGCGCGAAAGCAAAGCCGAGATCACCACGAAGGATGGGTTTTCCGTCGTGGCGCCGATCAGCGTCACAAGGCCCCGCTCAACGGCGCCCAAGAGCGAATCCTGCTGCGATTTAGAAAAACGGTGGATCTCATCGATGAACAAAACCGGCAGGGTTTGCCCCCCTTTTTTTAATAATGCCGCTTTTTCAATCACTTCACGCACATCTTTCACGCCGGAATTAATAGCACTCAAAGAAAAAAAAGGTCTGTCCAGTTGCTGGGAGATGATGTAGGCCAGCGTGGTTTTCCCCACCCCCGGCGGGCCCCAAAAGATCATCGACGGTAAATTGCCCGACTCAATAGCTTTACGCAATACCGCGCCAGGCCCCACCAAATGTTTCTGGCCGACATAATCGTCCAACGTTTTGGGGCGCATGCGCTCGGCCAATGGCGGCAGGTTGTTCATGAAGTAAAAGTCAGAAAAGTAAACGCTAAATCCTAAAAAAATTAGTACGTTTAAATTGAAATTCCCCAAGAGCGAAATTTAACATGGTCAAATTTGACCACTTTACTCTAAAACCAATCCAAAATGGCTGAGAATGTCTTAATTCATTTTTTAACCGGCAACGATCAGTCAGCCGAAAACCACTATGCGCAAAAAGCATATAGAAACGATGTAGTTGTGGAAATCGATGGCTTATTTTATGAAGTATATTTTTATGTTGAGAGTACCATGAAGTATGAAATGAGACTTACGATGAAAGATGAAATTACAGCAAGCGGCTTTTTTTCGATGCCAGGATTAATTGTAGTGGAAGACATTAGCAATGAAATCATTTATAGCGCTATTGATCAATTGGTTGATCTAAAATATTTCGATTGGCTTGTGGGAAAACGCCAGATGCCGATTAACAACAGATTTCAAAATTTATGGTCAATAATGTCCGGTATAGATTCATCCAAAAAATCTACTTATAAACTCAGATGACTCCAATAAATAATTGTAATGTAACGCAAGATTGGTTGTAGCGCAAGATTGGTTTTTTAGAATGTTCAATTGACCCATATGCCCAAAAGATTTACCCTATCCAACTACCACAGTATTTGCGATCATTTAGCGTCAAACGATCCTGACCTTGCCGCCATCATCACCGCCTACGGTTATCCGCCATTCTGGTCCCGTCCCAATACTTTCGAAACACTGGTGCACATTATACTCGAGCAGCAGGTTTCCCTCGCATCGGCCCTTTCCGCCCTAAATAAATTAAGGGAGCGGTTGATCGAACTTACTCCCGAACGCCTGCTCGCGCTTACCGACGAAGAAATGCGCGCCTGTTATGTAAGCCGCCAAAAGACCATCTACCTGCGGCATTTGGCACAAGCGCTGGTAAGCGGCCAATTAAACCTGACCGAATTGGAGGATATGGAAGACGCCGCTATCCGGGCCAAACTAACCGCGCTGAAAGGTATCGGTCATTGGACAACCGATGTTTACCTGATGTTTGTTTTACAGCATGCTGATGTGTTCCCAATCGGCGACCTGGCGGCTGTAAACGCGATAAAAAGGGTAAAAAGTCTACCGCCTAATACAACCAAAGAGCAATTGCTGGAAATCTCGCAAAAATGGCAACCTTACCGCACCATTGCGACCATGCTGCTATGGCACTTTTATTTATCGAAATGACACTGATTTATAGACGCGAATTTTTGCGAATCAGATCGAATTACGCAAATCTGCTTCGATAAACTGGTCTGCATTTTATTCCGCCAAATTCCTTTTGATGCTATTTATGCTTTTCGCAGTTTGATGATGCGCAGCCAGTGCATCAGTTTGATAACGGCGTACGAGGGATCAACTTCGAACCATTTCTTAGCAAAATTTACATCGTTGGGCTTTTGGTGGTGGTTATTCTGGAAAAGCTCGCCCATCATAAAAAAGTCAAGCGGCAGCATATTTTTACTATGGTCGCCGTTATCATAATTGGCATATCCGTATTTATGGCCGCACCAGTTAACGATGGCGCCGTGAATAGGACCCATAAGGAAATGTATGGGCAGCAACAGGTAAAGCCACCAGTAAGGTGCAAAAACGATGTAAAAAGCGATATAAAACGAGATGAATAAAAAGCGCGTTCCCCATGCATCGGCAAAAGTATCAAAACCGTTCCAGGTGGGATAACGATCGCGGAACTGCAACTCCGGCTCCAGTTTATATTTGCGGTAATCAAGGTAAATGTTTTTGGTTTTGATCATCAGGCCCCAAACATCTTTGATAAAATACGGGGAATGCGGGTCTTTTTCAGTATCGCTGTAAGCATGGTGCATACGGTGCATAATGGCATAAGCGCGCGGGTTTAAAAAAGAAGATCCCTGGAAAAGGAAAGTACAAAAGTAAAAAGTACGATCCCAGAATTTGTTCATTTTAAACATTTTGTGCGAGGCATACCGGTGCAAAAAAAATGTCTGGAAAAACAGGGATAAAAACCAGTGGGACAGAAAGAAAATTAAAATAATGGTCATCTAAGAAAGTATTATTAAAGGGCGCTTAAAATAGCGCGCAAATATATCGTATTGTTCTATAATTCAGATTAATTTCATCCAAACCTTATTTATTGCTTTTAATAAAGGCGAGTGCGTCATCGGCATGTTTCTTACCCTGTATCATCGACTCATAGGTAAAAGCAACTTTACCCTTCAAATCGATCACAAAAGTTTCCCTGCCGGTCATAAATAGTTTATCCTGCACGCCAAACAAGTGATAAACTTTATCACCCGGATCGCTCAATAGAATAAACGGCAGTTTATAATGGTCGCTAAACTCTTTATGGCTGGCTACCGTACCGCCGTTAATGCCGATCACCTTCGCGCCTGCTTTTGCAAAATCGTTAAAGCTGTCGCGAAACGAACAGGCCTCTTTGGTACACACCATACTTTCATCCTTTGGGTAAAAGTAGATCACCAGGATAGTCTTACCCGCATAATCGGCACTGTTAAACGTTTTGCCATATTGGTCTATCAGGGAAAATGCGGGCATGTTATCGCCCGCCACCAAGGTTTTTTGTCCGTCTTTTACGTTCATGCGGTACGCAGCGAACGAGAAAAGAAGCAATGCGGCAATAAAGCCTGCTAACAATGTTTTCATGCCAGGATTATTTACGATGAAACAAATATCCGTCGATTTATTGTTTAAAGATAATTTCGGGGCGATGGAAAATAATTTCTTGAATAAATTTTCCATTTTCATTTTGGAAAATTATATTTGAAAAATATTTTCCGACAATTGAAAGAGCAGATCGTAGAAAAATCGTTAAAAGAGTTTTTGGAACATGGCATACGCAGCATGACCATGCAAAAACTGGCTTCGGCTATGGGCATATCCACCAAAACCATGTACAAGTTTTTTGCCGATAAGGAAGCCTTGCTTGAAGCCTGTTTAAATGTGCTTTACTCGGGCCTGGACCGGGATGTAAAGGGCATTGTTGATGCTGAACCTAACCCGGTTGATTTTATTTGTACGCTTTATGCCAAATCAACAGCGCTTGATTTCGGCGTAAATCACTTGTTTTACCACGACCTCAACCATTATTATCCCGAACTACAGGATAAAGTAATCACCAGGAACGCGGGCGTGATCGGTGAAATACTGACCGGCGCTTTACAGCTGGGTATTGACGAAGGTTATTTTTTGCCTTACCTGAAACCGCCGGTTGTTTTAAGGGCGCTAAGTGTTTTGTACACCTCGGTAACCCGCTTTGATACCTATAAAAATTTCAATTTAACACCCGGAGAGCTGGTAAAACACACCATAGATATTTATTTACGCGGTATTTGTACCGATAAAGGTATAGCTGTAATTAATCGAAAAAACGAATCAACCCAATAAGATAGTATGAAACGTATTGTATTTTTTTCCTTCCTGATATGCATTGGCGCGGCAGTTGCATCCGCTCAAAATCCTGACACGCTTAACCTATTGCCGCGCCCGCTGTCAACTAAGATCAGTGCTGGCAGGTTTAACTTTACCGCCGATTTTAATATCGGGATACAGGGCCCGGAAAGCGCAAAGTTTATTGCCGCTATCAACCGCTATTTTCAACAGCTGGGCAGGCGCGTAAATATCAATTTTTCGCAGGATTTTATTTCAGCTGCAGATGATGATGCAGGCGCCCGGCTTTTTATCAAATATGACAAAACGATAGAACCGGCCATCGGCATGGACGAAAGCTACTCACTCAAAGTTGAAGGCAATAAAATTACCCTGAATGCGGCAACGGACATTGGCGCGGAACGCGGACTGCAAACACTCTATCAGCTGATCACTCCTGATAAAAACGGGTTTTATTGTCCCATCGTTGAGGTTAACGACTCGCCCCGTTTTAAATGGCGCGGATTGATGATCGACGTTGCCCGGCATTTTATACCGTTCGATGTACTGAAACGGAATATTGACGCGATGGCTATAGTGAAGCTGAACCTACTGCACCTCCATCTGTCAGACGATGAAGGCTTCCGCGTTGAATCAAAGGTTTTCCCATTGTTGCAGCAAAAAGGTTCGAATGGTTATTATTATACGCAGGACCAAATGAGGGAGTTGGTGGGCTATGCCCACGACAGGGGTATTATCATAGTACCCGAATTCGACCTGCCGGGACATTGTTCCAGCATCCTGGCGGCATATCCTTATTTGGCAAGCTACCCTTCGGATTATAAACCGGGGCAACGCTACAAGCTGGATTCGATCAAAAATTTGAGCCTGGGGAAGATCATGCAGCTGATCAACTCCATGCCGACGCCCACCATCGACCCGACCAAAGAAAGCACTTATACCTTTTTTGACAAGTTCATCAAAGAAATGAGCGGCTTGTTTACCGACCCGTATTTTCACGTCGGGGCCGACGAAAACAATGGCGTTGCGTGGAAGCAAAACCCGGATATCGCTGCATTTATGCAGGCAAAGGGCATGAAAAGCACCGATGAACTGCAGGCTTATTTTGTGGAACGCATGTATGATATCGCCAAAAAATACAACAGGCGGCTCATCGGCTGGGAAGAAGCGTTTAACCAGGCCATCCCGCAGGACGTGATCGTTCAAAAATGGAAACCGTCCGGAATTGGACCAACGCTGAACACCGGGGAGGCTGTTCAACACGGAAACCAGGTCATCATTTCGGCGGGCTATTACTTAGATCTGTTTATGCCGGCTTATATACATTATTTAAATGACCCGCTACCGGCCGATATGAGCCAGGCCGATGCTGATAAAGGCATTTTAGGCGGCGAGGCGGCCCAATGGGCCGAACTGGTCGATGGAAACAACGAGGAGATACGCGTTTGGCCACGTGCTGCAGCCATTAGCGAGCGGCTATGGTCGCCGGCGAACGTTAAAGATGTGGATGACATGTACCGTCGACTGTGGGCCACCGATTTCGACCTGAATGAACGTGCAATAAATGAAAGCTTCGCTTACCAGAAAGTATTGTCGCTATGGGTAAACGATGTGGATATTACGCCCCTTCGTACCCTGGCAGATGTGTGCACGCCGGTGAGAGGCTACAAAAGGTTAATGGGCGGCATGCTTGCCAATGGCAAAGGGCGCACTAACCCTACCTCGCCACTGGTAAATATTGCCGATATGGTTCATGCCGATTCTGAAACCGGATGGTATTTCAGGCAGTCGGTGGCCGCTTACCTAAAAGGCCGCGATGACGCCGATTTGCAGGCCATCAAATATCAGCTGCAGAAATGGCAAAACAACAAGGCCCGGTTTGATGCCGTTTCGGGCTATGCACCGTATCCGCAGCAGATCAAAGACCTTTCAGATAATCTTTCAGCCGCAGCCGCTATTGGTTTACAGGCATTGAGTGGCGAGGGTAATAAAGATGATCAGCTAAAACAATTACAGCAAATGGAAAAACCATTGCACGAGGTAGAATTGGCGATATTGCCGGCCATTGAGGCGCTGGTTACCGGTACGCTGAAACCGCTGCCAGTGAGTTTTCCGATGTTTTAGTCTCTACGATGAGATTTGACAACTTTATAAAAGTTGTCAAATCTGCGCTTCATTTTTTGCCGCGTAGCGGCTACCTATTTGTAGAACTCCGTCTAATTTTTGACATTGCCCCATCGGGGCTACCTATCTACCGGTTGGGTAGCCCCGATGGGGCAATATATTTGGTTGATGATTTTCTACAAATAGGTAGCCCCTATGGGGCATTGTTCGTTTTGGTAAATACAATTTTGCCCGGCACCTCGCCGGTAAATACCGCCTCTCAAAAACAAAAAAGCCGAACTTTCCAAAGAAGGCCCGGCCAGTTGATTGATTGAATTGAAAGATCGTTTAAACCAAATTGGTTTTGATATAATTAACGCTTTTGGTAATACTGTCGTACGGATCGCCGGGGCAAACATCCTGTTCAACAAAGAAATATTTTAGCCCTGCTTTTTTGGCGTTTGCAAATATTTTTTTGAAATCGATAATACCATTGCCTACTTCGGTAAACATTTGTTTAGGCGTATTATCCATATCTTTTAAATGCCATAGCGGGAAACGGCCGGGGTGCTCATTAAAAATAGCTATCGGGTCCTGCTTCGCCTTGGTCATCCAGTACATATCCATCTCCATTTTTACAAGGTCCTTATCGGTGGTTGAAAGCAGTGTATCGTATGGATATTTTCCGTTTTCCTGTATAAATTCAAAATCATGGTTGTGGTAGCAAAGCTGTATGCCTGCTTTTTTGCAAACCTCGCCCGCTTTGTTCAGGTCGTCCCCTACTTGTTTATAATGATCGAGGGTGCCCCGCTCACTTGGCTGAAGCCACGCGCAGATCATATATTTAAGCCCCACTGCAGCGGCATCGTCAACTGCTTTGTTCCAGTCGTTCTGCATAGTGCCCTTTATTTTGCCGCCCTCGCCCAGCAGGTAGTGACTGCT
>DASRTD010000108.1:0-4169 GCA_035656115.1 Mucilaginibacter sp.
CAGGCGTTTGAGTGAGTGCGGGACCTGTCCGCAAGATACAAATGTTTGAAATGAAAGCCCGCTAATTCTGCTATGCAAGTGATAAACAGAAAAATGATCATGCTTCGCCAAATCCCATCTTTATCTTTGCTGAGATAGACAAGTGCTATTATAAAACATATAATTTCACTCGAAGTATTTACTGTAAAATATTGCAGCATCTTAATGTTTTTGTAAAAACTCCATTTGAAAAAGAGTTTTATTCGTTACAATTGTTAGGACACAACTCCCCATTGTCCTGGCCACCATACGAAGCCAGAGGAAAAACAAGCAAGGCATGCTTGTTCTTCTTTGGCGGTTTGATAAAGTGGCGCCTGGTATCTTTCATCGAGTTTATGAAGTAGTTGCTCGCAAAGTGGCAGTCGAAAAAATCACGATGTATCGTATCTTGCGTCTTGGGATCTACGACTGCTTGAGTGGGTACCATTACAAAGCCATCCATGCCACCATACCACGAGTATTGATCGTATATCGGATGCCTCCCAAAATAAATTCGTATACCATCAATGGATTGGTTCTTAAATACCTCGGAAAAGCCGTTAAGCATATCTAAATCAAACCACTCACCCCTTGAATTTATTTTGGTCTTTTGATTTGCAAATCCAATGACCATATCCTCGCACATACCTCTTTCTAAATAATGCGGATTGTTTTTGTCACAAGTAGAGTCGTCTGGCAATCCCGATTTTACATAAAGCAAGGCGCCCCCATCGCAGGATTGATCATGACAGGGGACGCCGGTAATTGGAATGGTCATTTTAAATAAAGCGGCCGAGGGCGAATGAGTATAGTAATCATCATGGTAATAATCGCTTTCGGCCGATCGCGGATTAGGTTGCCCTTGATTGAAAGTAGACACCAGCACAATTGTTTCATTGTTCGAGTTATCATCGGCAAAATAGATTCTTAAGCCATCCGTACCGTATTGAGCTACCTCGGAGTTAAGCAGAGCAAGAATGTTGTTTATAATGCTTTTATCGAACCAAACGCTTGTTATTTTCGGCATTTGACTGTAGTTGTTAAAAGGCTTTATCATTGTATTAACTTGTTGCTGAGTGTATCCACTCAAAGATTGCCCATGCACCTTTAAGGTTGTTGCGATAATGCATAAAAATAAAGCTGTTTTTTTCATGATCGTAAGGTTTATTAGTTACCGTAATAAAGTTAATTGGCTCTAATATAAACAATTAATAAAGACTATCGCAAACCATTTATTTGTTTTACGACGACAGTGCATTTTTTGAACAAGATTATTCAATGACTATTACCAAGCATTTAGGGCTGTGTTGCCCATTGCAATTATTGGGGCACAATTCGCCGTTGTCATTACCGCCGCCATTTTTTTTATTTTTAATTTGTTTTACCGCGGCCGCTTTTTTTCCGAAGGCTAGCAATACGGCTTTTTGGCTAAGTGTAGCAGTAGGTTTTATAGTGCAGTAGCAGTCAAAGCGATCCTTATGGATTGGTACTAAAGCATTGTTAATCGAGTTTGTCTTTGGCTCGGTAGTAACTATCACAAATCTCGCTTTGCCTACGTCAGCCAAGTTCGACTCTCTGGCTGTTCCCCGTGCAAAGTAAATTCGTATACCATCTTCGTCCGAACATTGCATTTCATAATACAGGTTGATCAGCATGTTGATATCAAACCATTCGCTTTTGGCTTTAAATGCCTGACCTTGAAAAGCGTGTACCAGCGCTTCACCGTCACTCCTTTTGATAAAATGATTGGATGAGGTCACACAAGTGTCCAAACTATCGCAATTACAGGTATTATAAAGCATCGAGCCTGAGGTAGCATCGTTGTCATGGGTTATAAGACCGCTTAAAGAATCTGATCTGATGTTGAACAAAGCAGAATTTACGTCGTGTTCAAAATAATCGGTGTGAATGTTAACTCTGTGGTTAGCGTCAATTTGAATTACCCCTGAACGATATGTTGAAACCACGACTATGCCGTTGTTAAAATGAGTGGGCGCGGCATTTGTTGTGTCACCGCTTGCAAAGTAGACGCGGATACCATCGGGTTTCACAATGCCAACACTGTCTTCGTGCATTAACAAGTTGTACACCGCGGTTATCACCTGTTTGCTAAACCATATTTGTGTATTGGCCGGTGTAGGGTCGACATTAGTAACCTGTGCCGCCTGGATCATTTTGTTTGCCGCGGCGTAGGGAATGCCGTTGAGGGACTTTTCCGCAATGACCGTATTAGTGTCTGTTAATCTTGTGGGGTTTTTACAGCTCGCCTTAAACGATGCCGCCATCAACAACAAGCCAAGCATGGCGCTGAATAGAAATGCTAACTTTTTCATGATTGTTAAGTTTAAGTGTGAAAATTTAATTTGGTTTTAGGGCTAAGTTCGCTATACGTCAGCCCGTTACCGGGGTATCAATCACCCTTTTCTATACCGTAAAAACACCCTTGTAAAAAGGGAGATATTACCTCAACGGAGCCGCTTTTCGATTTTGAGATTTGGATCATTCAATCACAAAAAAATCTCAAGATCATGAAAACAAAAAAATTATTCCTTACGGTGGCTTTGTTAAGCCCCCTTTGTTGTTTGGCAGAAGGTGCAACCGTTAGCCAGCCAGGTGCTGTCGAAACCGTCGTTGCATTACTTCCGGCCATATTTTTCATCCTCATTTTAATTTTTATTGCAGCAAAAATAATCGGCGGGGGCAGCAGCTTTTCGACGCTCCTATCTGAAAAGGACCCTTCAGTTAAACCCGTTTCCGGCGGCAATGGCGATGCGAACACAACCCCTCCAAAAAGTGTCAGCCGGTTTATTGCTTTTCTCACCGGCCTGGTTGCCCTTACTATTGGAATCTGTGTAAGTACATTTTATATGTACTGCTATTTCAATACGCCGGACAAGATGCCAGACTTATCAAAATTAACAACGGTGATTTGGGGGCTGGGAATCGGCGTAATACCATACGGAACCAATCAGGTTTCTGCTGCATTAAAATCCAACAAACAGACCACGCCGCCTGCGGCAAACCAAAACTAAAAAACCGGGAAAGCCGAAAACGGACTAAGAGTAGGCAATTAAACTAAACCAAAATGATCAGAACATCAAGGCGTTACGGGTGGAAACCCGATCTGCCAGACCACCGCGATTTTAAGTACTCCGTACCCGAGCAGGTACTAGCAAACCTGCCCGCTTCGGTTGATCTAAGGCCAGACGACTCTCCTGTGTATGACCAGGGCAGCTTAAACAGCTGCACCGCAAATGCAATTGCAGGAGCGGTTGAGTTTGACCTGGCGAAACAGGGCAGCGGGCCGCTTGTGCCATCACGCTTGTTTATTTATTACAACGAACGGGTTATTGAGAATACCGTTAACTCCGACGGCGGGGCATATATCCGTGATGGGTTGAACAGCGTAAACCAGCAAGGCGTTTGCAGCGAGGATGAGTGGCCGTACAACATCAGCGAGTTTGACCAGAAACCGTACCAAAGCTGCTACCAGGACGCCATGAAAGACATCGTTTCCAGCTATTATAGCCTAAGCCAAAATATTTACCAGATGAAAAGCTGCCTGGCCGATGGCTATCCCTTTATTTTCGGGTTTACCGTTTACGATTCATTTGAAAGTTCGGCAGTAAGCCAAACAGGAATAGTGAACCTGCCAGGGGGTGATGAATCGGTTGTGGGCGGGCATGCCGTTGTGGCCGTAGGTTATGACGACTCGCAAAGCCGTTTTATCGTACGCAACAGCTGGGGGGCCGACTGGGGTATGAGCGGGTATTTCACTATGCCATATGCATACTTGTTAGACCCTAACCTGGCCAGTGATTTTTGGACGATTAGACTGGTAAGCGACGATTCGCAATCATCCTAGCAACATGCCCGCGTCTTGCGGGCCTATTTATTATAACCGGGAAAGCCGAAAACGGATTTAGAGTAGGCAAAAATGCAACAAAAATGAAAAAAATTATGTTTAGTATCGCTGTCGTAATACTTATTGTGGGCAGGTCTGTTGCTCAAACAACAGTCGACCTTAACGGCGTAACATTCGGGTTCGGCGCCGGTCCTGCTGCTTCGCTTCAGCAGACTTACGATTACGCGCTTTCAACTGATGCTGCTCATAACTTGCAGCTACAATCGCTAAGCCGGGAAACATTTGT
>DASRTD010000109.1:0-9277 GCA_035656115.1 Mucilaginibacter sp.
GTAGCCCTAACTGATAATGGTAATAAAAATAATCGACGGCGGTATACGGTATCCACAATAGCCATAGCAGGCCGAAACCCGTCAGTAAGCGATGCAGCCACCGCAATTCGTACCGATACCGGTCATTCCCGTTAAATTTAAGCCGTTGATAAAAATCTTGTATCCGCCGATAAGACCAATATAAGTATATGATGACTGAAATAAACGCCAGCAACTGCAATACCGGGCTCAGTTGCTGAAAAGTCAGTGTATCATAAGTAGCGGCGCCTGTCCTTATGCTCTCCCTAACCTCCAATACCAGAACGCCCTGTTGCAGTAACGATGGGCTGAAATGCAGCAAATCCTTCCAACGAAATTTATATTCCGGTCGTGTCATTTTAAGTACATAAAAATAGATTAGGGGGCCAAATGCTAACGAAAATTGCAGTGGCAGCCAGTTCCATCGGGGAAAGTAGGCCTCCAGCCGAATGTCAATGCCCAATATCCAGGCCATCCAAAAAACGACGGTTGCCAGGGCCAGTGCAAGAAACCGGTTTGCGGCCCGGTTGGTCCTTTTGGTGAATCCTAAAAGCAGCGCAAACATCAGCCCGATAAATATCGTTCCCAGGAAGGCCAGGTCATAGGGGCTGATATGGAAAGTATATGCATTCAAGTAATTTTATTACTTCAATACCTGTTCCAAACTACTAACTTGTTGACAGGTAGAAAATTATGCAATATTCAAAATAGGTATTGTAACAAAACCGGACAGGAGGCTGTTCGGTTTTGAATTGCACGTAAGACCACTGACTTTCTGAGCCCGTTAATATCCAAAAGTGTTTCGTTAAAAGACCGTCTGCATGCCTGGCGCGTCATTTTTTAGGGATCTTTATGTAAATTTCCCTTTCACTTGACAAGACGACCAACTTGCTTACCTCCCCGTCGGTGTCCCTTTCGAAACAAGCGTCAGCAGACGAATGTTCATCCATAAAAAACAGGTCTTTTTTGGCGGGTATTAAAAGCGTTGTGTTGTCATGCGAAGTAGCCAGGATTGCATCGTCCTTGACGGTCAGGTATACGGTGTCAGTTCCCTTACCCACATAAGCACCGCAGTAATCGTTCAGTACGGAAACCGGTAGCAAGACCCGTTTACGTGCACTTTTATGTTGTGCCAGCATCCAGGTATAAACTGTGTCGTTATCATAGGTGGTTGTCCAGCTGTCATGGCCGGTTTCCGGATATAAGGTAAGTTTCGCGCCAGGATTAAATTGTCTCACGGCCCTCATCATGTCAATTGAGTTAGATGGAGGAACGACATTATCCTTGAGTCCATGAAAGCACCAGACCGGCAGGTACCGCAGCTTCCATGCTTGCGTCGAATCACCGCCGCCGCTCAATGGAGGGATTGCAGCGAATTCATCCGGGTATTGCTCCGCCATAGCCCAGGTTCCGAATCCGCCCATGCTTAGCCCGGTAAGGTATATTCTTTCATTATCAACCCGGTATTGCTTTTTGATACCGGATAAAAGGCTCATCAGATCATTAGGATACCAGCGGTAAGCGGTCGACTGCGGGGATACCAGGATGAACGGGAATTTTTTACCGGCTTTAGCTAATTTTGGCGGCCCGTTGCGGGCGACCCATTGGATGCTGTCCCCCACTTCCCCCGAGCCATGCAAAAAAAGCACGAGCGGCCAGCGGGCGGAGGTATCGTCGGCGTAATGCTCGGGCAGGTAAAGCAGGTAATTGGTCTGCTGCAAGAAAGTTTGCGCAGTCTCCTGTGCGTGCAGCCTGAACGGATAACACAGTGCGATCAGCAGCACAAAAAAATAATATTTTTTCACGGCAATAGTTTTACGGGCAAGACGGTTGTTGATTCAATGTGTTTCAGCAGTTCTTCTTTATTAAAATAGTCGGATTTCAGCCTGCGTTCACTCAGCAATTTGGCCTGGTCGGAATAATGAGGCGACGAGGGGTGTTCGCTTTGACCCCAAGGCGCATAGGTATAGGACTGCACCGGATGCGTAAACAGCGTCAGCATCGGCTGCCGCTGGCCGGCATCGATCCAGATACGGTGCGCCGAATCCGGCGGGGCGAAGGAAAGCATGGCCCGCAGCGTTTGCTGTTCTCCCGAGGCATAGAAGGTAACGCCGCCTATCGGTAAAGAAACACCGCCCCGGCCGATACGGTAGACATCGCCAAGCGCCAGATCAGTCCGGCCATAGTCTTTTTTTAAGACGGCAATCGCCCTGCCGACAGCCTTGACCATTTGTGCGGATGGCCTTTTCCAGGTCACCGAATCAAGCAGCGCCCGCCGCCAGTAGATATACAGCAATGCCGCTACAGATTCTTTATGGGCCATGCCATCAAAATGCACCAGTTCCCCGGCAACGCGCCTGAATTCTTCGCTTTGTGTGCGGACGCTGTCCGGCTCACGGTCCAAAGCCTGCTGAAGAGCGGAGAGCCAGTTTTCCGTCTCCTGCCATTTTTCATCCAAAACGATATTTTCGGCGTCAGTCAGGGTCATTTGATAGGAGCGCGAAAGCAGGTCCAGTTCACGTTGCCCGCGCCAGCGGATAAAGCCGGGCAGGTCATAAAAAACCTCAAAGGGATAATTTTTGGCGTCGATGGTCCTTTGCACCGTCATCATATCAGGCGATGCGTTTTCATTAGTTAGGTATCCAGCCGCGGGGTCTTCTACCACGACCAGTTTATCAAGCGGGTATATCCCTTTCCAGGCAGTGGCCGAGGTATTGCCCGGCACGGCTTGCCGGAAATTATAACCGGTTGGTCGTATAGGGACACGTCCGGCGCGTACGTATAAGATATGGCCGTCAGAGCTACCGGCCATTAGGTTCTGGCTCATAAATCCCAGCAAGGATAGCGCCTGTTTAAATTGCGCCATATTTTTGGCCCTTGCCATTTGATACAACTGTTCTTCCAGCATACCGCATTGGTCCATATAGGGCGAACAGACCACATAAGCGACGTTACCTTTGCGGGCTATCACCGGGCAAAGCATGCCGTTATGATGGGTGTATTCCATTTCGCGGGTGACCGCAGCTTGTCCTTGCACCTTAACGGTAATGGTTTTTACTTCCATCTGTTGCCACGTACCGTCATACAGGAACCTTCTTGGATGTCCCGGATCTACCGTCACTGAGTAACAATCAGATACATCCGGCCCTCCGGCCGTTTCTCCCCAGGCCAAATCTACGGTATGGGCTGTGACAGGCAGCACCAAGCCCGTTCCTGAAAAACCGGAAACATGAAGCCCCCCCGCCTGCATCCGGAATTCATAGGCACGCACATCGCCGCCAAAAGGGACGTGCGAGTCGGCAAGGTGGATGACGGCGCCATCTTTGGTCCGCCAGGGCGATATAATAAAGCCGTTTGAAGCCATGCTTAACCCTTTTGCAGAAACAGGTTTCTTGGCTGCGACCTGGACGCCGCTCGCGCGTGCGTCCTCAACACCCATCCCCTCATTGATATCAAAAATACAGGCGTATAGGAAAGCAACGGGCAGTGTCGGATCCAACCTGGGCGCCCATGCCGGGACTTCTTTCGGATGTTGGTCCATATAATATTGAATACCTGCGATAAATTGTTTAAAGTCCAGTTGCAATTGCGGTTCGAGATGGTTGAAAAAGCGTTTGGCGCGCGCGGCGAATTGCCACTGGAGATTGTGCATGTCTTTTTCCAGATAGGCTGAACCGAAGACAGAGGAAGACCTGCCCTCAACAGCGAGGTATCGTTCGAGGATGCCTTCGAGGCGATCTTCCGCCTGTGCATAACCCAATCCGAAAAAACCGGCGGCTTCATCGTCCGCGTAAATATGCGGAACGCCCCAGTCATCACGGTACACAGTAACGGTTTGCTGACCAGCAGGGTTTAACTTAACGGTTTGTGCCTGTGACGGGGCAAGAGAGAAAAGACCGAACAAAGCCGGAAGTGATGCGATTTTTAAATAGTTTCTAAACATATAGCTGCGGTTTAATTTCTCATAAGACTACCTGCAAGTGGCTTCGTGACACGAAATTACCGAAGCAGAATGTGAATAAGGACTCAAATGATAAGATGGGCGCTCTTTTAGGTCGCTCTTATATTCTGACGGGCTTTTGCCGGTATTTGGAATTTAAAGCGATCAAAGTGTCGGGATATTGCCCGGCTTTAGTTTCGAAATGATGTGAATATGTAATCTTGGTAAAATATTCATATAGTAATTCCGATTGAACCATTGCAACCGGGTTGTGTTTTACTCCTGATATTGGAGGGCACAAATTGTGCCCTCCAATATCAAAATTCATCAGGTTTATATCCAATTCGTTTTCTCGGTTCCTGAGCTGGCGCAAACACTTTTTTAGATAATCGATCTAAGTACGGAAATACAATTTCCATGTTTTTATCGTTGGTATCAAGCTTTTGTTTGATCTTTTCAATCGGAAAGCGGTTTGCGTAATTCACAGCGCTTCCGATCATAGCTGCATCAGCAGATAATGAAGACATATAATATCTGACTTGCAATGATTTTGCTACGTTTCGATTATCGATCCGTCCGCAGGTTATTTTGTTGATATACAATAAATATTAAGCATGATAATGGAAAATTTATAGCGTTACTATCAGAATATTTCTTTTTCAATCATCGTTAAAGGTACGACGTCGTTCACATTTACAGCAGATTCAAGTACTGGAAACGCGGTTATTACATGGCTTTGCTTATTGATAACTACAAAGGCGATTTGAGATTTTTCCCGTTCATCCGTCAGTTGTTTTACAACCATGCCGATACTTTTGTCGAATTTGAAGACATAACATTTCTTTTTTTTAAGCCCTTCTTTTTCCCACATTTGTTTGGCGGTTTCAACTGCCTGCAATAAGGTATAATATGAATTCCAACGACCGGAATGTACAGGATTCCCGCGAATTCCATCGGGACTAACGCCATTTTTCGCCCTCTTTATCTGTTGGGCTATTGTAGTCATCGGGCCATGCCTTTCCATTGCATGTGAAATACCAAATAACAATACGTCTAATAGCTTGTAATAAGGTGCTGATTCAAGAATTTCGGGCGTTAATAGCTTTATCATTTTAGCTATTCGCCAAATACCATGCAGCCAACGGAAAACAAAAAAAATAACAATTATTAGTATTGACGATGCTAAGAATATAAATGCAATAAAAATTGTCATACGATCTGTCCTCTGTTTTTTGGGGGAAATTGCCGGAGTTTAAAAATACATTTCCTTCCCAGGATCGACCAAATTAAATTGACCGTCGGACAAATTAATCTTTATACGCGGTTCAATTCTGTTTCGGCTCAACATTATATTCAGTCATAGCTGGGCAAAAATCTCCTGCATTTAGTAGAAAACCTAAGCTGATTATCCTTTTAAACTACTTTTTACAGCGACAACAATCAAAACCAGGATCACCAACCCGATAATACAGATATATTTTAGGTTATTGTCCGGGGTGCTGCCATGATCCGCGGTATCATTATTGCCAGATTGTGGCGGGTTTGCGGCTGGCGTCGCTTCGGGTGCCCGCTTCACCGCTATACCGTTTGCGTAGGTCTGGGGATAGGGTTTTGTAAAAATCCAGCCATAGGCTCCATCCAACGTCCTGACCTGGGTCCATTCTCCAATATTGTCCGGGCCCCAGTCCATAGGATTCTTTATATAGGCGGGTTGGTTAAATACCCGGACCAACTGTAACAACTCGTTTGCTCTGGTGAACCCGATAATTTCCAGGCTGTCCGAGCTGAACTTTTTGTCATTTAGGATGGGGATGTTATCGTATTGCATTTGCAAAAAGTCGTCGATACCCTTATCCCAGTCATTGGTACTGAAAGAAACTTTACGTTGATATTCCTTCTTGCCAAAATCTGTATACAAAATGGCCATTGCATCCTGTGCCGTCATCTCAATACTTTTCATTGATTTCCAGTAGTAGTCCCATCTGACTTTCACTTCATTTTTTATGGCATCCGCGGAGGTTTTCGCCGAGTCGATCAATGCCGTAGCAAGGACAACCGGCGCCAGGAACCGGCTTGCGATGTAGCCGCTTAACTGCGTCCCATTCTGCAAAATATTGACCCGGTACCATCGCCCATCCTCCGAAAGCTTTACAACAAGGTCGCCTTTATGTACAACGCGGGCAACTTTTCCCCCTGAACCATGCAGGTCATACAAGACGCGGACATTCTCGCCTTCTACCGAAAAAATATTATCATGTATCGAAAAAGTTTTGTTCAACGAATAAATGTTTACCGTACCGTCGTCAGGATTCACCTCCCCGAATGGTTTTGAATAACCGTCTACATACAATTTGGGGTTTTCCCCGGCAGCCCTCCTGATCTTAATTTTCTCCAATTCCTCGTTGAATGCTACCTCCTCAGCGGTCACCAGCCTGCCGGAGCGGATTTCCACCGTTGAATTCCTGAACACAGCGACATCTTCAGCGGTTATCCCCTCCCCTGCCAACTCATCCAATTGTGAAGCCGTTAACCCTTCCGCAGCATCCGCCAATACCCCCCGCTCGGCAGTGCCTAGCGAAAGGTCGGCGCCGGCCTCTCCCCCGCCACCAAACTCCAGCAGTACTTCGCAGCCTGATAGCAGGATCGAACACCAGAAAACAAAAAATATCAGCAAACACCTGTTTTTCATGACATAAATACAAATTTAAGCATTGGGCCGAAACCGAATGTTCCAACGCTGATCAGATCAAAGCCTTATTCAAATCTTATGTCGCCAACGTAAATAGTGCATCCATTAGGATTTTCATCTGTATTAGTCGTCCAGCAAAAACCGCTGAAAAGATTACTAAGATCGGTTCCACGCAAATCGATTGAATATTCTTGCCAATTAGTGGAAAGTGTAACGACTTTTGCAATCGTCGGTAGAGTTTCTGTGTATTTACCTGAAACTCCTCCGATTTTGAATTCGGCGATTTCGCCTCCCATACGGCCCTTCGCTTTAAAAACTAATCTGGTTGCGCCGGTTAAATTTCGCCCCTGGGGCACGTTGCCCCAGTTTTTATCGGGATAAAGCCAATAAATGCCAGCCCAATGATTTGAATCATCACGATGTGGCTTATAAGTAATTTCAGTGTATGTCGAAGGCACACCGGGTGAGCTCCTGTCAGACATGCTAATTGTGTGAATGTCGCCCATATATCGCGGGAAAAACCGGTCTCTTACCGGATAAGGATTGAACGGTGGCGTTGTTATCTTAAAAAACAATTTCGCCGAGTCTGTCTTGCTGTCTTTAGCTCCTGTTCCGATGATATCTATTGAAAACGACCCGGTGTCGGCATGGGTGCCAACCGAGATTGATCCTTGTAAATTAAACTGCGGATCGGCAATACCAAAAGGCGGACTAAATGATGCTGTGACGTTTGGAGGCAACCGACTGGTCAAAAAGATTTGGTAAGGATAGTTTTTCCCGTTAACTTCAATTGGAACCTTTATTGCAGTCCCCTTATCAATGGTCAAAATGTTTTTTTGAACAGTAATGTGAAATTCTGACTTTGAGTTGAATTCAACGACACCGATGATGATGGCTGCGAGGGACAAAATTGCGCCCACTAACCATTTCCACAATTCCTTCTTTTTTTCTGATTTGTCCGCCATATGAATTTCTTAAAATGTTCGATTGATATAGTTTTTGAGATCTTCTATTTTGAACCGTTTTGACAGCATGATTAATAATAAACACACCATAGCCTGGCCTGTAAAAATCAACAACCAGGTATTTGGCGCCGCTGTCAATACCGTAACGCTCTGAGCAGACACTACATGGTTCTGATTACTTGCATTAAATTGAAGCGCTCCCATATGATAATTTTCAGGTTGATTACAAACGATACAAAAATCACTTTTCACGTAAAGTGGCTTGGCGCCGCTAAACAGGCCTTTCTATATCGTTATTAGTATAGGACAATATAAGAATAAATAAATAAGTGCCAAAACGGGAAAAACACCCTTTTTGCAAGGTGAAATCACCGGGCAATCACTTCCTGTTAAGGCCTCCACCCAAGAATACGAAACTGTTCCCTGCAGGAGTCGGATTTCGCTCTTGGCATGCCGGATGATAAGACATGCCCGCCAAAAAGCGATGCAAACGCTTGAGATAAAAAATAATTTTAAGAAATAAATTGAAACAAAAAATCAGGCTGGTACATCAAATTAATTATTTTATATGAAAAAGAAATAAAAAATATTTTTTAATACGATTTACTGCTATCTTTGAATTTAACACTTGTTAGTAGTTCCGTGCCTGACAATAACTTAAAGGTTTTAAAGATCACAGATAAAGCTTCCAAAAAGGGGCTGCAGGAGATGCTTGCGCATGAAGCCGCAAAGCGTGGCTGGGGCATTCACCGGCTCACAGCGAAGATTATCGAGGAAGCGCTTAAGAATCAGGACAATTATAATGGAAAAAAGCTGGCAAACCCGCTGCTGAACGAGGACGGAAATGAGATTATCTGCAAACTGCCGTTGACGATCAAAAAACAATTTAAGGATTGGGCAAAGAGCGCGGAACGGAACCAGTCGCAGCATGCGTGTTTTATATTTGAGAAATGGTGCGAGGATAACGGGCTTGTGCCCCCCGTGTCATGATTTAATGCGTGTTATTTATTGCAAATAATTACAAATAATTTTTTTTGTGGTTTTTACTGACAATTTGTTTTCAAATGCATAAGAAAAAGACAATTTTTCTTGTTTTATTAGAAAAGATTTAATTAATTTTGATTATAATTAAAGAATAAAAACGGGCATCATT
This sequence comes from Mucilaginibacter sp., assembly GCA_035656115.1. Classification (GTDB taxonomy): domain Bacteria; phylum Bacteroidota; class Bacteroidia; order Sphingobacteriales; family Sphingobacteriaceae; genus Mucilaginibacter. The sequence goes on from DASRTD010000109.1 coordinate 8,766, forward strand.
TTTGCTCGTTTATATGTATGGAAACAGTAATTAAAAATACTAACCCAAACCGTGATTTCAATATCGGCGCACAAAAAGCATTGAAGTTCATTACGACGAATTTCAATAGTAAATCGGTGCGGCAGGATGTTACAAATTCTTTATCGGAAATTAAGGTAATTAAGGATAATGCGAAGGTGGACCCGCATACGCTCAATGAGTATATCGCCGTTTAGTGCGATATAACGTATGCCTAAACCTTTCGACCTTTTTCCTTATTCTCCTGATGCCCTCGCCGATGCGCTAACAAATGAAAAGACCACCCGCCACCAGGTCTTGAAAAATCCGCGTTATCTTTTTTTTACGGACTATTTTGGCGAAGAAGACGGTGCCCTGCGTGCCCAAACGATCGTTATTGAATATAGCTATGTCAGCCGCTCTTATCTTCATGATTACGCCAGTTTTTACGCGACCTCTTTCGGTCATTACGAGCGGTTTTGCAAAAGGGTGCATTTCTTTGCCTGCCCGCTTTC
>DASRTD010000110.1:0-9878 GCA_035656115.1 Mucilaginibacter sp.
GTCTTTTTCATCGGGGACGAAATGAAAGCGTTCTTAAGCAATGAAAAGGAACTTGAACAATTGCAAAGCAAGATACAACAGTTTGAACCTGTAAGTCCTTTTGATGAGGATTGCCTCCGGCTTGCGAAGGAAACCCTTGCACTTTGGATGGAGTTTCCTAACGCCAATCTTTACCAAAACATCGGCAGTTACGATAACGACGAGGAGGAAGACGACTATTATAGTGATGGCAAAATCAAGGTAACTGACTATATTTCTTTTATCGGTGAAACGTCCAGCTGTGTATACGATGCTATGATGGAAATGTTAAACAATGATTTTAACGAACGTTCCGGTGTGCAGGATTTTGAAAGTACCATCGTTTTCAACAAGCCGCGACTAAAATTAAAAGACGTTTTGGCCTACGAAGAACGTGTGATCGGCATTATAACAGATTTGTGCAACTTAATACCGGAATTAACATGAACGATTTAACAAACAATTTCGGGAAACTATACCATCCCGTAAAAGCTATAATCATATACGAAAAGCGGGACAATGGTTACCATAACGCCCCTTACGTGGAAAGCTACGACATGGATGAACGTGGCTGCCCAATCAATGGACATCCGTTAAGCATAAAGGAAGCGAGCAGCTTTGCAAAAGCGTTAACGGTAAACGAAAAGAAACAGCGTAACTTCTTAAACCCGAAAGGGATTTTATCGCCAAACGTTGTCTTTTTGAAGACTGGCAATGACGGTTTTGCCATTTGGCGCACACCCGCCAAACGTGTAAAAATGCTATTTACCGAGAGCCTCGGTATCCCATCCGGGGAGGCAAGTGTCCCGGCTTTATTATGGAAAGCAGGTAAAAACGCCTTATCCATTTTTGCTGTTGCAGACGAACAGGTAAGCGGTCAAACCATATTATTTCATGCGCCATTCTTTAACGTTTACGCAGACGGCAGGGTATGCATGGGCAATGTTCCCGTGAAAATCCCTAATGATTGCTGTCTTGAAACATTCATGGATTTATGGCAGGAATATTTTTTCAACAGCTATTTCAGCCACCTGTTCGGGGAGCATGTTCCTGTAAAAGGCAATATCGTCCAGCTATGGCAAAACCTCATCAACCACAACGCCCCCTTTCCCTTTGAAAAGTTAACAACGAGTAATATCACCATCAACAAACTTTTACAATGAACACATTAACCGCGGTACATATCACTGACAACTATTTGATCAACCCACCCAACCCGATAACCGTAAACTTAATTGGCGCAGGCGGCACAGGCAGTCAGATGCTGACCGCGCTGGCTCGTATTAACCATGCCTTGTTAAACCTAAACCATCCCGGTTTAGTAGTGACGGTTTTCGACGACGACCGGGTAAGCGAAGCCAACCTCGGAAGGCAGCTTTTTGCAGAAACAGAAATAGACTTTTATAAGTCAGTCGTTTTAGTTAACCGTGTCAACCGTTTCTTCGGGACAAACTGGAAAGCAGTAACCAACCGTTTTGCGGATGGAATGCCGGATGAAAAAAAGGCTAAAGCAAATCTTTATGTTACCTGCGTAGATACCGCTGGAGCCAGGTTTAACATCAGCGAAATTTTGCATTCGCTGGGAAAAAGCGGCAGATATGACCGGGAACGCCCGCTATATTGGATGGATTTCGGCAATAGCAGGTTTACCGGGCAGGTTATTTTAGCTACGGTGGGCGACATTAAACAACCCGAATCTGATTTGTACCGACCGGTCGGCAATCTGCCCTTTATTACTGAAATGTTCCGGGACCAACTGGAACAGGCTGACCAAACTGATGACACACCAAGCTGTTCGTTAGCGGAAGCCTTAACCAAACAAGATTTGTTTGTCAATTCAGCGGTGGCCAATTTGGGTGCATCGCTGCTTTGGCAACTGTTCCGCGAAGGGATGCTTTTTAACCGGGGCTTGTTCCTCAATTTAAAGACATTTATAACACAACCACTTAAAGTAGCTTAAATGTTAACATTTCGCTCCGGCAACCTTTTTGATAACAATGCCTACGCGCTCGTCAATACGGTTAACACCGTTGGTGTAATGGGCAAAGGTATTGCCCTGCAATTCAAAAATGAATTTCCGCATAACTATGCGATTTACCGGGAAGCTTGTCTCAAACACGAATTAAAAATTGGTGTGTTATTGACAGTCGAGGATAGCAGCCTGCTTTTAGGTGAACGGTTGATCATCAACTTCCCAACGAAAACACACTGGCGTTTACCATCCGAATACAGTTACATTGAGAAAGGCTTGCAGGCGCTGGTGAAATTGATAGCTGAAAAGGATAATTAAATCTGTCGCCCTCCCGCAATTGGGTTGTGGAAACGGCGGACTAAATTGGTTGTTGGTAAAGCCCTTGATAGAAATGTACCTCACTGGCCTTCCGGCAGAGATACAAGTCTATTTACCACTTAATTAAAGTCTTATGAGAACAATATTATATTTTATAATGACGTGCCTGATTTCTACAGGTACTTTATTCGCGGCCTTGAATGCAAAAAATCCATTACCAGGATACGCCGTTGCGTTCGGCCTATGGGCAATGTTCCTATGGGGATATAACAGGCGTTCAAGAAAAAAGGCTGAAAAGCGTCACAGGGAAAGGCTGTTTGATCAATACATGCGATCCAGGTTGGATGATAGAAGTTGACCTGTGAGAATGGCAGCTACCAGTTATCCGGCTACATAATCAAAAAAACGCCAGTCAGCCACTTTCTCCGTTTCACTGCAAAACAGGCTGCCTGGCGCTTATTGCTTGAAAAACCTTTGAATAATGCATTTGACCTACCACTTCAAAGCGTTTTACCAGCTATTTTAAGTCCAATCTCAATAAGTGGAAGAATTAGTTTTGACAAATTGCCGAAAGATGATTGGTCAATTATTTGAGGTTTCAACCCTTCTAAAGACCTAATGCAAATTTCTTAAGCTCATAAATTTGGGTCAGCCAACGGATAAGTTATTGCTTTATTAATTCTTAATCACATACCATGAACAAACAAAACGAACTTGCTGGAACAATTGTGCTTGTAAAATCTAATCTATCAAATAACCTTGACAATAAAAAGCAACTGGTTGGGGTCATCGTTATGGCATCCGTTGAAAACAACAGCGTAATGGTGAACTTTGGATTTGATGAAAATGCTTTTTTCTCAACCGATGCATTGCTGGTATTGCGAAAGCCGGAAGAAATTCGTCGCAATGTCCTAAACGATGCGACACTTTTGCCCTATTATGACTATTACGACATACTGGATATTATCTCGTTTGCTGAATCACCCGAAATAACGCTCCACAAGGAGGCGGTTGTATTATCATCGAAAAATTTGAATGCCCTGGAATATACGATGATCTCACTGTCCACGGTACTCGGCCTCAAGCAAGCCAATGGAATCAATCGCTAAATTTCTTATCTAATTTGATGTCTAAATTTTTTATTACTACTCAATTGGGCTATATACTTTGCTAATTGTTTAGGTAGTTTATACAATTCACTGGTTCAAATTACTGCTAACGGATTCCCGAGCGGTTACTGTAGCTTCGCTTCATTAGAAAACCAGCCGTTAGTTAGCGCCAATTAAAAAATCCTGCAAAAAGTTATACCTTTCAAAAAGTGATTTACACGCTTGAGGTAATCCCTCCAAGAACAATGGTAACGACCAAATGATAGCTGGAAACAAACGGTGATTTCGGTATTAAGAAAAGCCCTTGGCCTGCCAACGAATCGATACCAAACGCTTCAAATCCTCGTAAAAATAGTTCGTGTTTTGCCTCTCCCGGAGCCGTTTTTTGTATGCTCAACGTAGGTGAAGGAAAGTGGGTTTATCTAAAAGCCACATTTGTCGCTCATTCACTAATATGAAACCGATCCAAAAATTCTAAAAGTGGTAACAGGGGTTCGATGGGGCTACCTCCGGGTCCACTTGATGACCGAAGCAGGAATGCGGATTTCGGAGGCTTAAAAAGCTAAATGTATTTAGCTTTTTAAGTCGCAGAAAGACGCAAGCCGCGATTAGCGGCTCTGCTTCGGTTCCCTTCACGGGTTAGGAGGCGATCAGCGCCAGCTAATCCCTCCGGGTCCACAAGTTTTCCCCTTAAGCGTGAGTCTGAAGAAGTGACCAAAAGCGCAAAGCCGACTCGTGCTCCGCTAACAAGTTACCGTAAAACCATCGTCATCACCAACTTACAAATATGCTTGCAATTCCTTCACCAGCGGCTTATTATTCCTCAGCCTCGCCAACGCTTTGTCTTTGATCTGCCGCACGCGTTCCCTGGTAAGGTGATATTTTTCACCGATCTCGTCGAGGCTCAACGCCTGCCCGGTTCCCAGGCCGAAGAACGATTTAATGATGTCCTGGTCCCTTTGGTCGAGCATGCGCAGGCCGTTGGATACTTCGGTGCTCAATGATTCTGCAAGCACCCCGCTGTCGGTGGCGGCTGTGGTGTTGGGCAATACATCCAGCAATGAATTCTCTTCTTCAGCAGAAAAAGGCGCGTCGACAGACAGGGCCCTGCCTGCGCTCGCCAACACGCCGCTAACCTTTTCGACCGGAACGTCCATACTTTCCGCCACTTCTTCAGGCGTGGGCGCCCGCTCCAGGTGCTGCTCCAACTGGGACGAGGTTTTGCTGATCTTGCTCAGGTCGCCGACCTTATTTGCTGGTAAACGTACGATACGTGCATGGTCGTTAATGGCCTGCAGGATGGACTGGCGTATCCACCATACCGCGTACGAAATAAATTTAAACCCCTTGGTTTCGTCAAAGCGTTTTGCCGCTTTGATGAGGCCAAGATTACCTTCATTGATCAGGTCGCCGAGTGTCAGGCCCGAGCTTTCGTATTGCTTGGCCACGGAAACCACGAAGCGCAAATTGGCGCTGGTTAGCCGTTCTAAAGCCGCCTGGTCGCCTTGTTTTATTTTTTGTGTCAGTATCACTTCTTCTTCGGCCGTTACCATCGGGATTTTGGCGACGTCGGAGAGATATTGCTGTAATGAAGCAGACTCACGGTTGGTGATAGACTGACTTATTTTAAGTTGTCTCATTCTGTAAAATAAACCTTCCTTTGATTTTGTTTGGAGTGAAAATGCAACTCGAAACGCTGCAGGATTTCAATGTGCAAATATACGCCTAAAGAGGCCGGAATTTGTCGCCGGACTGTAAAGAAAAGGTGGTGTGAAACCTTAGTGACCTTTGCGGTAAATACAAAGATCATATTGGTAAAGAGCCCCGGTTTTGCAAAACCGACTTCCTAATGGCAATTATTATAGACTTTTTGTCGTATATACTTGACATTATGAAATGTTTACTTATCTTTGTCGCAATAAAAAAATTAACATCATGGAATCAGCTAAAAAAACCTTGAATCAACAATCTGTTATCTTCGCCCTCATTTACGGCGCCACCTATTTGCCGGTAGTATGGCTGCTAAAGCACCAGGTATTTGGGCAGCCTGTTTCACTAATTATTGCTGTGGTGCCGGTTATTACTTTCTCTATTTTTATTTTCAAATACATCAAAGCCTTTTCAACAATGGACGAAGTGAAGCAACGCATACAATTTGATGCCGTAGTGATTGGCTTTGCGTTGACAGCATTGCTGTTGATGGTTTTGTTATTGCTAAGCCTGTGTGGTATATCAAGCCCCGGCTGGTTTGGCTATGCACAATTGGGGGCCTATTGCTGGCTCTTTTATTTTGTTGGCTGGTTAATTTCGACAAAAAAATACGGAGCATGAAAAACACGATAAAGGTTGAACGCGCCAAGAAAAACTGGACACAAGCCGACCTTGCCAAACACATAGGGATATCAAGACAGGGCTTAAATTCTATTGAAACCGGGAAATTTATCCCCTCCACATTGCTTGCTTTACGGATGGCCAAAGTTTTTAATACTACCGTCGAAGTTCTGTTTCAATTGGATGATGTAGAGGTGTGATTAGTCGGTTAACTTATCTTAAAACGTAAAACCGTCAAAAATAACCCTGGATTTAGACCGTTAAAAAAATCCGCGACGGACATTAGGGATTCCCCACTATCCCTCCGGGTCCACAAAATCAAGAGTGCCCGGGCCGCGATAGCGGTTTGAGATTTCTGGATTTTATTGAACTTGTGGCTTGAGAACCCGGAGAAGAGGGTTCGAACAATCTCCGGACTATGCCGGTTACCCGCTATTTGGGTATGCTATTTGTGAATATACCCTTAATGAACACGCTGCGAAAATATCGGCTAAATGCCTCAACCAGGAAATGGTTGTTTGCCGGCCTGGTTTTGCTCGTTCTGTTTGGACTGTACAGGCGAAAACACCGGCAGGAGCAGGTGTCTGCTTACCAGGCGGAACATATTACCGTTATACAAACAGGCAATACCACACCAGTTCAGCTGGTTGATTTTGCCTGTTCGTTGTCGGGGACGCCTTACCTGGCCGGCTCTGCCGATCCGGAGAAGGGTTTTGACTGCTCGGGGTTCGTTACTTACGTTTTTAAGCATTTCAATATCGCCGTGCCGCGCATGTCGGTTGACTTTACACCCATACATCACGAAGTGCCGCTGCGCGACGCCAAACTGGGTGATCTCATCCTCTTTACAGGAACGGACAGCACCGACCGCGTGGTGGGGCATATGGGTATCGTCTCCTCGCTGCCGGGCGAGCCGCTCACCTTTTTGCATTCCACATCCGGCAAAGCCCGCGGCGTGGTGGAAACAGCTTTTCATACCTCCTACTACCAGCCAAGATACATTAAAACCATCCGCATTTTTCCGCAAAATGACCAGGCGTCAAGCCGATAACGCTGACCCGGCGATACACGCTGGGCCTTCTTGATTTTATTGATTGGCAAAAGGGTCCGGGCCTGCACTCTTGCCTCCGCACAATAGTACAAGCCAGCTGATGGCTTTGCTTGTTTTTGCTTCAAAACCCTGTATTTCGGTGGCAAGGGCGCTGCCGGCCGATGCTTCTACCGGGCCGTTTGCGGGATTGGTCTGCAGCATGGTTCCCATTGCGGTGCTGTCGGCAAGCTTTTTCTGGCGCTTTTTTTTACGGTCCTCATCTTTCATATTAGCCGCCAGGGTATTGGCGCTTACCGTCAAATAAAACTCCAACGTAATATTGTCGTGCAGTTCACTGGTTTTTTGCGCACCATCCGCCTGGAAATCATCCACCTCGGCAACTTTATACCCAACTTTGGCCTGCAGCCTCAGGTAAACCGTGTTGTCATATTCCATCCATTGGGTAAAATTATCATCAATCGCGTCAAAGTGGATAAAAATTACCCTGCCATAAGCGTGCGTGCTGTATATCTTCATCGTACACGTGGGGGTATCGATGTCGATATTGATGGTGGCGAAATCTTTCAGGTTAGCGAGGAATTTTCCGCGCAAATAGGCCATTGTTTCGGCTTTTCCCGGCCCCGTACGCTGCGCATTGGCACAAAGGAAGCACAATGACATTACAAAAACTAATGCCAGGTAAAAGGCAAACACATTGCGTTTAAACAGCATGATGGTATTGCGCTTCAATAACTATGTGATTGAGTTGCAATATTGGGGCCAAAAAATTTCCCGATCAAATTTATCGGCAGGTTGTATGGTTTGGCCAAGAAAAAAAACCCCGGTGCCGTTACAAAGCCCTTAGTTTTGTTTCCAAGGGCTTTTATATGGGGTATCGACCTCAAGTTTGTATACAGTCAAGTGCGGGCATTTAACCAGGTAGGGGAAGTCCAATCACAAAAAGAGGCCGCCTGAAATATTACTTTCGAGACAGCCTCCTAAATAACCAGTAGATAAATATCTAATTTACAGTCTTGTTATTCCGTGTTTTGTTGCTTAGTGTGAAAAATGGCAGGTCTACACTCAAAAATATATTCCATCGCCACTCAGGGTTATTAACCACTGCAACTGTACTTCCATTTGCACTTGAAGTCCCCAATGTATTTATTTTAGAAAGACCAGGACCGTATTGTCCACCCAGCCCTATGGCTAAAGGAATATTCCATGCCATCCCATATACTACGTAAGCACCCGGCGAGAAAATTTGTCCAATATTAACTTTATAATTTTTACTAATGGTACTAGTCGTATTTTTACCATTCGTTACCGAATCTTTTGCCAATTGATAATCTACTATTGCACCTAAATCAAACAATGATCCAAAAAGACTTATTGATCCACCTTTTCCTAATCCAGTACTTACAGAAAGCCCTATCGGTGCAGTCACGCCAAACTTATCCGCCCATGTTGAATTGAGCATGTTTTTAGGAGTCCCGAATCCATTGAGATAAGCACCCAAATATGATTGAACAGAAAAATTAAAACATGAGTTTTTCTTGATTGAAGAGCTTCCAACTGGTAATATCACATCATCCAGCGCAGCTTTAATATCGTCGGAGTTTTTAGCTTCAACCACATTGGCTATAAATAACGCGTATGGTTTAAGCTTATTTGTAAAATCCAGTAACCGTTTTAAATTATAATATTCTGATAGTTGAACGATATTAGCATCAGTACTATGCAAGTTCATTACAGCATCAATATTTTGGTTGGTAACCGGTGATAGAAATGTGTTCCCCGCCGCGAGTTTGGCAACATCATCTTTTGCTGTGCCGCTATAGTTTGCGACTGATGTCGAAGATTTAAGAGTTGGTAAATCGATCGATGAGTTAGTAAGGTTGTCCAAAATAGTGAATATATCAAAAACATCTGTGACTGTTTGAGTATATTGTTTAGTATAAACGTCCTTGTAAAGGCTATTTGATTTTCTTAAAATAGAAATATAGCTTTCTGAAATGGGCACATCATTATCAAATACTTTGATTATACTAAGTGAATAATCGACTACATCAAGGGATACATTAACGTAATTGTAGAAATCGTCATTGGTCGGACTCTGTCCCACCGTCTGTTTAGTTGCAATACTACCAAAGGCGGTGTTTACCTTGGCAGCCAAATCGAAAAACTCCTTTAATTTGTTTTGAAATATTAACAAGTTGTTATTTTGAGCCACCAGCAGATCGGCAAATGGCTTAGCAACGGTCGCGGGCGTACCAGAAGGTTGAGGGTTTTTAACCCAATAAGTAATTTTATTGACCTTTGCTTGCTGATATAGCAAGCCGAGATAAAGCTGAAATACGTCCGCGTTGCTAAATAATTGCTTCAAGTCGGCAGCGCTTACCCAAACGTTCTCCGAGTTACCGCTGTTCGCGTCTACTCTTATACTTTCAGAAAACAATGACGCCACCTTCACAGCGCAGCCCATGTTTTTGATCAGGTCAGAACTTGCCGGCGCCGTCCATTCATCAAAGGCTGCAAACTCCTTAATTATATCAGCAGCGTTTGACGCCTTGCTCTCAATTTCCTGTATTAAACTCAAAGATTTTATCGCGATAGTTATTTCGGGAAAGTTCTTCAATAATGATTGATACCTTGGCAAAAGCAATACATCTCCAAGATTATTTGTGATTTTTCCTAAGTCATCCAAAAAACTCGTACGCAAAGCGGGTAACATTTGTGGATAACTATATTCAAGCAGATTGGTCAAATTTGTCGTCGTTTTTGGAAACAATATCTGAAACTCAGGGTTATCAATGGAAAACTTTTTAAACCGATTGAAAAAGGCGATAGTCAGTTCTTGTTTTGCTCGGTCAATCATAAGATCGGCTATACCATTCGCAATATTCGTGACATCCAGACCGCCGGTTGCCGAAATAGCTCCAGCAATAGTTTTTTGAAAGTTGGGATTGGCACTTAAGGTTTGTGTTTCAATGAAATACTTCGAAATAATTGGATTTTTTGTGGAATTCATAAAATCTCTGGGCACCTCAACGTCCGCCCCGAGATAATTGCTTAAAATACTATTTAAACTATCCATTTG
>DASRTD010000111.1:0-15734 GCA_035656115.1 Mucilaginibacter sp.
GGAAAACAGCCACTAATGAAATTACCTTTTAAATAACTATTTTTGTACATGCTTTTATAGCATTTGCTGCAACCCAAAAGTCAGCTAACCCAGTGGTCAATTTGGCCCGGAACAGGGTGGTCAACATCTCCATAATATACAGAATCGCCACGGGCTGGTGGTGGACGTTTGCTATGCCAAAATATAAAAATCGCGGAGGCTGTACAATTGTATTATAAATTGGCCTTCCCGGCGGTCACGTGTCCGTTAGCGCGTTTTATGTTAGCATCTAGCAGAAAAGTGCTACTGTGTTAAGGCGAAATTCAAATTATTCTTTGACTCTGGCTAAAATATAATTAACTTCATATCTCACCTGAATTTTGCCTCCATGCGGATCAAGTCGACTACTTCGGGAAAGAACCTGCTGCAGGGACTCAGTTCCCTTGTCGACCATGAGTTCCAGGATCGCTGCTTTTTATACCTGTCTCACATTTACCCGCAGTTGATCAACGCGATCCGGCGCAAGAAAGTCGACCGCTTTGGGTTGGATTTGTACGAGCTTTCAGCCGGGCCTGAGCTTGATTTCAGCATCGCTTACCAGTGCAAGGGCTTCGAAACCCGTTTTGAACAGTCACAATTCGACCAGTGTATGAAGTCCTTGAATACGGTTAAAAAGTCGGGGAAACGGATAGGGCATTTCTATCTGGTCATTAATCTTAAAGCGCACTATTTTGACCAGGAATTAAAAAAGCAATTGGTTGCCGAACTTGTTCGCCTGACGGAAGAATGCCGCGTCGGCCGCGCCGCGCTGCTGGATGCAGAGAACTTCACGGAATATCTCTCGGGTTTAATGTTGGAAAAATTGAAACAAAAGATCGAAACCGCCAATCGCCGTTTTGCAGAAGACTATCAGGAAACTATGCAACAGCGCTTTTATTACGCGGACATACCCTTTGATTGTGAAGAGAAGTTCATACAAAATCCAACTGCTTTTGTACTGGACGGCATTAGCGAACAGCAGCGCTCTGCCCACCCGGATAGAAAACAATGGTTCTTCATCATCAGCGAATTCGGATTTGGAAAAACAAGCCTGCTTTTCAGCTTATTCCGGAGCATCAGTAAGCCTTACTCGTGTATTTATGTGCCCATAGCCCTGTTTAGTAAGAACGACATACGTTATCGAACATTCTTTTTTCAGCGGATGCTGGAGATCGTTGAAGGCCAGGCGATCGATTTCAATGATCCTTTTCAAAAACTTTATGCCAAGCTGCTGAGTTACCTGTTGCAATACACGGATAATAAAACTGTACTGCTGCTGGACGGGCTGGATGAGCATGAAGACTTATATCATCTGGAAATGCTGAAAAATCTCCTCAATAATCTGGATGATGTCAAAGCAAAGGTGGTCTTCAGTGTGCGAAAGGAAATGTGGGATGAAAGACAAGGGAACTTTTCTATGGTGCTGGGCAAACGCGCCAATCACACCCTGATTTTTTTAAATGAATGGGCGAACTGGAATATCCTGACTTACCTGGAAGCCCACCAGGTCTCTTCAGGCCTGACCCTTAGCCCGGAACTCACAGAATTCCGGCAACTGGTCCGGGAAAACCGGTACGAAGCCTATTACGGCGATATCCCAAAACGTCCCTTGTTCCTGGAAATGATCGTAAAAGACATTGGCGAGCATGGCTTGGTCAAAAGGAACATGAGTGAATTATATATCCAGTTCTTTGAAAGCAAGTTCAGCATTGACCGTCAGGGAAGTTTTAGCAGTTTTTCGAGCCGCAGACCTTTACAAACTGATGAAGATGCCTATTCTACACTCGGTTTGCTTTTTACTGCGCTTTCACGGATCGCCCGGCGGATGGCAACCGGGCTGGATGTTAAGACCATGATCGTAAAGACCTATATCGAAGAATATGAAGTGACCGATGTGCTTCAAACGCTAGGCATGGGCCGAACGAGTGAGTTGGTGCTGAACTCGGTGCTGGTTCCCTCGGGTGTACGGACTAAACAAGGACTATCCCTTCGGTTCGCGCATAAATCCTTCCAGGAGTTCTTTTTGGCGCGGGCCATTTACAATCACATTGTTCACCAGCTTGACCAGGGTGAAATGATTACGGATTTGGACATTATTCACACCGAAGGCGTGGGCAAGTTTCTGTTAGGCTTCATTGATGCTGATTTTTCGGAGGAAGCTGTTGATGAATTGATGGCCGCCCTCATGGACTCATACCCGGCGTACACGCCACTGTCGTTGACAGACCTTTTGATCCATTGGGACAGGAGGTAGAGAAGCCACCTGTCATGCTAGTTTGTATAGCTGTCTTAAATTTAACTTTGCTTTACCCCATTCCGCACCAAAATGAAAAAGGGCCATCAAATCCTCGTCCAATTCATGTACGTCGAGGTACTCCCCTTGTATTTTAAATACCTGAATGATGTCGGCGGTCATTACTGAAACCACCATCAAGATATAGCTAACCGGGAAACCAAAAAAATAGTGTTCATTTGCGCGAAATTACTGATTATCATTATATTTGTCAGAGGCTCGTCGTGAGGGTCTTTTATGATTAAAGCTTAAACCATGAACGAAATCCTAAATTTACCTATAGAAGAAGGGAACATTTTCGTAGAAATTTCAGCTGCTGTTCCGCAATCGGCGGTAGTCTCGCAGGGTCCAATCAAGGCGGGTATTCAGAGCGCGGTAGTGAACGTACTTGAACAAACCCGCGAGAAGGCCGCCCAGGCGTTAACTTCGGCAGTGCGCGCGCATGTTGCCTTAGTGTACGGCGCCCTATCGGGATTGCCGGAACCACCGACGGAAGCGGAGATCAGCTTCGGTCTCAAATTTACTGCTGAAGGAAATATTGCCCTGGCAAAACTCAGCGGCGAATTGAATTACGAGATCAAAATGACCTGGAAAAAGTAATCTTCTGACTATGGATTTTCAGCTTGCAGTGATTCGCCTGATGGATAATGCGGGCTTTTGCCACGGCGCAGGGTTTATTGTAAGTCCTGATGGGATCGCCCTTACGTGTACGCATGTGATCGACGATCTCGGGCTGGCCCCGGGCGAGACCATTCGTGTTTCTGTGCGGGCGGTCGGCCTGGGCGTCGATGCTGACACGGCCCGGCCGACAAATGGATACAATGAGATGACTGCACGTCTGCTTGATGAATATTCGAGGCCCACATCTGCGGAAGACCTGGCATTTTTGCAGCTTATGCCGCTTACCCCTACTGTCTTTCCTTTTCTGCGGCTACTCTCTGAAAAACTGGTAAAAACCGATAATGCTTACCAGGTATTTGGCTTCCCCCGTACAAAAAATCTTGACGGCCTGCCTGGCCTTTGCCGGATAACGGGTTCCGCGACGGAAAACGCGTGCGCCGTTTATGCCATGGCGAGCGACGAAATAACGTTAGGATTCAGTGGCGGGCCGGTCTGGGACCGGGAGCACGGCGGTGTACTTGGTGTGGTAGTCAGCATTCTGCCGCCGGATGAATATGCACGGTTAGGCAAAACCGCGTTTATGGTCCCGCCCGAAACGGTTTGGGAATGTTGTCCTTTGCTTGCCCCGTCGGCTGAGCCGCCTTACCAGGGCTTGAGCTTTTTCGACCAGGAAAAAGCCGGGTACTATTTCGGGCGCGACCGCCTGATCGGCAAAGTCATCGGGATGCTTCGCGATAGCAATTTCCTGATGATTATTGGAGTATCCGGAAGCGGTAAATCCTCGCTCGTTCGGGCCGGACTTGAAAAAGGCAAGACCGTGTTGTTGCCATCGGAGCCATGGCTGGCGAACCGGGATCTCGTCGTTTTCAGCGTCAAGCCCCCGCCGGTCCTGTCCTTGCTGGAAAGGCTGGAAAAAGTGACAGGGGGCTTTGGGGATGCCGGATCGCCGGCGGAGCTTGCGGCATTGAATGACAACGCGTTAATAGACACGCTTGTCAGGATACTCGCAGGCAGACGGCTCCTGCTCGTAGTTGATCAGTTCGAATACGTCTTTACCCAATCCGCGCCTACGGATGCCGGGCGCTTTATCCGCCTGCTTTGTGCTATCGTCGCATCGGAGTGCCGGCTCGTGATCTCTATGCGAATAGAGTTTTATAAAGATGTATTGACTCATCCTGAGCTTGGTCCTTTGGCAGCACGGTCCAGGATAGATTTACTGCCGATGGACGAAAATGAAATACGGGAAGTGATCAATTCACCAGCCAAAATGGCGAACCTCCGGGTTTCAGGGCGCCTGGAGAGTAAGCTGGCGTACGAATATCTGGATCAGCCGGGCAGCCTTCCGCACTTGCAATTCGCGCTGCACGAGTTGTGGACGCAGGATCACGCCACAGGCATTTTGTCATTGGAAACCTATGAGCGGCTTTCGGAATATCAGGACGCCCTGACTGGTGAAAAATTTAGCGGCGCTGTCGGCATGATCGTCCGTATGGCTTACCGGGAAATCGACAAACGACCAGGGGATCTCCGAGAGATCCGGAAAATCTTCCTTTCCCTGGTTGCGGTCCGCAAAGACGCGGGGACTGATGAGCTGGTCTATGCGGGTTTCAGTAAACAAGCGCTGCTGAACGGCTTCGACGGGGCAACGAGGGTTGTTGCCTTGTCACTGACGGAGTCTTTCTTGCTAGTATCAGATATCGATACAATCAGCAAAGAGCCTGTAATCGGCGTGGCGCATGAGTGCCTGCTGGAATCCTGGCCGCTTGTCCGGGGATGGATTAGGGAATATCAACCATTTATACTTTGGCAAAGCAGAGAGTTCGGCCCCCATTATCAGGAATGGATAGGGAACCAAAAGAGCCGGAACTTTCTTTTGAACGGTGCTGCGACCCGGCAAGCGAAAAAATATCTGGAAGAATACGGCACAGAGTTCGACAGCAACCAGCAGGAGTTCATTCGTAAAAGTTTATTGGCTAGTGTCTTCCAAACAGTACTGGCGATCGCCGCACCGACGTTTATTGTAGCTGCCCTGATCTATTCCGTCATGAGCGGCATTAACGGAAAGAGAATTGTGGCTCGTGGGCTGACGGAAAACGGGACGGGTCAGATCGAGAAACTCTATTACAACAACGCCTACAAAACTTTTCGCAGGGCTTTGCAATTGGAGGATACCCTGCCGACGAGGCAGGCCCTGGTTGAATCATTTTCCAATCAGTTCTCGATAATTTACGACCGAAAGGGAAACGGAGTTGTATACGATATAAGCGGGGACAACCGAACTGCGCTTAGCGCTTTGGCCAACCAGGCGCAGCTAGTGGACCTGGTCAGCGGAAATTTACGGCAGCTGCCGGCTTTGGATCCCAAACTAAGGATTACCAGGGCTAAGATCAGCCCGAACGGGGACCTGGCAGTACTCGGACTATCAGATGGAAGCATCCGCATCTGGGATACGCGGCATCAAAAATGGCTCGCGGAGCCTCAGGCAAAACCTTCCGGGCGTTCAGTCAGTGCTGTGGCAGTTTCAGACCGGGGTTTGCTGGCTTTTGCAGACGAAAATCGCGGGGCTTTTATATACGATATTGCAACGCGGCACTTTTCCCGGCTGAGGAACAGCGTGGATGTATGGTGCCTGGTGTTTAATAAGGCGGCAGATCGGCTTTACGGGGGTGATGCCGACGGGGCGGTAGTCAATTGGCGCCGGTCGGGTATGGCATGGGATCGCGGGGACGACAAATTAACCAACGGCGACACCGTCAATGCGATCGATCTTAGCCCCGATGAAAATTTCATAGCGACAGGGGGTACCGATGCCGTAGTTTCCATCCTGTCGCTGAAGGAAAACGACATTGTGCGGCGGCTGGCAGGTCAGGGGGGCGCCTATACCGCAGTCCAATTTACACCTGACGGGGGCGGCCTTTTTACAGGCGGGGAAGATGGCGTATTTTCCTATTGGGACTTGTCGCTTGCGCAGGAATGGGCGAGGTGGAAGGCCGGCGAAAAACGTGTAGTTAGCATACGCGCGGCAGGCCCCAAACGGGAATGTATCGTTTCTTTCGCTTCAGGGCGGGTAATACATACGAGGCTGCTTGAAAATGCATTGGTCAGTACCATAGTTTCCAGCAGCTTTCCGACGATCAAAATAATGACTGTCAGCGGCGACGGCCGAAGTCTCGCCTTCGCATCCGGGGATGATATCGGCAAGGTCATGATTTGGGATCTATCGAAAGGACGTTATTTGGATAGCCTCACGAATGACGACAATGAGGTCCTCGGACTGGCATTCAGTTCGGATGGCCGCTACCTGGCCGCTTCGGGCGCAAATGGTCATCTTAAGATATGGGAGACAAAGTACTGGCGTTTGCGCAAGAGCATCCCTTGCCACCGGGGGGTTAACGGTCTTACAGCGGATAGCAGCGGCGGATTTATCGCGGGTAGTTCGCTGGTTAGCAAAGACCACTCGCTCCTCATCCGGGTTGATCGGACGCTTCGTGTAGATTCGTTCCGGTTTCCCAAGGGGTCGGTGTTTAGCTTGTCGGCGTCCCGGAGCTACTTAATTACTGGCGGAGGAGACAGCACTGTCAAGGTTTTTGACCTGCGGCATCGTTTAGATGTGCCGGCCGATAGCCTTCCATTACATAACGGTTCTGTCTGGGCGACCGCGGTAGACCGAAGCGGGACAAGGGCCGCTTCCGGTGCAGAGGACCGTTTGATACGTATTTATACTATTGGCAATGACCTGAAAGCGAAGGAAGACCGGGAGCTGCCGGGACATTTGGGCGGGATCTATAGCCTGGCATTTAACCCGGCGCACAATTGGCTTGCATCTGGTTCGAATGACCAGACGATCAGGCTTTGGGACCTGGATAGTAAGAAATCGATCATGCTCACGAACTTCCACCACCCCGTTTACATGATCAAGTTCAGCCCCAACGGGGATCATTTATTCGTATGCGGGCTAAGTAGTGACATACAGGTAATTGATTTTAACCAGGTAATGCGCATATGGAGTGAGCCGCCGCGAAAATTACCGACAGAATAACGAACACACAGGCTTGTAAGGATTGCTTTAATCAAAAATAAACTTTAGTAGGGATAGGCGGAGAGTTTAAATGGCAAGGGTTAGCACCTAAATACGCCGATTTTGTCTTGCTGTTTTTGCATCATGCGCTCTAACAATATCCCTTTTGTCTGCCGAACGCAAAGTAACCGGGTTGTTAAATACTACCCGATATTGGGGATTAAATCTTTGAATGGTATCCTCGGGGATTTGCATGGGTCGCTCGGCTGGATTGGGATCAATTCGTTCGATTTCTTCCGGTAAGACGATTCTGCGCCAATTTTCTTCATTGGGTAACTGGGATCTATCGTAAACCCGAATTTCTGTTTGTTCAGCCTTAAATAAAAATCTCCTCAAACTGTTTTCATTCGCAAATGCGTCACAAACGATTTGGTAAAAAGGCACCGCAATATGAGGGTGCAAATCTTTAAATTTAAACAAAGGCACTCTTCTTTTAAATAGTTTGAATAGTTCCATACATAATGCTAATGGCTGTGCCGGCGAACAGCTTAACCCAAATTCTTTTATATCATTGATAGCAGCTAGGTCGCGATTTAATTGGCGCCCTGTGGCATAGTTATATAATAAATAAGCCGAATAGCCGCCTTTAGCTTTTGCATATTCAAGTAACAGATCAATTTGGCGAGAACTACCTACGTTATGGGAAATGGAGGAATATTTACCATTCTTATTTGTTATTTTTGCCTGGCACGCAATCAGATAATAACCTGAAGGTGTCTGGACATAGATTTCCAGATCATTTCCGTTCTTTTGTTCTTCCTTCGCCTCGAATATTTCTATCCAAAGTCCAGGCTGCTGCCAAAATGCGTACAGCATATTTTCTGTAATAGTTACTTCACTTATCCGGCTATTTTTTATCCTGAAAAATTGAATTCGTTGCCAAATTTCCTTGCCAAAACCGCGTAAAAAAAAGCACGTGGGATTTTCTTTGTCATTCATTTTTTATAAGAGAGAAATATTGTATCGGAAAACATTTTCAGTTGATAAGATTTTATCTCAAACATAGCCAAATTTATTCAGCCTCATACCTCAAATTATGCTTCCAAAAAAGTATTCTAACTTTAAAATTTGGCATATGGTTTTTTCAACTGAACTTTTCTTAAATTGAAGGACAAAGTTTAAAGGCCCACAAAAAGTCCATGACGAGACAAAAAGAAGAAAGGTTATCTGCTGAGAATGGAAGTTTCAAATAAAATGTACATCCGCATATCAATCATCATCATCCTTCTTCTTTTTTTCCAAAATTACAAATGCGCTGCGCTTTGGGGCGGGGAGCACTGCGTTTTCGCCTTTTACGTATTTCCAGATTACGTCGTTTAGCTCCAGGTCGGGTACGGCGTCTTCTTTGGCGAAATTGAATAACTGCGAGCGTTTGCTGCTTTCGTTTACGGCGATATTGCGTTGCTGCAGGTCGACTTGTGCGGGTTTGACAGTGTAGGGCGAAAAGTCGGGTTTGCTGGTGAAGCATGCAAACAGCGGCGTGGCCGCGGCATCGTACTGGCTCATCGGCGGCAAGCCTAAAATCAACTCGATGGTGCGCAGTACGCCCGATGTTGAATACATATTATGAATCACCGCATTGCGTTTAACATACGGCCCGGCAACAAACACAGGCGAACGGTGCGCATCCACATGGTCGGGACCGCTTTGGGCATCATCTTCTAAAATAAACACCACCGATTCCTTCCAGATGGAACTCTTTGACAAATGCTCTAAAAACCTGCCAATCCCCTGATCGTTATCGGCCACAGCGGCAATGGGCGAAATAGCGCCTTTTCTTTGGCCGCTGGTATGATCGTTGCTAATGCCCAGGCTATTAAATTGCGGTACGGCATTTATGGTGAGCAGCGAATCAAAATCGTGCTCCCAAATCGCTTCGCGTTTAATATCGGGAATGTTAAGGTCAAACCCCGGCGACTGTGGGCATAGATGCCCCTGCAATGATTTAATATTGGCTTCTCCGTCTCCGGCAAACTCGCCATAGGTGCGGTAACTAACGCCCGCGCGTTTGCAATAATCCCAAATATAGCCATCCTTCGGATCGCCGATTTTGCGGGTGCCATCGCCATCGTAATTCCCGCCGCGGTCACCGTAGAAGGTGGGCCAGGTTTTTTCAATAAAATCGGTAGCGTAGGCGGCGTTACTCCAGTTATGGCCGTCGCAGCTTACTTCGGCATCTACATAAAAATTATCCAGCAGCACAAATTCATTGGCAATGGCATGGTGGTTTGGCGTAACCTTGCTGCCGAAAATGCATAGCGATGTATCGCCGTTTCCCTCCGGCATATCGCCCAAAACCTGGTCGTAAGTGCGGTTTTCTTTGATAATGTAAAACACATACTTAATGGGCGATTTTTCGCCACGCCGGCGCGGGATCGGGTTGCCTGCCTCACCGGGAGCCAATTCGGCTATCTTATCGGTAAAAGGCGTGTTGGCATAAACCTGTTTAGTATAAGCATTCAGCTCACCCGGCTTCGGCATGGCAATAAACGAAAGCGTGCCTTTAAACAGCCCGCCAATGTATTGCTCCATGTTGTTAACCGTGCCCTTATGGTGACCCATGTTGTCTGTTTTTAAAACCGGTTGCGGGCCGCGGGGGTTGGCCATGCTGGTAAAGCCCTTGCCGTTAGTCACCAGTATTTTATCGCCGCAGGTTTTTACATTGGTAGGGTACCAGCCCACGGGGATAAAGCCCCGGCCCTGGCTGTTGCCGGGCTTGCTTACATCAAAAACGGCCAGGCAATTGTTATCGGCGTTGGCAATGTACAGCGTTTTTTCATCCGCCGACAAGGCCAGGCCGTTTGTGGTTGACCCGGTTAGCTTGGTGGGATACAGCGCGGTCGAAATTTCTTCAATGGTTTTGTTGTTGGCGGTTTTGATTACCGAAACCGAGTTATCATTGGCGTTGGCTACAAATAGCAGCGAGCCTTTTTTGTTAAGCAGCAATTCGTTGGGGTGGTTACCTGTTTTGATGCTGGTCAGTATCCCCGTAAGGGTATTATAGCATTGCACCTCTTCCCCTCCCCAGATGGAAATGTACAGGGTTTTTTCATCGGGCGACAGGATGCAGCTATACGCCTCGGCAGCCAGCTTAACGCGGTTTAAAACCTTGCGGCTTTGCGGGTCGATGACGTACAGGGAGCTGTCTTCCTTGGTAACGGCGTACAGCGTGATATTGGCTTTACTAACGGCGATGCCAGTTGGGCAGATTTGGTTTTTGGGCCAGGGCAGGCCCAGTTTTATGGTATCGGCCTTGCCGATTTTGTCGTTTTGGATTTGGAAAGCCAGTATCCAGTTGTCATTACCGCCCGAGGCATAGAGCGTACGCCCGTCTCTGCTAAAGGCCAGCCCGTACCATAGTTTTTTTACGATCTTTTCGTCGAGCTGTTTCTCGTTTTTTGGGTCGATGAGCTGGATGGATTGCGTGCTTTCGCCGTTATTGGTAACCGCCATTAGTTTGCCCGATGCGGATATTTGCATATTCAGCGGTAAATCGCCTAGAGGCAGGGCATTCCCCGCCGGGCTTAGCTTCCAGCCGTTTGGCAGCAGCACCTGCCCGGTTTGTGAAATTTTACCGGGAATTTGCGCAAGAGCAGCATTTATGAAAAATATTGTGCCAGCAAGCAGTAGTTTCGGTTTCATGGCGGTATAATTTATAATCAAAAGTACAAATTGGTTTTGATGGATGGTAGTGTAATTGATTTGGAAATTCTTATGACATCGTACAGCTATTTTAAGTTCAGAAATCGTTTTGATTTTTTTCCTCACCGGTATGATATTGGCAGGGCATGTTTCAAAACACGGCCGCGGATAAATGGTATAAGACGATATGTTCACGCGATCAATGAACTGACTCTGGAACTGGTTCGGGCGGTAAAAGAATACGCAGCTTAGGCCTGCTGCCGTCCTCCTGGGCAGGGTACGATTCGTTAACCGCCTGGACTACCCTATTACATCAGATTTTTATTTTTTTAAGATATGGTACCAACAACCTCGTGGTTCTGAATGACTTGAAACGCATTATTTGATTGTTTTGCTGGTTATAATAAACTTCAACATAGAAATCACCAAGGCTGTATAATTGTACCATAAATCGGCCTTCCCGGCGGTCGTCCAGGAAAGTGCCCTGCCAAATGACTTCGGTTTTTTGATGGTCGGTCAAAAGATTATATTGATAGAGAGTCATATTGTTTAATTGACGGACAAATCATCCGCTCCGGTTTGTTTTAACGTCCGGACAGTATATTTGGCTTTGGTTTACGAATAGCAAATATATTAAAAAAAATAAACGTGAACTCCACTCCTACCAGTCCCCGCGCCTCGTTCAATGTCCCGATTAAAGGCACAGAGCACAACTTAGCGTCTGCCGCTCCAGATTTGTTTTTATTTATTGTGTCGAAATTATTACCATGACTGAAATAACTAGTGTCATGTCAACAAAGACGTTTGAGTTTTATCCTTGCATCGTCATGAGTGAGTTGCCTGTTAATGGCCGATTCTTTATCATTTCGGTATTTTTGCCAAGCCGATGCTTCAATTCTGATAGTTTCAATGTTGTCAATCTTACGGTTTAAACAACGATTCATTCGCACGTTCAATTCTATTTCCGCCATGTTTAACCAACTGCCGTGTTTGGGTGTATTTACAAACTGGAAGCGATCTCTTATCCTTTTTGCTTCGGCAGGGTCAGAGGTTTCATACAATGCCCCTTGCTTACGAGAGACCTTTATCCATTACCAGGATGATCTTATTTACCTCCTGATACCATTCAATCTCACGCCAGCCGCTCACCATAATTTTGCTTGCCTGCTCTATCGCAAAAAGCTTCCCAAAGGGTTCGCGGCCAGACATACCATTCAGCCGCCCATGGCTCCCTCTGCCTGGACTTTTTGCGCTGCTCGCGGCCTCCTTCGTTACGCTGAAGTTGCTCGGGATGGCTCGCTATTGGATACCGGTTTTGAATGTGGAAGAACGTACGAAAAAAATCAGGTAATTTAACAGAATTGGCAATCGCAATTAAGTTTTGAATTGACCATTATTGTATTTAGCTTTATTAATATTTTACCAGACCTCAATTCCCACAGCAATGAACCGCTTTTATCTGAACACTAAAATTTCCTTGAACATCTTTAATTAACGTGCAAAATGAGATTTCTTAACAACATTTTTCACTATTGGCGTTAACAAGGCATATTGTCTAACGTGTCCTGAATGTAATTATGTGTACTGTATTTAATTGACAGGCGGAGCTTGATCGGAGTAATTCAAAATTTAGCGATAATGAAGAAAACAATAACCGTACCTTTTCCGCTAAACATGAGCGATCATGAAACTTCCATGTACGAGCCTTACCTATCTTATGATTACAAACCTCAAAAAATAAAATACCTCGAAAATATTTTCGTTACTTTTTCGGGTTTTTGCTTAAACAATCGGGGACTGATAAAAGCCTGTCACCACGACTATCCCACGCAGCTTAACGACTATCTTAACGAAGCGGCCGAATATTATTACACTGCAACCGACCACCCCGAAAACCTGCTCACGCTGGATGATAACAATATCTATTTGGCCATTCACCATCCCTGGTTCAATTATTTCCATTGGATCACCGAATCCATTTTCAGACTGTGGATGGTTCGGCGCAACCTGGATAAATGCACCTTGCTTTTGCCTGAATACTTCAAGGACGCTGATTTTATTATGGGCTCGCTGGAGCCATTCAACATCAAAAACATTTATTTTATACCTAATGGCAAAAGCCTGATGGTAAAAAACCTGTGCCTGCCGCAAATCAAGCAGGTTTGCGATTCGTATAACCGCCGCCATTTAAAACAGGTGCGCGGCTTTTATACCAACTATGTACAGGCAGAAAAGAAGATCGCCATCGGCATGGGCAACAAGCTTTACGTAAGCCGCCGCCTGGCTAAAAGAAGAAAAGTGGTGAACGAGGAGGAGATATTGTTAGTGCTGGAAAAATATGGGTTTGAGACTTTTCATCCCGAAAAATTCAGCTTCCTGGAGCAGGTGGCCATTTTTTCGCGGGTACGGTACCTGGTAGGCGAACATGGCTCCGGCTTGACCAACCTCCTTTTTGTACCCGAAGGGGCTTCGCTGCTGGAGCTGCATAAGGACAAAACAAACGAGTTGGACCATCCCAGCCCCCTATTTTGGTATATGGCTGAAGGTTTAGGCATCCATTACTACCACCAGCTTTGCGAAACCTATGGCCGAGAGGATTATTTCGACGGAGATTATATTGTGGATGCATGCTTTCTGGAAAAAAATCTTAAACTGATGCTCAGCCGCGCGTATTAACCAATGAAAAAAGTGCTGCTGCTTACCGATGTGAACTTTTGGGAACGGTCGTCCGGCAACCGCGCACGTATTTACAGCCTGGTGAACTACCTCGCGGGACAGGTGCAGCTAACGGTGGTAAATACCGGCCCGGCGCCGCCAAACATCGAAACCGCGCTTGGTGCAACCTTCAAGGCCGAATTTCATGTCCTGGAAAAAACAAAATATCTCAGTTCAACCGGCTATGGCCGCAGGCTGAAAGCATTAATAAAAGACCGTCATTTTGATACCGTCATCATCGAATATATCCACAGCAGCTATTTTTTAAACTTTTTAATTGAGGATACACAGGTCATACTGGATGCACATGATATTATAAGCAAACGCGCCGAAGAATTTAAAAAATTCGATCATGCCGGCGCGCTTTATGAATTGTCTGCCGAAACGGAAAAAGAGCTGTTCAGCGTTTACGACCGCATCATGGTGCTTTGTTCCGATGATTTTGATACAGTTGACGCCATGGCAGGATCCGGTAAAGCATTGCTATGTCCTCACCCGGTCGAACCTGTGGCACATCCCATCAGGCCTGAAGTAAAAAACATCGTATTTGCAGCCAGCGCTTACCTGCCCAACCGTGACGCCATAAATTGGTTCATTAAAAACTGCTGGCCGCATATCTCGGCAAAATACCCCGTGATCCTTCAAATTTACGGTACCGTTTGCAGCGGCATCGGGGCATCGGGGCAGTCAAATGTTATTTTGAACGGCTTCGTCAATGATATTGAAAGCGTTTATGGATTGGCCGACATCGTTATTAACCCGGTACGTTTTGGGGCGGGTATGAAAATAAAAAATGTAGAGGCGCTGGCGCATGGAAGGCCGCTTGTTACGACGGCGCATGGCGCACGCGGTATCGAAAGCGGCATCAACAATTCGTTTTTAGTAGCGAATGACCAGGAGGGCTTTATCCGGGCAATTTGCCTGCTGATAGATGATATTGCGCTTCGCAAAGAGCTAAGTAAGCTGGCACACAGACTGATCGGAAATCACTTCTCGGCACAAAACTGTTTTAAATCACTGATAGAAGCGATAAGTTAATATGGAAACTAAATATTCATTTGTTACCTTTTTAGGTACCGACAGCTTCCTGCCGGGTGTGCTTGCATTAAATCAGTCGTTAAAAACATACAATACCCGGTACCAGCTAATGGTGCTGATTACCGACCTTGTTTCGCCCGCATATCTCGAAATATTGAAACAAAAAAAAATCGAATACAAACGTATAGAGGTAATCCAAAACCCGCACCAACTGATCAACGATGAACGTAATTTTAAACATATGTTTACCAAGTTGAGGATATTTGAGCTGGTTGAATTTGATAAAGTGGTATATCTGGATGCCGACATGCTGATTTGTCAAAATATAGATGTGCTATTCAACATGCCACACATGTCGGCGGTAGTTGCAGGCGGCCTTTATCCTGGCAATGAATCATGGAAAGATTTTAATGCCGGGTTCTTGGTGGTAGAACCAGATAAAGCCTTATTTGATACCCTTTGTTCTTCAATGAATTACCTGCCTTCGGACGATGGAGGCGATCAGGGTTTTCTGCATGCTTTTTATAAAGACTGGACCTCGGATGAAAGTTTACATTTAGACCATAAGTTTAATGTTCCGTCCGGTTATATTGATGAATATTGCAAATTACCAAATTATAATTTCTGTTACAAAAGAAGACTATTAGCGACAAATATTTCCATCATTCATTATTGGGGCCGGTACAAGCCATGGGAAATAGATACTAAACTTTTAAAAAGAAAAAGTGATATAAAATGGGAACAGTCACTTATTTTATGGTGGGACGTTTTTGCCGAAGTGGTAAAGGATGTTGTGATTTGAAAGTGCCGAAATAACTAATAATTGTACTAAGAAATCCCCCCAAATAAATTGAAGAAAAAATTTGGATTATCAATTGATTAATATTTAGCTTTATACCATAAACCTGATAATAAACTATTTAACCTAAGTTCTTTTTTCGAAACAAAATATGATAGCCTTAACCAAATATGGCAACGCTCACGCTGCCGTTATTAAACTTCTCCGTTCCCTAAAAATTTCCATCGATCCTGAAATGATCATTGGCGAATTGGACAAACACCCCGATTACCCCAGTTTACTGGCGGTCAGCGACGTATTAACCGCATTCCGCGTTGAAAATGTTGCTTTTCATATTGGCTTTGATGAGTTGGGCGATATCCCTGTTCCCTATCTGGCCCACGTTAAAAGCAATGGCGGCGGCATGGTACTGGTTAAAAAGATAGAAAACGGTCGTTATTACCTTTCCAGCGATAAATGGAACAATCGAAAAGTAAGCTTCGATGAATTTAAAAAAATGTACAATGGCATTGTGCTCACCACCGACCCTT
>DASRTD010000112.1:0-5241 GCA_035656115.1 Mucilaginibacter sp.
TCCATCTGCACCAAATCTTAAAATTCCGTCAAACATTTCCCAAGACGCTATGCATCGCGTCTCTACGGCGGTTTAAACGACATTCACTCTTCATCGGCAAATCCCGTCTTGCTTTAATCATTTTTTTAATGAATATTTGGAAAGTAACAGTCCTTATTAATCTCAAACTTATGACCCGAAAAATCCTGCCCGTTTTTATGATCCTTTTGTTGGCTGCGTTGTCCAATAAGTTGTTAGCGCAAAATGCGAACGAATCGCATAGCATGTCCGTAACGGTTAAGGACAGCGAAGCCATGGCAAAAAAAGACACTTCCGTAAGCAAGCCTTCCATTACGCATCACCAGGTGACTGTTGACGGGAAGGCCATCAGCTACACCGCAACGGCAGGCTATATGCCAATGAAGGATAAAGACGACAAACTGATCGCCAAAATATTTTACGTTGCTTACACTGGCAATAATACCGGCAGTACAGGCAAGCGGCCGGTTACTTTTGTATTTAACGGTGGCCCGGGATCGGCGTCCATCTGGCTGCATATGGGTTCGTTCAGCCCGGTTAGGGTAAAATTTGCCGATGACAAAGGCGATGCACCCGCGCCGCCATATCAATATGAAGATAACCCCAATACCTGGCTTGGCTTTACCGACCTGGTATTTATTGACCCCGTATCAACCGGTTACAGCCGACCGCAAAAAGGGGTGGAGGCAAAGCTTTTTCACGGTTATACCGAGGATATTGAATCAGTAGGCGATTTTATCCGGCTTTATATTACCAAATACCAGCGCTGGGAAAGCCCTAAGTTTATTGCCGGCGAGAGCTATGGCACTACACGGGCAGCCGGTCTTTCTGGCTATTTGCAAGACCGTTACGGCATGTATTTAAATGGTATTACACTGATCTCGTCGGTACTGAATTTTCAGCTGATCGACTTTAAAAATGGCAATGAGATGCCATACGTTTATTTCCTGCCCACTTTTGCCAATACCGCCCAATATTTCAAAAAGTTGAGTCCCGACCTGGAGGCTTTAACACCCGCGGAGCTTACCAAAAAAGCCGAGTCGTTCGCGAACGGAAGCTATTCCTATTTTTTAAGCCTCGGTGACCAGGCGCCCGCCGACCTTGTCAGCAAGATGGTTGACACGCTCAATTATTTTATGGGCATCCCTAAAGACTATATCCGCAAAGCCAACGAACGGATAACGGATGGCAGGTTTTTTAAGGAGGTTTTGAAAGACGAAGGAAAAATTGTGGGCCGGTATGACAGCCGCTTTACAGGTGAGGATATAGATGATGCCGGCGAATACCCCTCATACGATCCAAGTGATGCGAATCTGAACGGACTGTTTATCGGCGCCTTTAACCAATATGTCAGAAAAGATTTGGGTTACGTCAATGATATTCCTTACGAAGCGGTGACCAGTGTATGGCCCTGGGATTTAAAACCTTTTGGTGGATACGCGGGTGGTGATAATAGCTACCTTGATGTTTCAGAAACCTTAAGAAGCGCCATGACCCAAAACCCGCACCTGCATGTAAATGTGGTTTGCGGTTATTATGACCTGGCCACACCGGTTTACAATGCCGAATACGTGGTTAGCCATATGGGTTTAAGGCCCGATGTGCGAAAAAACATAATCCTGAACTATTACAAGGCCGGCCACATGGTTTATGTAAGCAAGGAGACGGACGAAAAGCTAAAGGCTGATGAAGAGTTGTTTTATCAAAATGCATTGAAATAGGGAGGAAAGAATCAAGAGCCAAGATAAAAAGGCATATTCTTCCTATCTTGACTCTTGATTCTTGATTCCTGACTCTGCTTTTCTGCTGATAAACTGGACCCTTAAAAACAGCAGGAGGGAGGACACCGCCAAACCCAGAACCAGGCCGTACCAAACGCCTTTAACCCCAAAGCCAAGCTTTAGCCCTAAAATATAGCCAACCGGCAAGCCTACTACCCAGTACGCCAGGAAGGTTATGATGGTAGGAATATTTACATCGCCCATGCCACGCAAAATTCCGAGGCCAACGACCTGCGTCCCGTCGAATAACTGGAATATCGCCGCAATGACAATCAGCTGTGCTGCAATGTGTATAACGATTCGATCTGAAGTGTATATCCAGGGCAATACCTGGTTAAACAGGGTAAAGATCATCGCTGTTATAAACATAAAAACCAGCACAATATGATAACTCGATACAGCTGAGTGACGCAGTTTGATATGCTCCTTATTGCCAAAGAAGTTTCCCGATTTTATGGCAGCGGCGGCAGAAAAACCGCTGGCCATCATGTAAGTCATTGATGCGAGGTTAATGGCTACCTGGTGGGCAGCCTGCTCATGATACCCGATCGTGCCGATAACTATTGCGGCTGCGCTAAACGCGCTTATCTCAAATGTATATTGCAAAGCGACGTGGCCGCCAATGCGGAATATCTTCGAACAACGTAATCTGTCGATATTCCTGACAGCAAAATCAACCAGGTATTTTTTGAAATTAACTGACCTGAAGACATAGGCGGCCATTACTACCGCCATTATACACCGATCGGCTAGTGTGGCATAGCCAACGCCTCTGACACCCATCGAAAAACCTTTTACCAGTGTAATGCCAACGCAAACGTTGAAAATATTGCCAAATACCGAGATCATCATTGCTTGTTTGGTAAAGCCAAGGCCTTCGGTAAACTGCTTAAAGGTGTTAAACACCAGCATCGGAACAATTGAGATACCCAGCAGCACCAGGAACGGCCGCGCTTGCTGAACCACCCCAGGGGTTTGCCCCAGGTGGTCCAGTAGGTACAAGGAGCCTCCCAACGTTATACCTAAAAGTATAAGCCCGGTAATGATATTGATAAACAGGCTGTTTGAAAGCAGTCTGCCACATTCCGCGTAATTGCCCTGGCCATTATTTTGCGCAATGAGTGGCGTAATGCCGTAAGACACACCGATTCCGATAATCAGCATGACGATAAAAATGCTGTTGGCCAGCGATACGGCGGCCAGTGATATGGTCCCGGCAAAATGTCCGATGATGATCGTATCAGCTGTCCCGACAAGTGTATGACCCAACTGCGAAATAACCACGGGGATAGCCAATATCAAATTATCCCGGTAATGGCCCTTATATTTATGGTAGATGGCTTTCATTGCAGAGATCAGAGTTTTGTCCGAAGGACTCCTTCGGGGGGATTAGTTGGCAGGCGAATATCGAACTTTGGCGGGTCAATTTTCGGGTTGTGGAGAAATTTCAGTAATCGCATCTGCAGCGTCTTTGCGCCACCGCTGAAGCTAAGGCGGCACGCGGTCGGACTTTCCCGACTTTACTGACTTTCGGACTCAACTCAAACACACGTGTAAAACTCTTCCTTTTCCGTTGTATTGATGCGAATGATACCGGAAAGTATCAAATCAACCAGCAGGCGCTGGGCACGGCGACGGCCGATCTTGAGCAGATCGCAGCATTCTTTTATAGTAATGCGGGCGGCCTTGTCCAGGTACTCCAGCAATGCCTTTTCTTTGGTGGAATATTCAATTAAAACGCCATCCTTTTCCAGGGAACGCTTCAAAACGTCAACCACAACTTTGCTGGCCAGCACGCTTTTATCCTTAACCCGCACATAAACCCACCATTTACCATCTTCAGCTAATGCGTAATGCGGCTTTTCGGCAGATTCAGGAATATCAACCACTAAAACTAATTTATCGTCTACGTAAACTTCTTCAAATTCCGGTGCGAGGGGAGGGCTGGTAAACTCAGTTGCCGCTCTAGTAATCATGTAACGCTCTTCGTCTTCGGATTTTACACCTTTAATAGTACCATCATCGTAAACCCCAATGAGCAATTTGCCGCCTTTGTTATTGGCGAAGGCCGTCATCGTGCGGGCAATCTTCTCGCAACTGGTAATGGTTTTTTTAAAGTCGAGAGAAACGCCTTCGCCTTCAATGATCATCTTTTTGACATTCATAACTATTCTCCCGCCCGCATTTATTGGTAAGGCTTAAACATTTCCATCCAATTTTCCGGCTTGCTTAGCCGGGTAAACCCAAACTGGCTGTACAGGCCGTGTGCATCGAGGGTCGCCAGCGACCAACGCCTTAATCCCTGCAGGTCGGGATGCCCGACAATAGTCTGCATCAGCCATTTTGATAAACCGAAACCCCGATGTTGGGGCAGGATAAAAACATCGCAAATGTATGCGAATGTCGCCTGATCGGTAACCACCCGGGCAAAGCCTGCTTGCTCATTTCCCTTATAAACACCAAAGCACATCGAGTTTTGGATCGCCCTCGCCAGCCGCTCAGCCGGTATGCCCTTAGCCCAGTAAGATTCCCCGCTCAAATACTGATAAACGGCTTCAAAATCGATCAGTGCTTTATCAGTAGAGATGGTATATCCTTTTTTTAAAAAACTATCGTCGTTTACAAAAACCTGCATTGTTTCCTGTTTTATTTTGTGATTTCCCTTGTTAGATCACGCATATACATTTCATTGATCACCAGGGCGCAAAGCTTATCGTCTTTATCAAATATCTCCACCTTGTACGATTTACGGTACTTGCCACTTAGCTTTAGTTGCGCCTCGCAAGCTGCTATTTCTGAGTTAGTTATGATTACGTTGAAATGCAAATCTGTCTTAGCCGGCTTAAAATAACGGATGGCTGAGGAGCGCGACCAGGCTTTAACCCGGTAACCTTTAAGCGTTAAAAGGTGTGTAAAAAGTATGGGGTGAAAAGGATCGGCTGCCGCGTAAATGGTGCCGCCAAAAATCGAATGATCGTGATTGGTATTGAGGAAGCTTTTCCGGACGGTCACATCAACACCGCGAAAGCCCTTGTGAAAATGTTTTACCCAAATGCGCTGAAAAAAAAGCGGTGGATATAAGCGCATGGCCCATTTTACAGCATTTTCGGAGGCTAACATACCGGCTAAATATCGGAAAAATTCCGATTAATCTTTACTGGAACGGTCACATGAAAAGCATTTAAACCAGTGTTGGGCAAAGCTTATTGAAAATAAAATCTGAATTAAAAAAAATTAATTAAAAATTTAAAGAAAAAACAAATTTTAAGCTTTGTGTGTCGACTTAAACGCTTGCCGGTGTAATAAAAAAATTTAGCATAAGGAACGGCTTTCTAAATTTATTAAGGCAGTTGGACATCCCCACTAAACAAATCTTTGTTTGCTTTAAACATAATTAACATTATGTTAAGTAGTATAAGATTTAAATAGGGACTTTCAAAAA
>DASRTD010000113.1:0-7939 GCA_035656115.1 Mucilaginibacter sp.
AAACCCCTCTCCAATGGAGAGGGGCTTAAAAAAGACTATTTCCTCTATAAATTGAAGTCCTTCTCCTTTGGAGAAGGATTTAGGATGAGGCGGAAATGCGCAGGTGAACGCTTAAGTAAACGACAACGAATGACCAATGACCAATGACTTTCATACCTTACCTATCATTTTTTATAAAGGCGGCAAACAAAATAGGATTTGAATCCCTATCTTTGCCACACTGTCTCCGTAGTTCAATGGATAGAATGTCAGATTCCGGTTCTGATGATGGGGGTTCGAATCCCTTCGGGGACACTAAGCAAGCCATTGATAGATGGCTTTTGTATTTTAAGCAAGGGATTCGAACCGACGCGCCGGGCGGGGTTCGAACTTTCTCTCGAGCAGGCTGTGGTTGGGCGGCGCGAGCGAGAAATCCCTTCGGGGACACATTAGCAAGCCATCGCAAGATGGCTTTTCTGTTATTGGCAAGTGAAAAAATCACCATGATTTGATAATACCGTATCATCCCCCAAAATCAGGTGCGATATTAAGTTTTTTCGAGGTTGCCGATTAAAAAAATACTTTAATTTAGCCCGAAAATCGGCCAGTTTTTAATCAGCCAAAAAAATTAACCAGCTTCCAAACGGGATGTTACTATTAGGAATAGATGTTGGTACCTCATCGGTAAAAGTATCTGTGGTGGATGCTTCGACGCAAAAAGTAGTTGCTTCTGCGCAATACCCGGATGAAGAGTCGCCCATTATAGCGCTTCATTCCGGCTGGGCCGAGCAATCGCCGGAAATGTGGTGGGAACAGGTTCAAAATGCTATTGAATTATGTAATAGCAAGGGACTTTATAATCCACATGACGTAGCCGCAATTGGGATTGCTTACCAAATGCACGGCCTCGTTTTGGTTGATAAAAAACAAAAAGCGCTTCGGAACAGCATCATCTGGTGTGATAGCCGGGCGGTTGAGATAGGGGATAAGGCTTTTGACGCTATCGGGCATGAAAAATGCCTGTCGCACTTACTCAACTCACCGGGCAATTTTACCGCTTCAAAATTAGCCTGGGTAAAGGAAAACGAGCCGGCTAACTATTCTCAAATCGACAAAATGATGCTTCCGGGCGATTTTATTGCTATGAAGCTTACCGGCGAGATTAATGCATCGGCATCCGGTTTATCCGAAGGCATATTTTTTGACTTTTTAAATAGCGGCATTTCCGGCGATGTTGTTAATTATTTTGGTTTTGACCGCTCTTTTTTCCCGGAGATACAGCCATTGTTTTCTTCTCACGGCCAGTTGCTGCCTTCCGTTGCTCAAAAGCTAAAACTAAAACCCGGCATTCCGGTTACCTATAAAGCCGGTGATCAGCCTAATAATGCACTGTCGCTGAATGTGCTTAATCCAGGTGAGATAGCCGCTACCGCAGGTACTTCGGGCGTAATTTATGGCGTTGGTGAAGAACTGACTTATGACAAACAATCGCGTATCAACACCTTTGCTCACGTAAACTATACAACTGCCCAAAAGCGCACCGGAGTGCTTTTGTGCATCAACGGAGTGGGCAGTATGTACCGCTGGCTGAAGCAGGCATTTGGAGGGGGTGAAAGCTATATGCAAATGAACAGCAAAGGGGCCGAAGCACCCGCGGGCAGCGACGGTTTGCTGGTTTTGCCCTTTGGAAATGGAGCGGAGCGTATGCTGAACAACAAAATGGTGGGGGCACATTTTCAAAATATCGATCTGAATAAACATTCGCAGGCACACGTGATTAGGGCGGTACAGGAGGGAATAGCTTTTGCGTTCAGGTACGGATTGGATATTATGCGCGAAAATGGTATCAACCCGGGCGTTATTCGCGCCGGCAAAAACAACTTGTTTTTAAGCGACCTTTTTACTGAAACTTTTGTAAACATTACCGGTGTACCGGTCGAGCTCTATAAAAATGACGGGAGCGTTGGCGCCGCAATCGGAGCAGGAATAGGAGCAGGCATTTTTTCGTCACCAGAACAGGCCTTTGAACGCATGCACCCCATACAAATGGTGGAACCATCAAACAAAAAACTCGAGCCGTTTTACGAGGAATGGAAGAATTTGCTGGCAAAACACCTGGAATAAAATTAATCAATTAACACCGATTATAATTCACTAACTCACTAATACACTAACTCACTAATT
Organism: Mucilaginibacter sp.; assembly: GCA_035656115.1. Classification (GTDB taxonomy): domain Bacteria; phylum Bacteroidota; class Bacteroidia; order Sphingobacteriales; family Sphingobacteriaceae; genus Mucilaginibacter. Next base: position 2,164 of record DASRTD010000113.1, read on the forward strand.
GATCCCATGAACATAGTAACCGGAGAAAAAGAATTTTTTAAAGGCATTGGCCAGGTTAATTACGAAGGGCCAAATTCCGATAACCCGCTGGCCTTCCGCTGGTACGACGAAAATAGGTTGATCGCAGGTAAAAGCATGAAGAATCACCTGCGTTTTGCCTGCGCTTACTGGCATTCGTTCTGCGGCTCGGGCGCCGACCCGTTTGGCGAACCGACGCATTTGTTTCCCTGGAACGAGAAAAGCGATGCCGTTGAGCGCGCCAAAGATAAAATGGACGCCGCTTTTGAGTTCATCACTAAAATGAACCTGCATTATTATTGTTTTCACGATGTGGATGTGGTTGACTATGGCAATGATGTAAACGAAAATGACCGCCGACTGCAGGCCATGGTTGAGTACGCCAGGCAAAAACAAAAAGACAGCGGAGTAAAGCTGCTTTGGGGCACATCAAACCTGTTCAGTAACCGAAGGTATATGAACGGCGCAGCAACTAATCCGGATTTCCATGTGCTGAGCCACGCAGCCGCGCAGGTAAAAGCCGCGTTGGATGCGACAATTGCGCTCGCTGGTGAAAATTATGTATTCTGGGGCGGCCGGGAGGGCTATATGACCCTGCTGAATACCGATATGAAACGCGAGCAGGAACATTTTGCAAGATTCCTTCATACCGCCAAAGATTATGCACGCAAGCAAGGTTTTAAAGGCACATTCTTTATCGAACCAAAACCATGTGAGCCAACCAAGCACCAATATGATTATGATGCTGCCACTGTGCTGGGCTTTTTGCAGAAATATGATCTCATAAACGATTTTAAATTAAACCTTGAAGTTAATCACGCCACCCTGGCGGGTCATACCTTTCAACATGAAATACAAGTGGCTGCGGATGCGGGGCTTTTAGGCTCGATTGATGCTAACCGGGGCGATAACCAAAACGGCTGGGATACTGACCAGTTCCCCAACGATATTAACGAGGTCACCGAAATTATGATGATCATCCTGGAAGCAGGCGGTTTCCAGGGTGGCGGCATTAATTTCGATGCTAAAATTCGGCGCAATTCGACCGACCCTGCCGACCTGTTTTACGCCCATATCGGCGGAATGGATACTTTTGCCAGGGCGCTGATCACCGCGGATAATATCCTGCAAAAATCGGAATACTTAAAGCTGCGCAAGGATCGCTATGCTTCATATGACAGTGGTAAAGGCAAAGCGTTTGAGGAAGGCAAGCTATCGCTGGAGGATTTGCGTGCTTATGCCATCGAACACGGCGAACCTAAAACGATAAGCGGCCGCCAGGAGTATTATGAAAACCTGGTAAACAGGTATATTTAAACCATGTTCAGCGATTTAGAAGAAACCTTCAGATGGTATGGCCCGGATGATGCCGTTACCCTGGCGTCTATCAGGCAAACAGGCGCTACGGGTATCGTTAATGCGTTGCACCATATTCCCAGCGGCGAGGTATGGAGTTTGGACGAGATCAATCATCGCCTAAAGACGATAAACGCCGCTGGTTTTTCCTGGTCGGTGGTGGAGAGCGTGAATATCCACGAAAGTATTAAAACCGCTGGGGCCGATAGGGACAAATGCATCGAAAACTATATCGCTACGCTAAAAAACCTGAGCGAATGCGGAATAAAAACGGTGTGCTACAACTTTATGCCTGTACTCGATTGGACGCGTACGGACATCGACTACCGCCTGCCTAACGGTGCATCGGCGCTTCGGTATGAAGCGCTGGCGATGGCCGCTTTTGATCTTTATATCCTGGAACGGCAGGAAGCGTACAACGAGGTTAGCCAGTCGCGGCAGCAGCAGGCAAAAGAATACCTGGACAGCTTGAGCGCCACTGAAATAAGCGACCTCACCAATACCATAATGGCCGGCCTGCCCGGCACAACCGACGTGCTTACGATAACTGAATTTAAAGGACATCTTGATCAATATGAGCACGTCGATGCCGCAGCGCTCAAGGAAAACCTGGCTTATTTTTTAAAGGCAATCGTTCCCTCAGCCGAGCAATATGGGATCAAAATGTGCATCCACCCGGATGATCCGCCGTTTTCAATTTTAGGTTTGCCCAGGGTTGTTTCCACCGAAAAAGATTTGGAAGATGTGGTTAATGCCGCGCCATCGTCAAGTAATGGAATCACTTTTTGTACGGGATCACTCGGGGCAAGGGCCGATAACGACCTGCCGGGAATGGTAAGCCGGCTGGGCAGCCATATCCATTTTTTACATCTCCGGAATGTTCAGCGTGAGGACGACGGCAGCTTTTTTGAAGCTGACCATCTAAACGGAAGCAATGATATGTACGCAGTGATGAAAAATGTGATACTGGAACAAAAACGCCGCCAGGAGACCGGCCGGTTTGACATTGCCATTCCCATGCGGCCCGACCATGGCCACAAATTGCTTGACGATTTTAATTACAAAACCTATCCGGGGTATTCCGTAACCGGCCGGATGAAAGGGTTGGCCGAGTTAAGAGGGTTGGAAATGGGTGTTAAAAGAAGCCTTTTTCCCTGAACTCAAAATCAAAACAGGAAAAATTTATGATTAAAACACCCCGCGTTTTTGTTTTTGCGTGGCTGCTGTTAATAGCCTTTCGGACGAGCGCCCAACCCGATACCGCCAAAGGCTTAAAGGATTATTATAAAAACTACTTCCCCATCGGTGTTGCGGTATCGCCGGCGGACTTAAAGAACCCGGCCGAGGTGGCGCTTATCCTCAAACAATTCAACAGCCTGACGCCTGAAAACGCGATGAAAATGGGGCCCATCCACCCGGAGGAAAACCGCTACAACTGGACAGATGCTGATAAGATTGTTGATTTTGCAACCGCCCATGGCTTGCGGGTGCGTGGCCACAACCTTTGCTGGCATGAGCAGACACCGGGCTGGCTTTTTAAGGATGCCGCCGGTGACCTCGTTACCAAGGAGGTACTGCTGAAACGCCTGAAAGATCACATAACTACTGTCGTTAACCGGTACAAAGGAAAAATATATGCCTGGGATGTAGTGAACGAGGCCATAGATGACGACAGTACCAAATTCCTTAGAAACTCACTTTGGTACCAGGTATGCGGAGAAGACTTTATTGCAAAAGCATTTGAATACGCACATGAAGCTGACCCGAATGCGGCTTTATTTTATAACGACTACAATACCGAACGCCCTGAAAAACGCGAGCGCGTTTATCGCCTGTTGAAAAAATTGGTTGACGCAAAAGTGCCCATTAACGCTGTCGGGTTGCAGGCGCACTGGTCGATTTATGAACCGGCTGCGACTGATTTGATCGAAACAATAAAGAAATTCTCGTCGCTCGGATTAAAAGTACAGATCACGGAATTGGACATGTCAATTTATCCCTGGGAGAAAAACCGGCGCGCCCGGCGGCCCTGGGAGTCGGATGCCTATACGCCCGAGTTGGAAAAAAAGCAGGGAGACCAATATGCACAGGTATTTAAAATATTTCGCCAGTATAAAGACGTGATCACCGGTATTACCTTTTGGAATATTTCCGACAAAAACACCTGGCTGGATTATTACCCTGTGCCGGGCAGGAAGAATTACCCGCTATTGTTCGATCAGCAATATCAGCGGAAAAAAGCTTATTGGAGCGTAGCGGATTTTTAAGAGCCTTTTGGAGCCAGTCAGACAGTTATTTATTGCTTAACCATCTTATTGAAGCTTTAGTTTAGTTTTTTTTTCTAATCATTTGTATTTTAGCTATTTATTGTAACTTTATAGTCATGATGACTATGTGAGCAGCAACGACTCGCGATTTTGTTCCTGGTCTATCTGCGATAAATTATTTAAACGATACTTTACTAAACCTTTTTGCCATGTTTGATCTTAAGCTGTCAGATATTTTTTCAACCATTTGCATCGGAATTTTAACGTTAGCGTTGATCCTATTCTTTTATTTTATTGTAAACAAGTTTTTTGTTAAGGATAAATTTGACAACGATGTGTATTTTAATTGGATAAGATCTATCCTCGGAGAAAATTATAAAGAAAGTGGTTATGCTATCCTTGCTCTTGTCGTAATTTATTGCATGGGCATCATAGCTGGCGACCTAACTGAACGAATGGCTGACAGCGGCGATACCGATAAAAACGTCGTGCTAAAGGAACTGAAATGGTTTAGTCTGATGGAGTCGCAGGAAGACGCACGAAAAGAGGTGTTATTTTCGAGTGATTACAAACTCACGGGTTTAGGTGAATCTGTGTTAAGAACAAAGATTATTGTCAGGAATGCAAATAAATTGATTGGAAGCAATTTCTTTACTAGCAAATTGGATTCCAATAAAGATATTAATATTCAATTTAATAAATTGGCGGATACGCTAAAACATGCTAAAACTAAATATAAAAATCGCGATAGTTTAAGGGAATATGCTAAGTACAAAGCTCGCGATACTTTGTTCGGTAAATTTATACAACAAATATATTATTCGGGGAAAAATTGGTGCTACTCAAAAACCAATGAACCATTGGAGGAACTTAAGTCAATTCAGAGCAGGATAGATCTCGCAAAAAGCATGATTCTATTGGTTTCTTTGAGTATTGAAATATTAATTCTGATAATTACCGGCAACGCTCTTGTCTCAAGTATTGTTTATTTGAAAGGGCCTAAGGGCAAACCGAAACGAATCAATTTTGAACAATTCATTACTGGTATCCAATTAAAAACTTTTTTGATCTTTGGTTTACTTTTAGTTATCTCAAACGAATGCTATGATATTAATGAATCCAATTACAACAAAAGGGCATATGGCTATTATGTGAGCTATGTACAGCAGATACAGGTCGATAAGCAATTAGTAAGTGATAAAAACAAAGTTGACACAATAAGTTTAGTACTTAAACATTAAACCTGAAGTGCATGATGTCACCATCCTGCACGATATATGTTTTACCTTCGACGCCCAGCTTGCCGTTTTCCTTAATAGCCGCTTCGGAACCGTTGAATTTCACAAAATCTTCGTATTTGATCACCTCGGCGCGGATAAACCCCTTTTCAAAATCGGTGTGGATAACCCCTGCAGCCTGGGGTGCGGTAAAGCCTTTGGTGATGGTCCAGGCGCGTACTTCCTGCACACCGGCAGTAAAATAGGTGGCCAGGTTAAGCAGCTTGTAGGCAGCTTTGATCAGCTTGTTTACGCCTGATTCGGCCAGGCCGAGATCGTCCAGGAACATTTGGCGTTCCTCATAGGTTTCCAACTGGGCAATTTCCGACTCGATTTGTGCCGAGATGACCAGCACTTCGGCGTTTTCATCTTTTACAGCCGCCCGAACTTTTTCTACATAAGCATTGCCAGTATTTACCGAGGCTTCATCCACGTTGCAAACGTACATTACAGGTTTAGCCGTGAGCAGCCATATATCAGCAATGTATTCTTTATCCTCTTCGGCAACCGGCGCGGTGCGTGCCGATTTACCCTGAAGCAAATGGTTTTTATAAACTGTTAAAACATCAAAGGTTTTCTTTGCCTCCTTATCACCGCCGGTTTTTGCCATTTTTTCTACCTTCGATATTTTCTTCTCTATCGAATCCAGGTCCTTCAGCTGTAGCTCAGTGTCGATGATCTCCTTGTCGCGCACCGGGTCGACCGAACCGTCTACGTGGATCACATTGTCATTATCGAAGCAACGCAAAACATGGATGATGGCATTAGTGGCCCTTATGTTGGCTAAAAATTGATTGCCCAGGCCTTCCCCTTTGCTGGCGCCTTTCACCAGGCCTGCGATGTCGACGATTTCAATCG
>DASRTD010000114.1:0-18925 GCA_035656115.1 Mucilaginibacter sp.
AAACCAGTTGGTCAAGCTCATCTAAAAATTGCAATAAACCTTTGCGAACCGGAAAGTCCAGTGCAAGGGTATAGCCCTCCTTCGGGAATGAAATGATGCTCTGCTGCTTACCGAATACCTTTAGTACCGCCAGGAACGAGCCCAGGCCTTCCTCAGCTATCCGCTCTAAAATTTCAACAAGCCCTTGCCTGGCATCCAGCGGCAATACAAACTGGTACTGTACAAAACCGGCTTTGCCGTACATCCTGTTCCAGTGCAGTACGGCGTCTAAAGGATAAAAGAATGGCTCGTAAGAAACAACATTGTTAATCTCTTTTTTAAAATTCTTGGTATAGTACAAAAAGTTAAAAGCCTTAACTGAAAATTTATTCAGCACCCATGACGGCAAATTGAACGGGAAAATGATCTGTTTATTTTTGGGCAGTTTCAGTGCGCTGGCTTTTTGTATTTCAGCAAGGCCATCTACTGTTGCGTGCTCGCCAAGCATTAAAATGCTGCGCCCGAAATGTTCGCCTTTTTTCAGGCAGTCAATCCAGGCGACAGAATAGGTATAATCTTTATATTCCTCGAAAAGCCCGATCAACTCCTGCAGGTTTGCCGCTTTGATCTGCTTTTGACGGATCATCGAGGTTTCTATTTTCTTCAGCCTGATCGTCGCCCTGCTGATCACACCTGTAAGACCCATTCCGCCTAAAGTGGCTTCGAAAAGATCGTGGTGATTTTCAGGCGAACAGGTAACTACTTCATTCGATGCCAGCACTACGTCCATTTCAACCACATGGTTTGAGATGGAGCCATCGATATGATGGTTTTTTCCATGCACATCACTGGCCAATCCGCCTCCTATAGTAATAAATTTGGTACCCGGTGTAACGGGCAAAAACCAACCTGCCGGGACGATAACCTTGAGTATCTGATCGAGCGTAATGCCGCTCTGGCATTCAAAAATACCATTCTGCTTATCAAAGGAAAGTATTTTATCGTATTTCAGTGTTGATATAGTTCGTTCAGATAAAGAGGCATCGCCATAGCAGCGGCCATTGCCACGGGGGATAAAAGATTGATCTTTTTGGATCAATTTATCCAGTTGATCGTCAAAAACAAAGCTTTCTTCGTTAGCTTCAATGGCCGGGTAATTACCCCAGTTGGCGATCTGCTTCTTCATTTATTAAAAATAGGGGTAGGTGGCAGGTACAAGATAACAAAAAAGCAGGCTATCCATAGCAGGATAGTCACTTGTATAAAACGGTCCTTAAAAAGTATGTCGGTGGGTGAGCCGGAGTCTTTCTTAACAAAAACAACCTGCAGGTATCGCATAATGCCTGCTATTACAAAAACAGCCGTATAATAAAGCCGGTAGGTTCCCAGCCTGCGGATGGAGTCGTCGTCCTGCGTGTAATTGAGGTAAGCAACGATGATGATGGCGCTGAACAATCCCAGCATGGTATCCAAAAAATTCAGGTTATAACCACTTAATGATTTCCTCACCGTGGCGCCGGAGCTGTCTTGCAGCAGGATATCGTCCCTTCGCTTCCCTATCGCCATAAACAAGGCTAAAAGGAAGGTCATAATAATCAGCCAATCGGTGGTTTCCTCGTTTACTATAATTGCACCTGCTTTAACCCTCAATATAAACCCCATAGCCACGATCAGCATATCCAGGATCGCTATATTTTTCAGGCCAAATGAATAGCCGATGTTCATGATGTAATAAACGCCGAGGATAAACAAGAGCGAAAGATCATTATTGGCGAGATATGCCAGCCCTGCACCGATAAAGACCAGCAGGATACTGATGACGATACCATGCGAAGGCGGCACTTTGCCCGATGCCATGGGACGCTTTGATTTTTTTGGATGTTTGCGGTCGTTTTCAATATCGCGGTAGTCGTTAATGATATATATACTGCTTGCGAAACAGCTAAAAGCCAAAAAACCTATGGCCAAAAACTCGATATTGTGCAGCCTGAAAAGGTGCCCTGCGAAAAATGAAGGGATAAACAGGAACAGGTTTTTTGACCAGTCCTTAGGCCGCAGCAGTTTGATGTAATATTTCATTGTTGAAAACAAGGGCTATTACGTCGATAGCGGCATAAAGTTGCGATTTGCGTATATTAAACTGGTCAACAGTGCACTACGCGGGCACTGATAAACAGCCAATTTTTATTTAAATGATAATTAAAGAATGATTTATAGATTTGTACCTGAATCTCACCGCGCAGCTAATGAAAATAGCCCTTTTCCCCGGGTCGTTTGACCCGATTACCAAAGCCCATGTTGATATTGTTAAACGATCGGTAAGCTTATTTGATAAGCTATACATCGGCATTGGGGTTAACAGCTCAAAACAAGGTTTGCTCAGCGTTGAAAAAAGGGAGCAAATGTTGCGTGCGGTTTTTGAAAACGACCCGCGCATACACATTGTGGCCTACGAGGGTTTAACGGTTAATTTTTGCAAAAGCATCGGTGCTGCCTATATGATACGCGGTATCCGTACCGTATCGGATTTTGAATACGAAAAAGCCATTGCCCAGATGAACCATTCGCTGGAGCCTGAAATTGAGAGCATTTTTATTGTAAGCAAGCCTGGCTACTCATCCATCAGCTCCACTATCGTACGCGAGATTATGCGCTATGGCGGCGATGTGAGCCAGTTTATCCCGAAAGAAGCGCTTCCCTTTCTTTAGCGTCAAGAACCAGAGAGTGGGTTTAGGATACTCCGCTCATGTCTGCCGTTTCTTCGTCCTTTGTCTTCCTGCTGATGATTCCTTCCTTCACCAAAACATCCATTATCAAAGGGAATGTATTGGCCAATATCGGCTCGACATGATGCGATTGAAACCAGCGCACCTCAGTTATTCCTTCTTCTTTTTGTGGTTTCAATTTCGAGAAGCCATTGCATTGCATTTTAAACCAATGTGTCTTTTTTAACACCACCTCGCCCCTGGTCAGGTACACATGGTAAGTTTTGCATATTTTATCGCCAAGCGCGCTTACTCTTATCCCGCATTCCTCTTCCACTTCGCGCACGGCGGCTTCCTTTATTTTTTCGTCTTTTTCTACTTTTCCTTTCGGCAGGTCCCATTTATCGTTGCGGTAGATGAACAGGTATTCGCCCTTCTCGTTCATAACCAGCCCCCCTGCCGCTTCAATTAAGGTAACGCTTTTGGTCAGCGATTTTAAAAAAGTTTTAGCATCGCGGGTGAGCACACAAAAGGAGTTGTTTTTGCGTGCCGCTATCCAGGTATAAACTAATTTCAGGTCAAACCCCTCATCATCAAGCATTTCATAGTTTTTATTTTTTTTTGGTTTCCATTCGGTCACCAGTATCACCTTTTCGTTGATATAAATTCTGTATTTTTGGGCCATGTTTGATAAATCCGAGATTGAAACGCAGGTTGCCGAATTCCTTTTGCAAATTAAAGCAATTAAACTTCAACCTAATAATCCATTTACATGGGCATCCGGCTGGAAGGCACCGATCTATTGTGATAACCGCATTACCCTCTCCCATCCTACCATACGCACCTACATACGCCAGCAGTTAACCAGTTTAATACAAGACACTTTTGGCGCCGTGGGCTGCATTGCCGGTGTGGCAACCGCAGGCATTCCGCAAGGGGCATTGGTGGCCCAGGAAATGGGGTTACCCTTTATTTATGTCCGTTCAAAGCCAAAAGACCATGGCACAGGCAGTTTGATAGAAGGCGACGTGATGCAGGGTAAACGTGTGGTGGTGATTGAGGACCTGATCTCGACCGGGAAAAGCAGCCTGCAGGCTGTTGAAGCGCTCAGACATGCCGATTATGATGTTGCCGGGCTGGCTGCTATTTTTACTTATGGCTTCGATGTGGCGGCAGATAATTTTAAACAGGCAAATTGCCCTTTCGTAACTTTATCCAACTACAACGCACTAATAAAATATGCCGTTGAAAATCATTATGTCACCGATAGCGATATCGAACTGTTAAAAAGCTGGCGCGAGAATCCTGCGGAGTGGGGGACTTGAGAAAGTGGCAGTAGCAGTAGCAGTGGCAGTAGCATTGGCAGTAGCAGTGGCAGTGGCAGTAATAGTAATAGTCGGCTACCGCAACAATCCAAAACAAATACTAATATTCTTTAATGACAACTTTCGAGAGTAAAATAACGATCGACCGCGCGGTTAGCGATGTTTATAATTTTCTGGCTGATTTGAACAATCATCAGCAATTGATGCCCGAAAATATTTATAACTGGGCATCGACACACGATGCCGCACAATTTACCATTCAAAACATGGGGAAATTGGGTGTCAAGGTGTCAAACCGTGTTGAAAATAAGGAGATCGTAATTATCCCTGCGGAGCAAGCTCCGTTCGACCTGGAAATGAAATGGGAACTATCTTCGGCAGCTGACGGAACGCACATACAATACACCGTTTCAGCTGATTTGAATATAATGATGAAAATGCTGGCATCAGGCCCTCTTCAGAAACTCGCCGATCACCAAACCCAATCCCTGGGCGCTGTTTTCAGTTAACGCTAATTTATCTGCAGCAATTTGGAGTTAATATTCCTTCCTTCTCTCTAATTGTCGTACGAAAACTAATACGTTCACTATTATTAACATTGAAATTAATAGTGCCATCGTGTTTAATAATTGGTAAAAACCTTAATTCAAAATATTAACGTAAATCTCCTCATTGATGTTACAATTTTGTTAATTTAACTTATTAACTTATTAACAGTTAGATGGGTAACTCCGTAAATAGTTACACCAAAATGATGCCAAAAACGGTAATCTTTATGTAAAAACAGCGTTTTTAGGTTTTATTACCGTATTTTTGCCCCAAAATTAAAGGCGGCGCATGATCACGGTATCGAATCTTTCTCTACGATATGGAAAACGGACTCTTTTCGAGGACGTAAACCTGAAGTTTACACAGGGTAACTGTTACGGCATTATCGGGGCCAATGGCTCGGGTAAATCAACCTTTTTGAAGATACTATCGGGCGAGATCGATCCTTCAACCGGCTCAGTAAGTTTTACCCCCGGCGAACGCATGGCCGTACTGAACCAGAACCACTACCAGTTTGATGAATTTTCGGTGATCGAAACCGTGCTTATCGGGCACAAAGAGATGTACCAGGTGATGAAGGAGAAGGATGCCATCTACTTAAAAGAAGACTTTACCGAGGCAGACGGCCACCGCGCAGGCGACCTGGAAAATCTTTTTGCCGAAATGGACGGCTGGAATGCTGAAAGCAATGCCGCTACCCTGCTGAGCAACCTGGGTATAAAAGAAGATCTGCACTATAAATTAATGAAGGAACTCGACGGTAACCAAAAGGTACGTGTGCTGTTGGCGCAAGCCCTTTTTGGGAACCCTGATATACTACTGCTGGACGAGCCCACAAACGACCTCGACATCCACACCATTAGCTGGCTGGAGGATTTCCTGGCCAGCTACGAAGCGATAGTATTAGTGGTTTCGCACGATAGGCACTTCCTCGACTCCGTTTGTACGCATGTGGTGGATATCGATTTTGGCAAGATGACCATTTATACCGGTAACTATAGCTTCTGGTACGAATCGAGCCAACTGGCTTTGAAGCAGCGCTCGGAGCAGAATAAAAAGGCCGAGGATCGCGTAAAGGAGCTGCAGGAGTTTATCCGCCGCTTTAGCGCCAACGCGTCCAAATCCAAACAGGCAACCAGCCGTAAAAAGGCATTGGAAAAAATCAACCTGGACGAGATACAACCATCAAACCGTAAGTATCCCGGTATTATTTTCAACAACCAGGGACGCGAAGCGGGCGACCAGGTTTTGCAGGTGGAAAGTTTGAGCAAATCCACTCATGGCGAACTGCTGTTTGCTAATGTGAGCTTTATGGTGAACAAGGGCGACAAGATCGCCATTATTTCACAAAACAGTCTTGCCACAACCGCCCTTTATGATATTTTAACCGGCCGGGATAAAGCTAACAAGGGCGAATTTAAATGGGGTGTTACCATCAATTTCGCCGATATCCCGATCGATAATGCCGAATATTTTAGAGGCAAGGATGAAAACCTGATCGACTGGTTGCGCGAATACTCCACAGGCGATAAGGACGACCAGTTTATTCGGGGATTTTTGGGCCGCATGCTCTTTTCGGGCGAGGAAGTGATGAAAAAGGCCACCGTGCTCTCAGGCGGCGAGAAAATGCGCTGTATGTTCAGCAGGATGATGCTGCAATCCGCGAATCTTTTGATGCTGGATGAACCAACCAACCACCTCGACCTGGAATCCATCACCGCCCTCAACAACGGTATGAAGGATTTCCGCGGCACCATCCTGTTCACCAGCCGCGACCATGAGCTGGTACAAACCGTGGCAAACCGCATCATCGAGATCACCCCCGGCGGCACAATCGATAAGCTGATGAGTTATGATGAATATATCAACAGCGATATGGTGGAGAAGCAAAGGAATGAATTGTACGCGTTAGCGTAGTGATTAGAGGATAGAGATTAGAGACCAGGAAACGGAAAATTATCTAATCTCGATCTCTGTTCACTAATCTCTATTTTTTGAAAAAAAATCGCATATTTGCAGCCCGAAATAAACGCAAACGACTCCGTAGCTCAGCTGGTAGAGCAAATGACTCTTAATCATTGGGTCGAGAGTTCGAATCTCTCCGGGGTCACAAAAAGCCTTTCCGTGTTGAAAGGCTTTTTTTATTAAATATAGTAAGTTTTGCTGCGCGCTCTATTTTAAGCTATTTTTATAGGTCTCCACCAGCCTATACATTTTATGCGTACCATCATAGGCGGTAAGATCCTCGTCTGTTTTAAAATTTTCATCGAGTGCTTCCTGGAATTTCCTGTTGCCGGGGAATGCCGCTTTAAGATTTTCGATCGTTAGGTGTTGTGGCGCTGAGGATAGATTGCTGCTAAAATAATAGTCGGCATATATGCGCATGTTAGCGCGGCCCGAGCTGCTTCCCTGCAAATAAGCATATAAGGTTAGTGGCTCGCCGGCGTTAAGCACTTTGTAGTCGTTTTTCCTGTAAAACCGATAGATAGCGCCATCGGGGCTTTTGTAGCCGTACACGTCGCGCTTATCCAGCGTATACACCCTGCCACCGCTGATCACTTTTACCTTGCCCTCCCTTAACAGCATGTCGCTTTTTATTTTATCCCGGCCGTTATTTACATTAACGGCGTACGACAATTTGTTTTGCCTGAAGTCGTAAGCAGTTTTGTAAATGCCCCCGCTTTCGTTTTGCGCCAGCGCAGTTTGAGATAAGGTAAACAGGCTGCATGCCAACATCAAAAAATGATTGAACGTTTTCATTTCTTTAGATTTTAAATGTTAGTAATCTACCGAACGGTCCTAAAAAAAAGGCCGTTGCATTTTGCAGTAAGAGAATTGACAACCGCCATTTACGGCGTATGATATATGATCATCAGTGACGGCGCCAATCCTGAATAAATGATATTAAATATACACCGTAAACCGGCAAATGTGTATTAAAATATCATTAGAATTGAGGGCCTGGCCTGCCATGGAGCCAATATTCGCGCTATTTCGTCCCGCAACTGGCGCTCAGGAACTAAGCTGCCTGCAGCCTAACCAAATATTTTCGGGATGAAAATATTTAGCACCTCCACCATGATAAGGATAATGATCACCCATTCCAGCCTGAAACTGGTTCGATATTGCAGCAAATCCCTGAAAAGCTCGTAATTGTCTTTTATGATACTTAAGCCCTCCTGTATATTCCTGAATCTTTCGCGCAGATCAAAGGTGCGGTTAAGGTCGTTATGGATCTTATTTAAATTCTCGTCCTCCCAGGTTTCAGGCGGTGCGTCAAAAATATACAGGTTTTCGGCGATACGGTTTTTTAACAAAAGGGTTTTACCAATGTATTTTTTCAGCTTAATCCCCGATATATTCAAGCTCCCTTTTTCCTCTAATATCTGTGTGTGGTAATTGGTTTCCTCCAGTAATTTACTGGTTTGCTCCTGGTAATAATCAAGGGCGACCGATTGCGACACGTTCAGCATGATCAATCGAAGCACCTCAATATCCGAACCCATTATCTCGATGGAATTAAAGCCTATTTTATTGCGGGCAGAGTTCGTCTGGATCTTAAACTCCTCCTCCAAACTCTCATCAAATTTATTACGGCAATAAGCGTATATCAGCCTCAAAAATTCGGATATACGGACAGGGTCATAGTTTAAAAAACAAACCACGCCATATTTAAATACATAGATGTAACGGCCCTGTTCCATTATATAGAACAGCTCATCGGTATCACCAAAATACAACTCAGCCTTAAATGCAGTGCGGAAGGTTTTTATATCAATCGTGTCGGCTATCTGGTACGATAAAACTTGTACTAACATATTTTAATACTTAGCATACACTAAAGATAGGTAAATACTTCGCAAAAACTTCGCGGGCGAGCTCAACAGCCTGTTATACAGCGCAGGGTCCCTTCGGAGACCCTGCCAAGGCGAAAGAGAAACAAGGCGGGCATTCGGCCCTGCCAATACGTTATTCCGTAAGCGATTTTAGGGTGCTCAGGCTTGGCAGCAGGCAATAGGCCGTACCCCTTGTTACCACAAACTGCGGCAGGGCGGGTATAACAACCGGGCCTTTTGCGGTGGGTATGGTGAATGAGTTGTCGGCGCCGGGCATTTGCCGGTTGGCGATCAGCGCGTCCTGGCCCTGTTGCTGCTCCGGTGGAATAACAGTACTGAAATTGGTGGTGTTTATCCACGAGTAAAGCAACTCAAACTGCCCCGCCAGCGAACCGCACAAGAAAAGGCCGATCAGTCCGCGTTCGCCATTATAACTCTTTAAACTTGGCGGCGCGCCGTAAGCCATCCCGCGCCGGATGAGGCGTGGCGGCGGCACCGGCTCCGACGGGGCCGATGGTTCGTCCCGGGGGTTGGCCACCCGGTTGTGCGCGGCAAAGGGGCATCGCATACCGTCAGTGTCGGCGCCGTAACTAAAGTCGGTTGCATGACTGGTTTTAGGATCGGGCGCGTTAGGCGATAATTCCAGCGGCGAGCCGTTGAACCACCTGCCGTTTAGTTTGGCGGCCAGCCACTCCTCAGCTTGTTCGGGTGTTAATCCTAATAGTTTGGCGATGTTTGCCGCGTTGCTTTTCAGGAAATCGTCAAACGCTTCCACATCCTGGTAAAGCATCCTGAATGCATTATAGCAGCCATCTTTCGCAAACTTTCCGGCAGGACTATTGCCGGAAGGCCCTGGCCCGGCGCTCGACATGGGGTACCCGATCAGGAAATTACGCAGGTCGCCGTTGTCATTTGGGTTTGGCGGATCGTTCCAGGTTAAAGGCGGCTGGTCTATCCCGTCGAGATAGCCGAAATGGATGCTGTTACGCGGGAACGTGGGGTACTCTTCCAGCCGTTTGGCCCCCTTGTCTATTGGCAGATACTCCTTAAGGCCGCCGGCACTTGCGGCAGCGGAAACCGTAGCCACCAATTGTTGCAGGTAATCGGCCGACAGCGCATAGCAATGCACCACACAATCCACCTGCGAACCATCAAATCCAAAGGCCCAGCCCGATGGGTCGCTGGGGCCGTAATCGTTCAGCGACTGCTGCGAATTACCACTTGCAGGACCCTGCTGAAACGGGGCCGGAAAATATTTCAGGTCGTTTTTGGCCAGGTCGCTCACCGTCGCAATGCCGGTATAGGTAAGCCCGATGTTTATCATCATATCGGGCTTTGCATCACCCCAGTTTTCAGCCGACTGTACCAACGGATAAATAGCCTTGATAAAGCTTTTTGCACCCGGCTTATCTTTAAACATAAAAATCATGTGGCACGAATAAGGGTGGGTAAATCCACGCAATACCATGCCCTGGATATTTGAATTATCAGGTTGTGTGGTTGCCATAACGGATTAGGATTAAAAGGTTAATAAAATAACTGCGCCGGCCGGGTTCGTCAGCCGGCGCAGGGAGAATTTGGTTTTGTTCTCAATCAGAAAATCTCAAGAATAAAACCTACTTAAGACTTTCGACTAATGACTTTTGACTTGATTTTAGTGGTGCTGCGGCATCACTGCTTTATGCGGAAATGTTTTTGTTATTTCCTTCACCGTTTGCGGGTAAGCCTGGTAAAGATCACCGATTTTGCCTGGCGATGCGCCCACATTCAGGTTGTTTGAGTTAATAAAATTCTCGAAGCCGGTGAGGTCCGTAACCGGCGGCTCAGGCGGGTTTAAGGCAATGGCGGCAATACCGGCAAAAGCCCGCTGGGTGGAAGGATTCTTCCAGAAAAACGCGAGATACGGGTTCATCGGGCCGTCGAATGTTGTAACGAGCAGGATAGCGTAAGTGCCTTCTCCCGATGGGTTGGGAATGAGCGCCAAACGGGCGTAATGCACAATTTCCGACTCGTCGAGCCCCGCTTTTACATCTTTTACAAAGTTTTCATAAGCGGCAGCGGCAGCAGCCTGCGAGAAAGGGTCCTGCTTAATTGGCACATAAAGGGTCAATGGGTTAGCCATGGATTTATTTTTTTAGGTTAAATGCTTACTCTGTTACAGGCTTTTCAGCGACCGCCTTTTAAATTTGGAATGCCTTTTAAGGAAATCAACCGGTTTCAGAAACGGGGCCACCGGTTACGGCCCAGGCATAGATTAATTATTTTGTGCAGTAAAGGTAATTAACTAAATGGAATATTATTAACCTTTGTGCAACTTTTTTTTAGGGGCGAAAACACCGTTTTTTTGTGGTCAGTGGCCCTCACTATACCTTTTATTCTTTGGCTAAGGTTCGTATTTTATGCCGGCAGTGGCGTAGCACCCCCCTGTCTGAAATCTGTGACCTCGGACAGCGATCATCGGCTGCTAACTACGGACAACGGGAGTTTTCTTTCGCCTTGTTGAAGTTGTCTCCAACAAGCCCCGGTGCGAACGGATGTAACTTAAAATTTACGCATTGGTCAGTTCGCTAATGCACTTCAATTGGAAGACGGGAACAACCAGGTCGGGAATAAAATACCACCATTCCCGGATTAAAACTATCATTTAGCGACGATAGTTACGGCGTTCGCAAATGAAATTGACGGTCCGATGATCTGTGGAACATTATTTTCCCAAATGGTAGCGCCATCCGCACTGGCATTAAAATCTCTGCCTGCTATGTATACATTGTTCCCCTGCAATGTTATCGCATTGGCATTTTCACCACCTATGGCTGTTGATACGCCATTGGTCCAAAAGGCAGCAGCATCTCCATTGTCGCCGACTACATAAATATCACTGCCCTGTACATAAATTCCGTTTGCCGCCGAATTGGTATTGGCTAAGGTTGCAGGTTCTAAATAAGTTGCAACCCCATTTTTCCAGTATGTCGCCACAGTTTCTCCGTAGCCGTTATAGGTATAGCCTGCTAAGTAAACGTCGCTGCCGCTTACAGCAATAGCATTGGCAACAGAAATTTGGTTTGGTGTATTGCTTAAAACCGCTGTCGGCGACCCATTTTTCCAATAGGTAGCTACCGAAAAACCCCGCGCATTTACATAGCCCGCAACGTATACATCACTGCCCTGCAGCGTTATCGCATTTGCCTCAGAGTGAAATGAATCACTTGCCAATTTTGTAAGCACGCCGTTTATCCATATTGATGCCACGGTTGGCGTACTCCAACCCACAACATAAACGTTATTCCCCTGCGCTGCGATGCCGGTGGCAGTCGATTCTAACGGGTCATTATTTTGAATTGATACAGTCGATTGCACCGCCAGTAATTGCGTTGCCGTACCATTTTTCCAATACTCGGCGACAGGATTATCGCTGCCCGCATTAATAGTTCCCGAAACGTATACATCACTTCCCGCAATTGCAATACCACTTGCATTAGCCGCTGTTACAGTGCTATCGGTTAATTTAACGGGAACCCCATTTTTCCAGTAGACAGCAACAGCAAAACCACTTAATGGATCAATATATCCGGCCGCGTACACATCAACACCCGACGTGTTTGTGGAGGTTGGCTTGTTAACGGGGCTTTTTTTACAGGATGCAAATAATGCTGCTGCTAACGCAACAAACAGAAAAGGAGCTTTAGGATTCATTTTTATATGCTAACAAGGATTTGATTGACCAAAAATACGAAAGCAAACTGTCTTTGAAAGAAAAATTGCGGACATAGATTCGATACGTTTAATGAAAATGGAAATTCCGGCGCGATCAAGCCGCTCATGGCCTTTGCCCGGCATTCGCGCCGGGTTGGGGGCCATGCACCCCCGCAGCTGCACCGCTACTGCTTTACCCGCCCGACAAACGGCATATCATAGGCCACATAATCTAACGACAGTATTTGCAGAGCGGCCTGGGTAAATATCTGCACTTTTACGGTTTTTGTTTTGTTGCCCCAACTGTCGTCGTCAATTTTATCCCAACCTTTTTTGAGGCTGGCCAGCAGGGCGGCATATTTGGTATAGGGGATTTCGGCAAGTTCTTTTTTGCAGATACCTTTTTTATCGTACAAACAAGTTACCTGGTTATCAGCGTCCTTAAATTCGTCGGATGGGTAGCCATCGTCCTCGTCACTTATAAAAAGCGGAAGCTTTGTTTTTTTAAAATAAGCCTTTACCTCGGCCCTGGTTTTACCGATCAGGTTTTCCTGCGCCATTGCGAACACCGGCACCGACAATAAAAAGATGATCACCAGTTTTTTCATATCATTTGTTTTTTGCTAAAATGGAATTTTTTATGTCGCCGTCCAAATTATAAAATAGCGATTTACATTGCTTAATCTGAATCTACCCATCCGTTTTTTTATCATTAAAATTTTTTTTGTATTATTGTGTAGCATGAAACTGAGAGATAAATACAAAGCATTGAGTAACGCCGAATTTGTTAAACAAATGATGGTAACTTCGGCCTACGGATCTATGCAGTTAGAGGATCAAACCGTGTCGCGTAAAAAGATCGAGTTTCTGTACGAAAAAGTAAAACAGGAAAAAGAAGCATTGGCCGAAAGGCACTAAGCGCTCTCCGATCATTGTTTTCTCCGCTGTCCGGTTTCTATAACCTAAGCGGATGATCAATATCCTTTTTGATTTCTTTCTTTAATCTCAAAATAACACTGATCGCACACAACTTTTATTTGTGCAACGGCCAACGAAGCATCGTTCCACCCGCCCTCTTTTAATCTTGCTCTTTCGCATTCATCGCACCATGCCTGGTAGTCATCGTCTCCGTCAATATCCGGGTCCGACTCAAACGCTTCATGATAACCGGGATTATTATCTATAAGCAGGTGCTGGCAAACGAATGCAACCCGACCCGATTCATGCAAGTCACACTTAATGTATTTTTCCTTAATGGAATCATACTCATCCTGTGTCAATTCATTCGTGAAGATGAAATAAATAAACAATACATCGTCCAAAGGGGCGCAGTAAGCACCGATAGCGCTCAGTTGCTTTGCGGCAATAGCCGTCATCGCCCAGCCGGTGTATTCATCACCATCAAACAATCCTTTTGATAGCTGCTCAAAACCTTTTGTCTCTCCAAAATCCCTTACTTTTCGGAGCGCACGGCTCACCCGCACTGGCGTGGAGTTATTGTCCCATGACCAATTCCAGGTATTTGCACTGGTTGAAAACGAGCCAACAACAAAGTATTTGAAATAAAGGTTTTTCCCGTTATCTGATTTAAAATTAAAGGCGCCCAGGGCATGATCGTAATACCAATGCTCGTAACTTTCAATGTCATACAGCTTTATGAACTCATCCTGCAGCGTTGAAAGGTCCTCGACGGCTTTGTCGGTGTAATCTTCAAAGTTTTGATGCAGTAAACTCATATGGGTAAAGATATTGGTTAAGGACGGTTTTGCAAAACTACCTGCATATGAGTCCGAAGTTAGAAATCGGACAGCGGAAAAAATTCTTCGAGCAGACTTTAATAAGGTTGCATTTTTTTATAATTTGCATGTTATTAAACACTTGTAAATTCTTTTTATCATGCGAATGAAATATTTGGAAAAATTCAATAAAGAAAAATATTTTTCCGATTTAGATGATGACGTTAGGTTCAAGTACCTCAACGAATACGAGAACTCGATAATTGAAGAAATAGAAGTCTTCGAGAAAAATTTGAAGTCAGAAATAAAAGAAATAATAATTAAGAGGTTGGTTATTTCAGCCGTTTTTTTATCTGTCTATATACTAACCGTGTATGCACTCCCCGGCATGAACAAAATTAACTTAGGCTTTTGTATAGCATACAGTCTTTTTTGTGTACTATGGATTATTTTTTCAGTGGCAAGTCAAGTAGCAGAATATCAATCTTTTATTAACAGCGATACAGATGATCTTCATCTTTATTACCACAAGCAATACAAAGCGGCTAACAAAGGGGATACTGGTCTATTCTCTTAATGTAGACCCATCAAACCAGTAAATTGAATGATTAAAATTCCCAAAGTATCCAGAAGTCTGGAGTCTATGTCGGAATACATGGGATGGTGTGCCGTGGGTGAATTTGCCGGCAATATGATCGCTTTATTAATGCCAAAGAATATTATTTCACCATCAAATCTTGGGCATATTTTTGCAGCATTTTTTGGGGGCCTTGCCGCTTTAGGTGTATTTAGAAAGTTCAAGTCCCAGGAGGGCGTTAGTCTGAAAAGGCAGCTCTTAGATATTGATAGATTGTTTTTTGACAATACCATAACCGAGGAAGAACGCGCAAACTTGAGAAATGAATGTATTAAAGGCTTTAAGAAGAAATTAGGTGCCTAAAATTATTTTTTACGCAAAGAGTTCTGCCGCTGTCCGAAGTTAGAAATCGGACGGCAGGAGTTTTTGACTTCGGATAGCGGATTGGGGCTGCAAACTACGGACAACTGGGGCACAAAACCCGTTTCACGCATACTTAATTCAAACAAATGAACGTGGAAACCAAACGAAAACAAAGGCCAGATATAGGCATAGACGAATATTTAGGTTGGTGCAAAGAAGGCATTTCTTTAGATGAATATTTAAATTTTGAGAAAATAAGAGTAAGTAAACTTTTTGAAATTACTCCATTAGATTGGATTCATTTGATTAAGAATCAATCAATGAAATGTTATTATTGTGAAACAGACTTAAAGCGCATACAGCAATTGATTTTATACCGAATAATAAAGCCGAGAAAACGAGGCCCAGATGGCTATAGCGGCTTGCATTTTGAGTTAGATCATAAAAATTGTGATAAAGACGATAATTGCTTTGAGAACATAGTTGCTTCGTGCTATTACTGTAATAATGATAAATCAAATACATTCTCGTGTGATACGTTTAAACAATATTTTGGTTTGCATAAAAACGCGGCATTCAATGAGTTATTTATTGCCAACAAATTAACCGACACCAACAAGTATCATCATCATTTAAAAGGAAAGCCATTATTAACGTAATAATTAATCCATATGGACGAAGCCTTAGGATCTGAAAAGGAGCGGCTTAAATTAATTTCTAACTCTTTCTACAATACTATTATTTTTTCGATTTTCAATTATCAGCGAGGTCCCATGAGATGGGAGGATAATTTTTTTCTTAAAGTGACAGACGATATGGTGGATACGGTGTCGGTTATCGAAATGCTAATAAAAAAAGGCTTCAGAAATCAATGTCGGAGGGAATGTCGATTTGCATTGGAATTAGCGATTAAAGCTGCCTATATAAATCAGCAAAATCCAAAATCGGACTTTTCTGCACAGATTAAGGGCTTTCAAAAATTGCTCAAAGACCCCGGAATAACCATAGTTAATCAATTGAACTATTCCCTTTTCGCTGGTGACCAACAGTTGATAGATGCTTTTAATACCGAACTAAAAAGAATGTACGGTAACTTATGCAATTTTATCCATGTTACCCCCTTTCAATTAAAGGAAAAGTTAGAATTTGCAAAAACTAGAACCGTTACAGAAGAACTATCGTTGGATGAATTCAAAATACTCAATGAAGAAATTGGGAAAGTGTTATCATATATAATTGTGTTGTTATTCAATTCCATTCCGGAATATATTGTTGGGGACTTTTTAGAGCCGGCCCCACTTGATTTTTATTTCCTGAAGTCGAAGTTCATCGCCAAGATTGACGAGCAATTCGATTATAAACATGAACGTGAAGCGAGATTAGAAGAAGCGAGAATAGCAAGGACTCAAAACATTGAATTTTGAACCAACGAGTCGCCGTGGTGGCTAACGAGCTGTGGCGGTGCTAATGTTTTAAATTACGTGCTTATATCGGCCTCGTAAACTTCCATGATTCTTGTCAACGGGGTACTAGAAGTCGGCGCTCATAGCCTTTGCCCGGCGTTCTCGCCAAGTACGGGGTTTGCTCCTTTGAATTTGTTTGGCAGCATCATCCTAAATAAGTTTGATCAAATTTTTAGTCTTGTCCGCAGATGGGTTTGGGCGTTCCTCAAGCAGATATTCGCGCCACATTTAAGAGGCATATTTAAAATTGTATACTCCAAACCGGATAAATTCCTTTTGCCTTTTCAAATATTTCTTTTAGTGTAAGTTCCATTACTTCCTGCGTTTTAATGTTGACAAAAATAAATTTGAAATGACTCTTAAGATTTTGAGCAACTAGCAATTCCGCAGTCGTTAGCCCAAAAAAATATCTATCAAAGTTCTTACCTATACTTTCTTTAGTCGTCGACTTAATTTCACAAATAGCAATTTTGCCAATATTTTTTTCAACTTCAGAAAGATTTTCCAAATCAATTTTTTCATTCACTGGAAGCTTAACGACATCGAACGCCTTCCCATAAACAACTTTGTTCAACTTCGCGTAAGCAATGAGCAAATTGATTCGCTCAACTTTATTTGGCTCTTTATAGCCCTCATCTCGCTTAATTAATAAGCTAATTGCTTTTTTAGCAGTACCCTGTCTACTATCCGGAAACAATTCTATTTCGCTTGATGTCGGATGTTCGTTTGGGTCAAGGGTCGCCTTTAGGTTTTCAAGCATTACTGGTTATCTTTAGTAATTTGTCAACAGTAAATTAATTTTCATTGGGCTAAATCCCGCTCACACTTTCACCTCTACCCTCTTCCCCGTCTTCGCCGCCAAATAAATCGCATCGATCAGCTTCAAATCCTTTACCGCTTCGTCACCATCAATCGGTACCACCGGCTTTTTGCCGTGGAAGATGATCTCGGCCATTTCGTCCATCTGCACGGTTTGGTGTACGGTGATGGGCTGGTTCAACGGGCCTTTATTGGTGCGCCCGGCGATGGGGCCGTAGCCGGTGGAGGGCCACATTTCGGCCCAGCCATCGGTGCCGTCCAGGAAAAAACGGTCGAGGTTGTTCATGTCGTAGGTTGACAGGCAGTTGGCCACCGCGCCGCTGGGGAAGCCGAACTGGAACTGGATGGTTTGGTCCACGCCATCTTTAAACTTTTCGTGATCGGTTTTGGTTTCCTGGGCGGTAACCCAGGCGGGCTCCTCGCCTACCATGTAGCGGGCGCCGTTTACGGCGTAAATGCCGATGTCCATCATCGAGCCGCCGCCGGAGAGCGCTTTGTTAAGCCGCCATTGGCTTGGGTCGCCGATGGTGAAGCCGCACTGGCCCTGGAAGAATTTTATTTTGCCCAGCTCGCCGGCATTGCGCATGCGGATAATTTCGAGCGTATGGGGTTCAAAGTGCATGCGGTAGCCCACCAGCAGCTTTACGCCGGCCGCTTTGCAGGCGTCCACCATCTCCTGCCCCTGCTGCGCGTTTATAGACATGGGCTTTTCGCAAATGGCATGTTTGCCCGCCTTCGCCACGCGGATCACCTCATCATGGTGCAGCGCATTGGGGGTGATGACGTACACGGCATCGACATCGGGGTTATCTTTTATCGCGTCGAAGTTTTCGTAGTTGTAACAGTTTTTGTCGGGTATGTTGTATTCGCTTTGCCAGCGTTTCACTTTTGAAGGCGTACCGCTGATGACGCCCACCAGCTTGGCTTTGGTACACTTTTGCATAGCCTGTGCCACACGAAGGCCATAACTGCCCAGGCCCATGATGGCTACGCGGAGTATGGGGCCGTCATAAGCCTTATTGGTATTATTGCTGCAGGCGGCCCAGCTGGTAACCGGCGCTAATTGTAAAGCTAAGGCGGATACGCCCAATTTTTGGAGGAAGTCGCGGCGGGAATTCATGATGATCGTGCTTTTTGAGTTTGCGGAGGGGAAATTACGCATTTTGGGAAAGAAGTTCAATTAGGCCATATTTTTTATTTTCCTTACCCATAGCCAACAGAACGTCATTGCGAGGAACGAAGCAACCTCTACACATGCAAATCAATGGACCGGCGTGTAATAGGGACCTGTCAGCCGAACGCCGGGCACCCGTGCATCACGTTTGGTTGACTGTCCGGTGTAGCGGTTGCTTCGTTCCTCGCAATGACGTGTTGGCGAGTATTTTCCGCCGCCCTAACAAACCTACTTCCTCAAATAAACAACGCTGGTAATCGCTGTTTCCGGCGTTACGAAAGTCACCGATACCGTTGCGGCATGCGCCGTAAGGTTGGTTACCGTCCAAAAGCTATTGTAGCCGCCGCCGGTTTGTTCCTGTCCGTTAAAATAAGTGTAGATCATGTGGACGGTATCCTGGCTAACGGTATAATTTGCGGTATCGATAACGTTATTAAGCCGGGTGTAAGCATTGCCGTTCGCCGTAAATTTATAGTAATCAGCCGGCGTGCCAATATAGTTTTGGCCGGTTGTGGGGCGGCCTTGCCACAGGCCCCAGGGCACGGTGGTTGAGGTATCGTTGATCACCTGCCAGGTACCTACCAGCATGTTGGGGTCGATGGGTATAACAGGCTGCGTTGTGGTATCACCGCCGTTGGTTGTTTTAGTTGTGGTACCTGTATTTGGACCTTGCGGTGCTTCCTGTAGTTTTTTGCATGAGTACAAA
>DASRTD010000115.1:0-7147 GCA_035656115.1 Mucilaginibacter sp.
TTCAGCATGTAAGTTAAGCCATGAGTAGTACCTCCACGATCTATTGTATATTCAATTTGTTTTTGTGCCTCACCCTCCATAAATGCTAAAATTCCCGAACCGGGAACTTCCACGTAACTAGAAACTAGACCCCGGTAATAAACTAACATTTCGTCCAAAAAATAATCGAAAGGTGTTGCACGGGAACCTTGACATTTTACGAATAAGCTGAGTGTTGGAGTTGCAGGCTTTATTCTGAAGTTTTTCAATTTTAAATTTTGCATCAAACTCAGATGACCGGGATTTTGACCCCCACTTATATAAATTTGAATCAAACCCATCTTGTCCAATTGCATAAATTCAGAATCTGCCTTTAATCTGCTTTGAGTTCCCATTATCGTTAATATATCGTCATAAGACATTTCGATAAAATTAACCAGCACTTCACCGTCTATGCGAGATTCAGGAAGGCGTGAAATCTCTATTCTTTTATCGCAGGCTATACAAATATGATTAAGTAATTTCACTTGAGCAGAAGTCAATCGTTTTAGCATATCCGTGAAGAAAATATTTTCATCCTCTTCATAGTTTTGACAAGAAGCTGCAAATAAGCCAGCCCACATCTCTTGCAAATTATCATCACTAATTGTTGAAACATTTTCGACAATTTGGTACGCCACCCTCGGATCAATTTTTAACGTTTGTGTTTCAGGGTCAAACATAAGTTTACCCTGAGCCTTTTCTAACATACTTATAACATTCGAAAGCCGCCAGTTGGTAAATTTGTCCCTTAAACCTAACCCGAATTCTTCCAACAGCGGTTTACAAGTCGCGTTTAAAAATACTTTGGCAGCTTCTAAGCCAAATTTGGTGGCCTCTTTCGATAATTCCGCCGCTGACTTTAAACCCAATGGGTCAAATCCCTCAAATGATACTTTTAAAGTCGGTTTGTCTGTTTCCTCACTCATATATACTATTTACAGAGAAAATTTAAATGCGTTAAATAGTAAAGTTATCAATTTATGCTGTCTATAAGTCTGTAAGAGGTTATAAATAAATCAGCAGTTCCAGCCGCTTCCTTCGTCAGCCGCTTCACTGCCTTTTAAAGCCCAGACTCTGCCTGCGCTTTTCTTTTTTACAGCTTCGATTAACTAAGACCCTTTTAAGCGCACTCCCGCATTTCTTCCGCAAATTTCTGATAAGCCCGCCATATCATCAAGGCCAAGCCCTGCGGGTTTGCTGAAAAAAAATCTCCACCCTTCGGGTAGTATTTTTTTCGCAAAGCCTTGCTGTTATGGCTGGCTTTTACAGGTGAGGTGCTTAGAAAAGCGAGCGAGCGCATGGCGGTCGCACTTAAAAAAAAGCACATGAAAAAGCACAACAAAACGGGCAATTTAAAAGGGCGGGCACCGCCACGGGCGGGATGCCCCTTTAACCGCAGAACCTATCACTACACAAACACAAATTATTTATTTAAAAATTAAGACAATGGAAACTAAAGAAAAATTAAACGGCAAAGCCGTTAACACCAACAAAGGCGATAAAAGAACACAGTTTGTACACGGCAACCCTGTAAATAAAGAAAATGCCAAACCACAGGCAGACACTGAAAAACCAAACGCAGGTAAGGAAACCGACCAGCCCAAGCAGGAAGCAGGGCAACAGCAAGCCGAAGCGCCAAAGGCAGAAGAGCAAAACGTACAGGCAACTAACGAACCGCCGAAAGCTGAACCCAAAGCAGAGCCGAAGGCAGAACCCACTAAACCCACATTGAATTTAGAGGGAACGTTAAAACTCGTGGAAGAACTGCACCGCCGTAAAGTGCAAAGGGATAAATTGATTAATACCATTACCAATTTAGAATCCTTTGAAATCGCCGTCAAGGAAGAAGCGGACGAAACCGCAGGCAATAATTTTCAGCGTTGCGAACTGACTATCGAAGATGATAAAGGCAATGAGTTTGTAACCAAGAACCCTGTTATCATCCAAGCGGTAGCGCAGTATGTGAACTACCTGTGTGTAAACAGGCTTGCCGAGGTGGAAGCCGGTATTGTAATCAACGCTTAAATAGAAACGCCCCGCTGTATTAAAACTACAGCGGGGCGTTGTTTTAAGGCATTTTCTAACCCTAAAAATCTAAGACAATGTTAGAATTATTTATTGAATTAACCAACCAAATTTATTGGCATGGTTACGCACAGGAGTTAGCAAAAGGCAACCCCGAAATTTTTCAATTTGAATTTAACGACTTCTTAAATAACTACTTATGAAATGGTTTAATGAATGCGGTACGCTTGAAGAAGTCAAAGCCGCCTATAAAAAACTGGCTAAACAGTACCATCCCGACTTAGGAGGCGATACGGCTACCATGCAGGAGATCAACAAGGAATACGCCTTTGCTTCTGCCAAAGCGATTAAAGGGGCAGACCTATCCGAAGAAGAAACGGAGAACGAAATATTATCCTCAGAAGCCTATCGGCAAGCCATCGAAAAAGTTATCCATTTGGACGGCATTACCCTTGAATTGGTCGGTTATTGGTTATGGGCAACGGGTAACACATACCCTGTAAGAGCCACCTTAAAAGATGCAGGTTTTATGTTCGCCTCCAAAAAATTAGCCTGGTATTTTAGAACAGCCGAATATAAAGTATCCAAAGGCGGCAAAAAAAACCTCGATGAAATCCGTAACAAATACGGCAGCGAGATATTAAACGAAGACAAACCTAAACGCAGCTATATCAATCAAAAATCATAAAACTATGAGTTACCTAATCATTGAAACGCATGGCGGCCCGGAATACGCCATCATCGTAACCGACCAAGACGGCAACAACCTTGTATTTGAAACCTACCAAGAAGCCGAGCAAGAAGCAAACGATTGTCAAGATGGGCTGATAGTGGCATTATAAACCCGCCCGCTAATCAGCTTTAGCCTTGTGTCACAACAGACACAGGGCTATTTTTTTAAAAAACTTTCTTGTTTATGTGATTATTAAATCATTTTATTGATAAAATATGAATATCTAATAGCTGCAAAATCGCAATTTAACCATCGGCATCTTTCACCTCCTCTATGGTTTCTTTCAGCATTAAGGATTTATAATAATCGAGATAATCTTTATTGTTTTTTGGGAAAAGAAATCTCATGAAATCTTCCATACAATATCCGGTCAAACCAAAAATATGAAACTGCTTCTTTTCAACCATTTTATTGTAATACAGTTCCATTAGCACATTTCCTAATAATTCCATATCCTCAAATGTTGAAATAGTCATTGATTTTAAATAATCAAATAAAGGATATGGGTTTTCACCCAAATGCAGAATATCAGGGAGAAGGTTTTCAGAATTAAATTGACCAATTTTTCCAGGAATTTTGATCGTTACAGCCCCATCATTTTCAAATGTAATGACCGGTTCCTTTCCATCGTGAATTATTGCGTCCCTGATTTTTCTAATAGCCTGTAAATTTGCATCCATAACGATGATGGTGTCACGAAGACTTTCGGGAAATGCCTTTGGGGCAACCTCCGAATTTTTACAAAAGCTTACCAGGTCATTGAAGGAATCAGGATTCGGGCTTCTTTTGGATAAATATTCATCGGTTAATACTATTCTTGGGAAATGCGCAAGGCGGTCATAAATCGTTCTGAGATTGGTAAAATAGCTTTCTGTTAAATTCGTAAAATAAAGTGCTTTCAGACGGTTATTAATCGAGGTGTCATGTTGCGCATGTTTAAATTGATGGTAACATATTGAAAGAAAGTGTATATCGTTACTTAATGCGACAATTGCCTGTCTGGTCTCCCCGTACCGCTTCTTAGCGATATCAGGTAGGGGATTACGAAATTGCTTGGAAAAATCAAAAATATGGTCTTCCCAATTCTCCATCACAATTAGACTGGTAGAAACAAACATTGAAAAATCATTCAATACCTGATCTAACGATAAACCGAGAATGGTACCTTTAATAACGAGCTTGTTCATTTTAGATTCGCTTATCATTAAATTATTATATCGCGTATCCTGAACGCTTTTCTTGATCCAAAAGTTGTTAATGCGTTTAACATTAGGATAAAGTAGTCTAACAAATCCTTATTTTGCTTCAGATAAATTAAATGGGTGTCAAAAATTTGAGTGACATATTTTTCCATTGATGAAACGGCCTTGGCGCTTAGTGATGAATGATAAATTTCTTGTGTCGGAAAGCTTTTCATTAACCATCTGAGACTGTCGGGTTGATAAACTGAACCGATACCTGCCAACAATTGAAACAGGTCACCTGTAATATTCCTATCGGCCATCCCTGCATCAGAAATTAGCTGTTCATGTAGAATCTTGTTGGGCCCGGCGGGATTTAATTTTCTTGCTGTTTGGGGATGATGAAGACTAAACAAGAAAAGTATTTTTAGAAAAGCGATTTTAGGACTTACTTGAATAAAGTAATTCAAAACCAAATCAAATTGCTTCCAAAGAACCTCCGGATAGTTACTGTCATGTGCGAGGGCAGTAATTCGCTCAAAAATATTCAGCACAAATTGATAATGCTTATCGAAAAGCATTAAAACCCGATAAACCGTACGGGATGTATTGTCATTGAATTCAAAAAGAATAAAATCAGCCAGCAGTATTTCCAAAAGGCTGACGAATTGATGATCGTTGTAATCCTCCAGATTGGAAAACTCCCGAAGTTGTTTAAGGATTTCTTCTAAAAATGGATAATATTCATTGGATAAAAGATGAAAAGGAACAAGCGAAAATGCTTGAACGAGTTGGAATTTATCACCTTCGGTTAAATTTATTTGCTCAATGGTAACGGGGGAAGCCACCTCTATCTCGTTTTTCAAATCGTTCACGATTTGCATTTGCTCCGACTCATTCTTTTGATAAAATCGTGGTATTAGATTTCCAAAGCCATCATGGTACGCTTTTTTAAGTAACAATTGAAAACAAAATGCCGCAAATTCATAATCATAATCCCAGGCCCAGGTTTTAATTCCAGTAATTAGTTGAGAAAATAAGTCACCATGCCCAAATAGGATTACAATTTTGATAACTTCTTTAATTTTATCTCGGTCTACCAAATCGGCAAATTCCGGACTTAGCAGCTTAGGTAAAATATGAACAACCGAATCATTTTCCCGCTGGTCAAAAGGTTGTTTTAATAGCTGGGTATTATGCTCGATTTCTGTAAAAAGCGGTATAATCTTTTGAATACAATAAACTAATTCTTCGGGTGTCAATTCAACCGAGAAAAATCTTATCCCAACAAGGGCCAGTTCAACGTCCGGATGGGAAAATAAGGCAACCTGCTTAAAATCGATTCCAATGAGTTTGCGGTATTGTTCACGCCATTCATCGATTTCCGGTAGAGAATCATATTCGTTTTTTAAAAGCTTGTTCGCATATAAATGGATAGAAATTGCATTGACATCATGATTTTGATTAGCGGAAGTTTCATCAATCATAGATTGAATATCTTTGGGCAGAGGTTTGGGTATGAAGGCAATTTTCTGTTCGTCCTCCAATAACTCGGGCACTGTATTACGGATATCCATTCTGATTAAAGCCAGTTGCCAAAGCTGGTCTTTAGGGTTTAGTTCTTTAAGATGGCCATCAATTATGACATTTAATTTTTCAGGGAAATAAAGTTGCCTATGAGTGACCAGCATTTCCAAATTTCTCCTTCGATGAGGCAATAGATTTGATTCATGACGTTCCCCAGTATAATAAAAATCATTGCCGATGGTCGAAGTATGATGTGTGATAGAATAATCACCTGAATACCTTGTCAAGTCCCATGCAAAAAGCAAACGCACTTTGAAAAGAGCGTCAATATTATCGCCAAAAATAAACGGATAGGCGGTGGCTACAGAGATCAGTACGCCGGTTAATAAAACGGTCCTGCTTTGAACCATTACGGTTTGAAAGACCGCATCGAATGTTTCGCCATCTCCAGCCCTTTCTAACAGGTTTGACTCAAACGCCATTAGTGCAGATTGTATCAGATAAGGGATGGTGCTATCGCCACGGTAGGCTGAAAACAAACTGTAATTTCCAATCTGTTTGACCTTTTGTCCGTCATTTAAAATGACTTCAATTTCTTCAAGTTCGCTTGTGTATTCGGCGCGGACATAAAACGCCATGCCACGGTTTGTTAGTTCGATCAAAAATTGTAAAGCCTGATCAAAATGATACTTGAAAAGAAAGCGAAAGGGAGTTTGATATTTACTTGCGCTAAAATAATTATAGGGGTGGCTTACTAATCCGAAACTGGATTCCGTATAACTTGAACTATCAATCCTTGCTTCTTTATTGCTATACCACTCAACTTTAGCAAGTTCAATAATCTCATTAGGGAAATACTGGTAAACCTTTTCACATCGATACACATCAACTATCAGCAATTTGTTAAGCTCCCGTACAAAGCCTATCGGATATTCGGAATCTGTGCGTTTCGCAATTGTAATCTCTTTTATGTTATCAATAAAAGCCTTGGCTTCAGTTTGAGCAACAGGTATTACCCAAAAAAATATTTCCAATACGTCTTTGACGTTATGAATTACCCGTTCGGTTTTAATAGCAGATAAGATGGAAAGACATTGATCTGCAACAATCCGTGACTCCTCTGGTAGCTGATCATCAACCTCGAACTGTAACATCCAATGTTGAAATAGTTCGACTAAACTTATATCGAAATCATTTTTGTAAGCAATATAATTTTTACCAAGAAACTTAACCAGTGCGTTCCAGGACGGCCCAATTGATAATAATGATCTCTTGGGGTTTTTTAACGGATATGGCAGCACATAGGCAAGCTTTGCCAGTTGAAAAAGTTTATCAAAAATTTGAAGATTGTTTGCTAAAATTAGTTGCTCATTAATTACCATTAATTCAAAACAATGGTCGGACCCCAAAATTCCTATCAGAAGTTCGTCAACTATTGGATTCTCGCCTTTTGGTAGTTGCAAAGCCTCAGTTAAAAATTGGATTCCTTCATCTTTCGATTTCAATAAAAATTGTTGAACCCATATCCTGATCCCACGGCGGATAACCGGATTAGTGTCGATACCAACAAGAAAAGTTTTAACATTTATCTTTTCGGCAAACTGTTCGTCCAAAAATCTAGCGATAGCTAAATCTTCTAAAACATCATGTTTTGGGGCAT
>DASRTD010000116.1:0-33249 GCA_035656115.1 Mucilaginibacter sp.
CAACTATCGATAAAAGCACAGGTTGGATAAGGGAGGTTAAACTAAAGCAGGTAATTGTGGAAAATGTCGTGATACCGGATAACCCAAAAATTCCCGGCGGAACAACCATTCCGATGATGTTTAATACCGAAATAACAATAACCGGCAAATAGATTGCCGGCACTATTTACAAAATAAATCAATAAGGCGCGAACATTTTAAGATTCGGCCTTATTGATCAAAAAAGTTCCAATCAGCTTAACGACTACAAGGTACCCGGCACTAAATGCCACCAGCGACCGTTAATCGTGGTTCCCCAACGTCCGGAAACCCATGTGTACCGTCCGTTAGCTTGCTGTTGCCAGTGACCTTTGTTATACACTAACTGCGGAGGTAGCGACCATGCGCCAGGCTGGTAAGTATAGCCGCCGTGGCCATTAGGTACCCATTCTTCCGCTAGCCAAACGTGGTTGGGCGAAGGGCGGTTAGGATGATTCATCTCATTGGCATCGTACTGGTGAGGGCGCTGAAGCTGAAGGCTAACGCCAATGTCTACCTGTGCTTTCGCTTTTGTAAGTGCAGCAACTGATACCACTGCTACTAAAATTAAAATTCTAGTGATCTTTTTCATATTTAAATTATTGATTTGGGTTATATGACGTATCAAAACTAAAAAAGTTTAAACAAAATACTGTACATTATTTTTAAACATTTTTTATTTATTAACGCTAACTTATTGTTTTTAACAGGCCCATATCTTATTGGCGTGTAAAACACCAGGATCCCGTTTCTCAAAAAATATATGAAAAATAATATTCAGCTGCAGCGTCCTTTGTTTGCTTGCTGAACTCCACTGCTATTTTTTTCACCTGGAAAGCACAAGTGAACACAAATAATAAATGGCTCAAAAATAATATCCTGCTTAAATATAAAAGTATCAATTTGAGCCATTATCCCGGCGAATTATGCTGACCAATGGCCGGGTATCCAAACCCATCCGCGTGGCCTGCGGGCCCAGTGGCCGCGCACCCAATATATACCTGGCTGCGCCGGTAAAGCCCAATAACCCGCACGCCAGGTATAAGTGGCGCCGCTGGGCACCCACTCGCCGCCAACCCAAATGTGCGCACGCGACGGGCGCATCGGCCTGATGTCCCGGTGGTGATAATAAAGACGGGCGCCTACTACTACTTCCTGAGCACAACTGAGCGACACAGTGAAGGCCGATAACGCTATAGCAAGCATTAAAATTTTACTGATCTTTTTCATAATAAAATTGTTTAACTATGAAAAAAGACACACTAAAAGTTAAAAAGTTTAATTAGTTGCTTGTTTTTGGGCAAAAAAAACGGCTTACTGATCGTCGTCGGTTGTCATTTTTGGTGATTGTCAACCTGATTATGAACAGTAATTATTAAAATTTATTAACTTCGCTTTCATGTCGCCGGCTGAAGCAAAAAACAGAATAAACACACTTGCGTCCGAGATAAAACAGCACAATTACAATTATTATGTGCTGGCCATGCCCACCATTTCGGATTTTGATTTTGACAAGAAACTTGAAGAACTGATCGCGCTCGAAAAGCAGTTCCCGGAATTTATCGATCCTGACTCGCCAACCCAGCAGGTTGCAGGTTATATCACCAAAGAATTTGTTACCGTGAAGCATAAATGGCCGATGCTATCGTTGGGCAACACGTACAGCGAACAGGAATTGCTTGATTTTGATCAGCGCATCAGAAAGGCTATTGGCGATAACTTTGAATATGTGTGCGAACTGAAATTTGACGGCCTTTCAATGAGCCTTACTTACGAGGATGGCAAGCTTGTAAGGGCGGTTACCCGCGGCGACGGTGTGCAGGGCGATGAGGTAACCAACAATGTAAAAACGATCACTACCATCCCAAAAAGGCTGCACCCGGGAGATTATCCTGATCACTTCGAAATACGGGGCGAAGTTTTTATGCATTTGAAGGCCTTTGAACGACTGAATGATGAACGCATCGAGAACGGCGACCTGCCCTACGCCAACCCGCGCAACTTTGCCTCGGGAACGATAAAACTACAGGACAGTGCCGAAGTGGCGCGGCGCCCGCTGGATTGCTACCTTTATTTTTTATATACTGATAAAAACATTTACAAAACGCATTGGGAAAGCCTTCAGGCCGTAAAAAGCTGGGGCTTCCATGTGAACGACAATACCAGGCGTTGCGCCGACATCAACTGCGTGTTTGACTTTATTAAAGAGTGGGACAAAAAACGCTTCACACTGAGTTATGATATTGACGGTATCGTCATCAAAGTTAACAGCTTTGCACAGCAGCAAGAGCTTGGTTTTACCGCCAAGTCGCCGCGGTGGGCCATTGCCTATAAGTACAAAGCGGAACAAGCTGAAACCGAATTGATGAGCGTTAGTTACCAGGTTGGCCGCACCGGCGCGGTTACGCCGGTAGCCAATTTAAAACCAGTGTTCCTGGCCGGCACTACCGTAAAACGGGCTACTCTTCATAACGCGGATGAAATCGAGGTGAGGCTGAAGCTGCACGAAGGCGATTGGGTATATGTAGAAAAAGGCGGAGAGATCATCCCTAAAATAACCGGCGTAAACCTGGAAAAACGCAAACCGGGTGCGCCGGCAATAAAATACATCACGCATTGCCCGGCCTGCGGCACTTTGCTTGAGCGAAAAGAAGGTGAAGCGGCCTGGTATTGCCCCAACGAGGATGGCTGCCCGCCCCAAATTGTAGGTAAGATGCAGCATTTTATCGACCGCAAGGCCATGAACATTGACGGCTTGGGCGATGAAACTATTGAGACGCTTTACCAAAAAGGTTTTATCAGCCATATTAGTGATATCTATACCTTGAAGGACCATGCTGACGACCTGAAAAAGATGGACCGCTTTGGCGAAAAATCCATCAATAACATGCTGGATGGCATCGAAAAATCAAAGGAAATGCCCTTTGACAAGGTGCTGTTTGGCCTGGGCATTAGGTATGTGGGGGCAACCGTCGCCAAAAAGCTGACGGCGCACTTTAAAACAGTCGACAGGCTCGCGTCTGCGACACTTGAGGAATTGACGGGTGCAGAGGAGATCGGTGAGCGTATCGCCTTCAGCATACAGGAATACTTCGCAAACGAAGAACATAAAGCTGAAATAGAAAAATTAAAAGCTACGGGGCTGCAGTTTGTTACCGAGGAAAAAGAGGTACAACTCGCAGGCGATGCCCTGAGCGGCAAAACGTTTATCATTTCGGGCGTGTTCGAAAAATACTCGAGGGACGAACTGACCAACATCATCGAACAAAACGGTGGAAAGATAGTGAGCGGCATCTCTGCCAAGTTAAATTACCTGGTAGCCGGAGAAAATATGGGCCCGTCAAAATTGGAAAAGGCGCAAAAACTAAATATCCCTATCATCAATGATGACCAATTGCTTGAGATGATCGGGTGAGCGGTTCATTCTTCATTAGTCGTTGGTCATTAGTTAATAAAGGGCCGGCGACAAAATCAACTTTACAATCCGTTGCAATTGGCAGTTTTATTTTATATTAGTAGCTGTAAGCTATGAACCGCAGCCATTCCCTTCAACTTAACCTTTTTGTAGCAGTAATTCTTTTACTTATTTTTCAATCGTGCACTTTGGTGCCCGGCGTTCGGAAAAACGACGACATCAAATCCGGTAAGCGCGAAGAATTTCACCAGCTAAATACCGAAGTGCTGAAACACCTTAAGGCGAATGACGCCGAAGGCCTGGAGGGCTTGCGCTCAAAAGACGAATCAAAGCAAAACATCAGCAAACTGGTGGATTCCATCTGCAAACAGCTGACGGCAAATGATTACAACCTGCTTGACGAGTATTACGTGATCAACAAATACGCGGATAGCGATACGATAATAGCAACAGGCCCAAATATAAACCGCTACGGGCTAAAATATCCATATACCACCTTCGAGGAATATTTTGCTTTTTTTCTCCCAAAAAAATCGGAAAATAAATACACGCTGGGGCTCATTTATGGCAAATACAAAGATGGCTGGAAGATCATCAACCTAAGCCTGGCGCCCTATACGATTGGCGGCAAAAGCGGGCCCGAATTATACCAGCAAGCCAGGGACGACTATAATAAAACCAACTTTCCCGGCGCTGCAGAAGAGGCCGCAAAAGCTGTGCTTTGCATAAAGCCCGCACCTTACTGGGAATATCCTGATAAAGAAGACGCCGAAAGGTTTAACACGAAGGTTCAGGGTTATATTAAATATTATCAGTTTCCGTTTGTGCTGTTTATGGTTTCCTCGGAACCGATGATTTTGGCCATTGGCGATAAACAAACCCCGGACGGCGTTTACCCCATTATTACCTACATGACCCACTACGATATTAAAAATACTGCTGCTGTACAACGGGAGAATCAGGACGTTAACAAACAGATCAGCCGCATGCTGCCTGGTTTAGCTAAACATTACGACCGCATCTATTATTCAGCCTACAATGAAAAGCCAACCGATAATAATAACGCAGCGCATGTCGAGATGACCGCAAAGCCGGTCGAGCTCAATTTGCCGGTATTGCCGAATTAATGCAAATTGTTTAGACGCAATATTTTGCGTCTCCGAACCCCAATGTCCGGCGATCAATCCCTGTTTTTCAGATAGTCTATTGACTGATAAACCAGTGAACCAATAAACCAGCCTCTTAACATTAATTAACAAAAACCCGGGTGTAACTTCCGTTAATAACTTTCATCTTAGCATAAACACCTTTGCTGATGAGATATGCCTTACTTTTCGCCCTGTTTTTGCCTTTTAGTAGCACGGTTTTAGGGCAGATCAGCCTCAGTGGGCGGATCACCGACGATCAAAATAAGCCTGTCCCTTTTGCGAGCATTTATATCAAAAATACCACGCGGGGCACGTCAGCGAACAGCGATGGCGAGTACCTTTTACAATTGAAACCAGGCGCGTACGAGGTGCAGTACAAAGCAGTAGGCTATAAGCAGGAAAGCCGCAAGATTAATATATCATCAAACCAGGCGTTGAATGTGGTTTTGCAAACCGAAACGTATCAACTGAAGGATGTTATTGTAAATGCCGGCGGCGAGGACCCGGCGTATGCCATCGTCCGTAAAACCATCAAACGGCGCAAAGAACACCTGAACGAGGTGAGCGCCTACAACTGCGAGGTGTACATCAAGGGGCTTCAAAAGCTGCTGGCCGCGCCAAAAAAGTTTATGGGTTTTGATATCCAGAAAGCAGCCCGCGAGAACGGCCTCGACTCTAATCGAAGGGGTATCGTCTATCTTTCGGAGTCGGAATCGAAATACAGCTTTGAAAAGCCGGACAACGTGCATGAAGAGATGATCTCGTCCAAAGTGTCGGGCAGTAACCGGGCCTTTAGCTATAACAGGGCATCGGATATAAAGGTTAATTTTTACGAGAACAACCAAAACTGGGGTGGGTTGAGCAACCGGCCGGTTATTTCGCCCATTGCCGACAATGCGTTATTCTATTACAAGTATAAATACATCGGCGTGAGCACCGAGAACGGCGAAACCATCGACAAGATAAAAGTCACCCCAAAGCGTAGTTACGACGCCTGTTTCCAGGGCTATATTTATATCATCGAAGACGACTGGCGCCTATATGGACTCAACCTTTTCATCACCAAACATCAAAACATCAATTTTGTGGATACCCTGCGCGTAAACGAGCAGTTTATACCTGTGGGTCAAAAAGTTTGGATGCCGTCGACCGTGAAGTTTGAGTTTACAGGCGGGCTGTTTGGTTTTAAGTTGGGCGGATACTTTATTTCGGTATTTAAGGACTATGATCTTGCGCCAACCTTTACAAAAAAGGAATTCGCCGAAGTGCTGCGTATTAACAGGGATGTCAATAAAAAGGATTCGCTGTATTGGGAAACTGAGCGCCCAGTACCCTTAACCGAAGAAGAAAAAACCGACTACCAGAAAAAGGCGATCCTGGCCCGAAAGCGCGAGTCAAAGCCTTATCTCGACTCGCTCGATCGGGTTAACAACAAATTTAAGCCCATCGGCTGGCTGCTTAGCGGCTACCGTCACTACAACCGCTACAATCATGAGTTTTATAGCCTCGACCCGTTACCTTCTTCTATCCGCTTCAATACTGTGCAGGGTTTTTCACTCGACGCCGGCTTCAATTACCGCAAACGCGTGGACAGCACCGAGCGCCGCTTTTTCTCTTTCAACACGAGGGCAGGTTATGGTTTTAGCGATCACATCCTTACGGGAGGTGCAGGCATTAATATGCCGCTGGGCGATTTCAACCTCGGCGTTAGTGCAGGCTCTGAAATTATCGATCTGAACAATGCCGACCCTATATCTCCTTTTTGGAACACTATGTACAGCCTGTTTGAGCGGGAGAATTACCAGAAGCTATACCAAAAGCAGTACGTATCGCTCTTTTTGCATAAACGTATTGCAGGCGGCTGGCAGGCAACAGCAGGCGCAGAATGGGCCAACCGCAAATGGCTGCCCAATGCATCGGAATACAGCTTTTTTAACCCCGGCAATCGCAGCTATACCAGTAACAACCCGCTTTTGCCTAACCAGGATGCTCAACTGTTTCCTGAAAACCAGTCGTTTAAAGTTACATTGCGCACCACTTATGATTTCAGCAACAAGTACGAAACCTATCCCAATGGCCGGCGCTACCTGCCCTCACCCTACCCTACCGTCGGCATAAGCTATGTGCAGGGCATCAGCGGCGTTTTGGGTTCGACCGTAGATTATAGTCTGCTTTCAGCTGATGTTTCCAAAACCGGCATCCCCGCAGGTGTATTCGGCAATACATCGTTCTACATAGGCGCAGGCAAATTCATCAACAGCAACAACCTGTACTACCCCGACTACAAGCAATTTGCCGGCAATGAAATACTGTTTTACAAAAGCGGCATCAACAGCTTTTTACTGCTCAACTACTACACTTTCAGCACCAAAAACGAATACCTGCAAGGCCACCTGGAACAAAATTTCTCTGGTTTTATCCTCAACAAAATCCCGCTTATCCGAAAGCTTAAACTACAGGAGATCATCGACATCAACTACCTCAGCACGCCCGAATTAAAAAACTATACCGAATTAGGCGTAGGCGTCCAATACCTTAGCTTTAGGCTGATGTTTGGCACGTCTTTTAACAGCGGGAGCAATTTAAGATCGGCGGTGAGGTTGGGGGTGAGTTTTTAGGTTGGTTTGTGGTTTATGGCAAGAGGGTTTGGTAGTTTGGTAAACGATAGAAGTAAATATTTCAGCGTGGAAATTATTTGAAGTTGAGCTGGGAAGCTTACCCTCCGGGAAGCTTCCATCCAAACCAATAATCTTGTACCAAGTCGGGAAAACGCCGAATGCCGACTGAAAAAATGCGTGTTTTTACGTATTGCCATTACCACAATTTTTGCCAAACTTTGACATAAGCTTTCCCCACAGCTTTTACCTTATTGCAACACTATCGTTTTAAATTACTTTAACTTTTAAACACTTACACGTATGAACACACTACAAAATGGCTCAACAGGCGGCGAAGTAATCATGCTGCAGCGGGCACTCTCGGTTTTGGGTTACGCTATTGCTATTGACGGCAACTTCGGACCAGGCACCGCCGCAGCGGTCACTCAGTTTCAAACCACGAACAGCCTCACCGCAGACGGTACTGCCGGGCCAAATACCTGGGGCGCGATTGACAGCCAGGCACCGCAGGGAATGGATATTTCGCACAATAACGGAAACATTACCTGGGACCAGTTAACGCCGCATATCCAGTTTGTATTTTGCAAGTATAGCCAGGGCGCCGCATTTAAGGACCCCATGTTCAACAGCTATATCAGCAATATCAAACAACAATCGTTGATGGCAGGCGCGTACCATTTTCTTGATTTCCAGTCTTCGGCACAGGACCAGGCAAACAACTTTTTGGCTAACGGGCTCAATTTTAGCGATAAAAGCAATGTGCTGCCGCCCATGCTGGATGTGGAATGGCAGGTGGGCAGCGATGATGCCGATACCAACAATCTTAATCAATATATAACCGATAATAAGAACGCCTGCGTGCAAATAGTTACCGACTGGCTGAATATTGTATCAACTCAAACCGGGCGCACCCCTATCATTTATACCGCAAAAAGTTTTTGGAACGAATATTTTGCCGGGGTTACCCAATTTGGCGGCAATCCGTTATGGATCGCATCGTACCAAAGTCAGCCGCCGGGTATGCCAAACGGTTGGGCCAATTACACCATTTGGCAATATTCGGAAACAGGCCCGCTGCCGGGTACGTCGGGGGATGTTGACCAGGACATTTTTAGCGGTACAATTGCTGCCTTGAAATCGATGCCGTAGAAGTAACGCTGCAGGTCTAAATCAGCAATGCCTGTCCGTGGTTGACAGTCCATAAACGAAAGATTAACGGGTTGAGGAAAAATTTCTCTCTCATCCCGATGGCCATGGGCTATGGACATCGACCATGGACTATCAACCAAAAATCCCTATCTTTAACCCAATTTTTTACCGCAATGAACAGATTTTACGGAACGGGTGTTGCTATGGTGACACCGTTTGAGGCAGACGGACAGGTTGATTATGATGCGCTGGGCAGGCTGATCGACCATTTGATTGACGGGGGGGTTGAATACCTGGTGAGTTTGGGAACCACCGGCGAAAGCGCCACCCTAAGCGCAGAAGAACGAAAACAGGTGTTTGCCTATACTGCCAAAAAAGTTGCGGGCCGCGTGGGCCTGGTTGCCGGCATTGCCGGCAATAACACACTCGAGGTGGTCGACCAGGTAAAAAAGTTTGATACCCGCGGGTATGACGCCATCCTTTCGGCCAGCCCGCAGTATAACAAGCC
Source organism: Mucilaginibacter sp. (assembly GCA_035656115.1). Lineage (GTDB taxonomy): Bacteria > Bacteroidota > Bacteroidia > Sphingobacteriales > Sphingobacteriaceae > Mucilaginibacter. The sequence continues at coordinate 8,857 of DASRTD010000116.1, forward strand.
CACCCAGGAGGGTATTTACCAGCACTATAAGGCCATTGCTGAGACAGCCCCGTTGCCAATTATTTTATACAATGTACCGAGCCGCACCGGCAGCAACATAAGCGCCGAGACCACGGTAAGGCTGGGGCGGGAGTTTAAAAACATCATCGGCATCAAAGAAGCCAGCGGAAATTTCGACCAGATGAACCAGATCATGCGGGACAAACCAGCTGATTTTATGATGATATCCGGCGATGACCCCATCACCCTGCCCATGATGGCATTAGGCGGTGTGGGTGTGATATCCGTTGTGGGTAATGTGTTGCCCCATGAGACGTCAGAAATGACCCGGCTTTGTCTTGCAGGCGACTACAAATCGGCACAAAAAATACATTCGCAGTTAATTGATTTTACACGGCTTATGTTTGCGGAGGGCAGCCCCGCCGGTGCCAAAGCCGCGCTGATGCATCTTGGTATTTGCCGTGACACGCTGCGCCTGCCACTGGTACAGGTAAGCGGCAATACTGCCGATAAAATCGTTGCTGAAACAGAAAAATTATCCAACAAAAAACCCGTCGCTTAACCAGCGGCGGGTTCGTTCTGAAATTCCTTAAGGATTAATTTCCCCTCAAAAATTAACCTTTGTTTTTCGCTTCCTGCACTTCCAAACGGATCGCCTGGGCTAAATTTTTCAATTCCTGCATACCTTTACGAACGCGTGTTCCTGCCGCGCTGTTTCCTTTGTTGTAAAACTTGTCAGCGTCAGCTTCCAACGACGCTACTAATTCCTTTACTTCAGTAAATTTTTTCATTTCAGTTACTCCTTTTAAAATATTGAGGTTTATTGTTTTGTTAAGCTAAGCTAAATTGTTTTTTCTGAATTAAAAACTTTTCATCAATAAAAATAATGCCTTTAAAGCGCTTTTTTTCAACATTTGGGCCTCCAGGTATATATTTATACTTATTAAATAATATAATATAAATACAATATTGCTATTCATATCTCAAAAGCAATATCCTGAAATGATAATACTAAAAAATAATTTAGCCATTAATTAAAATATGGTCTTTGGAAGTATAAAGATGGTTTTTAACGCAACCAATGGTAGTATTAAATCATAAATTATTGCAGCAAATGCTGAAAATGTTTTCGTTATAATATTTCTGGAAAATAACGCTGGGTTTTGATGATCAGTTCGCCGAACAGGGTGTTTGCCCATGCAAACCATTTGCGTGTAAAATCGGCCGGGTTGTTTTTGTTGAACGATTCGTGCATAAAACCGGTGCCGGCGTGCGTGGTTTTGAGCCAGTGCAGGCATTTTGCTACTTCAGCTTTGCTGTTTGAAGTAAGCGCCCGGATGATAATGCTCATCGGCCAGATGTAATCCATCCCCACATGCGGCCCGCCGATGCCTTCTGCAGCGCTGCCTTTAAAAAAGTAGGGATTGGTATCGCTTAGCACCATACGGCGGGTGTTGAGGTAAAGCGGATCATTCGCCGGCAGCGCGCCCAGGTAAGGTAAAGCCAAAAGGCTGGGTACGTTAGCATCGTCCATAAACAATTGGTTGCCAAAGCCGTCCACTTCGTAAGCCAATATTTCTCCGAATATGGGGTGATGTTTGGTAGCATATTTTTTTAGCGCTACATGCACTTCGTTGGCGAACGCTTCGCATGCCGTCGCGGTTATAACGTCCTTACCGATCTCCCTGAACATCTCTCCCATTTGTTCCAAACTTAGCTTCGCAAAATAGTTTGAGGGGATCAAAAATGGATAAATAGTGGCGTCATCCGATGGGCGGAAAATGGAGCAGATCAGCCCGACCGGCTTAACCGGGTTGCCATAGCCGCCGTTTGGCGCGGTATCGCTTGCCACTTCGGTTTTGCGCTGGAAGTGGTATAGGCCTTGCCCGTTTTTACGCTGCTGCGCACGGAACGTCGCCAGGATCAGCTTGCCGGCCTTTTGCCAGTTCGCATCGAAAAAACTGGCGTCGCCGCTGGTTTTCCAATAATTGTAGGCCAAGCGAATAGGGTAACACAGCGAATCTACCTCCCATTTGCGTTCGTGCAGCTCGGGCTTCATGGTGGTGTCGTCGCTGTCCCACTCGCTACCGGTTGGGCCGGCGTTAAATGCATTGGCATAAGGGTCAATCAAAATACAGGCCGCCTGTCGGTTCAGCACGCCTTTTATCAATTGCTTTAGCTCAGCGTCTTTAGTGATCAACGGCAAATATGGCCAAACCTGCGCCGAGGAATCGCGCATCCACATGGCGTTAATATCACCTGTGATGACGAATGTATCAGGACGGTCACCCTTCATTGAAAAATTCACCGTAGTGTCCAATGTGTTCGGGTAGCAATTCTCAAACATCCATGCCAGTTCAGCGTCCTTAATAGCAGCTTTTACGCGCTGAACGGTTTCCTCAACGGCCTTGCTGGTAAATTTGCGGGCGGATGGCGCGGGACGGTGGCTTTCATATGTATTTACTGCTGACCAGTTTGGCCTGAGACCAAGGCCGATACCGGCGGTGGTTACTCCGTTTATTTTGATGAAATCGCGGCGGGATAGGATATTAGTTTAAATGGTAAAAATAGAAAAGGCTCCCGGATTACCCAAAAGCCCTGTTGATTTTAAAGTCTCCCCTTTAGGGGAGATTTAGAGGGGTTTTACGCCACTACCAGTTTATTCTCTTTATAATATCCTGCCTTCAACTTTTCACCCATCTTAGCAAAAGCATCCAAAGTCGTCTGCACATCCTCAAGGCTGTGCGCAGCAGTTGGTATTATGCGCAGCATGATCAACCCTTTCGGTATCACCGGGTAAACCACGATGGAGCAGAAGATGCCATAGGTCTCGCGGAGGTCGCGGGTTAGCGCGGTGGCCTCAAAAAGGTCGCCTTCCAAAAACACTGGTGTAACCATCGTATTGGTACCATTGGTATTGAAACCAAGTTCTTTAAGGCCATTTTGCAGCGCGTTAGCTATAATCCAAAGCTTTTCGCGCAGTTCGGGCTGCGTTTTCAGCATCTCGAAGCGCTTTTTAGCGCCCAGCACCATTGGCATGGGTAACGCCTTCGCAAAAGTTTGTGAACGCATGTTATAGCGCAGGTAGTCGATAATATCTCTCTTTGCAGCTACAAAGGCGCCGATTCCGGCCATCGATTTCGCAAAGGTGGAGAAATACACATCTATCTCGTCGATACAGCCTTGCTCTTCGTGTGTGCCCGCCCCAGTTTTGCCCATGGTGCCAAAGCCGTGCGCGTCGTCCACCAAAATGCGGAAGTTATATTTACTCTTCAGCGCGCAGATATCTTTCAGCTTACCCTGTGCACCAGACATACCAAAAACACCCTCTGTGATCAGTAATATGCCGCCGCCGGTTTGCTCTGCCAGTTTAGTGGCATTTTTTAGCTGCTTTTCACAGCTCTCCAGGTCGTTATGCTGATACACAAAACGCTTGCCCATGTGCAGCCTCACGCCATCGATGATACAAGCATGCGATTCCGCATCGTAAACGATCACATCATTCCTATCAACCAACGCATCGATGATCGACACCATGCCCTGGTAACCATAGTTCAACAAAAAGGCAGACTCCTGCCCAACAAAAGTGGCCAGCCCCTGCTCCAACTCCTCGTGGTGCCGGGTATTTCCCGACATCATCCTGGCGCCCATCGGGTAAGCCATGCCATAATCGGCGGCAGCTTGGGCATCAGCCTCCCTTACATCGGGATGATTTGCCAAACCCAGGTAATTGTTCAGGCTCCAAACAATATGCTCCTTGCCATTAAATTGCATGTGGGGCCCTATTTCACCTTCCAGCTTTGGAAAGGAGAAGTAGCCATGCGACCATTTTTGATGCTGCCCAAGCGGGCCGCCCATGTTTTTCGAAATTTTGTCAAACAGATCCAAATCGGTACAATTAAACTACAAATATACGGCTTGTGGCCTTCACGGACAATTGTTATTACTTTTTATAATAGGCTATAATAGTCCGGAAGTCGGAAAAGTCCGAAAGAAGATTTGCTATAGGTTGCGCAGAAATACGAAGTCCGGCAAAAGATATCGATACTGATCAACTTCTACCGGACTTTGTTTATTCGTCGGACTTTCCGGACTTCCGGACTAATCCACATTATCGTGCAGGAAAGAATTATTGCTCCTGATCTCTGTTTTTCCATCCTCGTCGGGCAATAATGAAAACCTGGATACCTGGCTTTCGTTCGACGCGGGTGTTTGCTGCAGGGCAATTTCCTTGCGCTTATAGGCGGGTACATTTTCCAGTTCCTGAAGGTTGCCGTTGCGCAATTTCATGCTCAAGTCCTTTAACCGCATAATGCGCTCGCGCGACTTGCGCAGTTGTTCTTCGATAGACTCATCAGTTTTATGATCGTCCGCACCGACAGTAATTTCCGGCTCCAGTTCCGGCATCTTTTGCTCCCTTATTGGCTGAACGTCAGCAACCGGCTCAACTATTTTGAATACCATTTCGGGCATATCAGCCGTCTCGTTTTCAACCATTGGCGGCTCTTCGGTCATCAGGTTATGTTTTATCACTGGCGGTTCCTCCGTCTTTGGTGCAAACAGATCAAATAAGCCGGTTTGCTTTTGATCTTCCTTCGGCTTTGGCTCGGCCTTATGCTTTAAGTAAGGCGCCGGGGTTGTTTCTGTATTTACCGGGGTGATAAACTCGTTTACCGGTTTCACGGTGTGCGGAACGGTCGGATCGAGTACCGAAATAATCTTCTTGGCGCCTTCCTTTTTCTGGCGTTCGTCCTGAGTTTGGAACCCTGTTGCGATGATAGTCACACATAATTTATCGCCCAGGTTCTCGTCAATACAGTTTCCCCAGATCACGTCAGCGGCCAAGCCGGCTTCTTCCTGTATGTAGTCGGTTATCACCGTAACCTCATCCATTGTCACTTCTTTCAGGCCCGAACTGATATTCAAAAGGATATATCTTGCTCCTTCTATCTCGTTATCCTTGAGCAACGGCGAAGCCAGGGCGCCTTCGACCGCTTTTAGTGAGCGGTTTTCACCTTCAGCAGCACAACTTCCCATTATGGCGACACCGCTGTCTTTCATCACAGTGCGTACGTCCTTAAAATCAACGTTAACATAGCCCGGCAGCGTTATGATTTCCGCAATGCCCTTGGCGGCAGTAGTTAAAATATTATCGGCCTGTGCAAATGCCGATCCTAGGGTAAGGTTGCCAAAAATCTGGCGTAACCTGTCATTGGAGATAACCAGGAAGGAGTCGACATATTTTTTGAGTTCTTCCATCCCCTCATCGGCCTGCAATTTTCGACGCTTACCCTCAAATGCAAATGGGGTAGTGACGATGCCAACCGTTAAAATATCCATTTCGCGGGCCGCTTTTGCAATTATCGGGCTGGCCCCGGTACCTGTTCCACCACCCATGCCTGCTGTGATAAACAGCATTTTGGTATTGGGGCCCAGCATTTGTTTAATATCATCAATATTTTCGATGGCCGAGTTTTTGCCAACTTCAGGTATCGACCCTGCACCCATTCCTTCGGTAAGGCTTGCGCCCAACTGAACTTTGTTGGGTATGGGGCTCAACTCCAATGCCTGCGCATCGGTATTGCAAACAATAAAATCCACGCCATTTATCCCCTGCCTGTACATGTGGTTAACTGCGTTGCCACCGCCGCCGCCTACACCAATAACTTTGATGATGGACGACTTTTCTTTTAACATCTCAAACTTCATAATCCTTGTTTTTCAGTTGAATATGATTGACGACTAATCAGATTCCCGTAATGTAATAATAAGTGTTTTTGAACATCTGTTTTCCACATTTGTCAATATGTGGAAAGAATGAGCGGATGTGAATAACTCCGAAATTATTTCAAAAAGTCCTCATCTTTTATGTCATCCTTTATAAATTTCTTGCCGCTTTCCAGTATTTTGCTTAGCAGGCCAAACTTCTTTTCTTCGGTATATTTTTGCTTCGGCGCTTTCACTTCCGCGGTTGCAGGTGCACTTTCCTGGTACTCCATTTTTTGTATACCTTTTATCAGCAGGCCGATACCTGTGGCATACGTAGGGCTCTGCATATCTTCATAAACATTTTTCGGCAGCACTTCGTTTTTCGCCAAATGCTCGTTCGGGAATCCCACGCGGCAGTCGAGCCCGGTCACATATTCAACCAGTTGCGCAAGGTGTTTCAACTGCGCCCCGCCGCCTGTTATTACAATGCCTGCGATGAGTTTCTTTTCGTAACCGGATGATTTGATCTCGTAATACACATGCTCGATGATCTCTTCCATCCGCGCCTGGATAACAAAAGCCAGGTTTTTAACAGAAATCTCTTTGGGTTCGCGCCCTCGAAGGCCCGGAACACATACGATCTCGTTTTCCTTGTTTTCGTCGGCCAAAGCCGAGCCAAACCTGATCTTTAATTGCTCGGCAATGTTGCGCATCACCGAACATCCTTCGCGGATGTCCTCAGTAATGCTGTTGCCGCCAAACGGAATAACGGCGGTATGCCTGATGATCCCTTCGTGGAAGATGGCCACATCGGTTGTACCGCCGCCGATATCAACCAGCACTACGCCCGCTTCTTTTTCCTCGTCGCTCAATACCGCTTCTGATGATGCGAGCGGCTCCAGTATCAGCTCCTGGCTTTCCAGGCCTGCTTTATTAACGCATTTTACAATGTTTTTGATGGCCGTTACCTGGCCTGAGATGATGTGGAAGTTGGCCTCCAGCCGCACCCCCGCCATACCGATCGGATCCTTAATCCCAGGCTCGCCGTCAACCGTGAACTCCTGCGGTAGCACGTGTATGATCTCCTCGCCCGGCGGCATCACCAGGTTGTACATGTCTTCTATTAACTTTTCGATGTCCCTGCGGGATATTTCAGACTGCGTGTCTTTCCGGGTGATCAGGCCTCGGTGCTGCAGGCTTTTAATGTGCTGCCCGGCAATGCCTACATTCACCACTCTTATCTCCACGTTCGACTGCGCCCCTGCAACCTCAACGGCTTGTGCTATACCCTGTACCGTTTTGTCGATGTTTGAAACAACGCCACGGGTTACACCGGCCGACTCGGCCTTACCGATGCCCAATACTTCTATCTTCCCGTTTTTGTTCCTGCGCCCCACAATAGCACATATTTTGGTAGTTCCGATATCCAATCCTACTACGATTGGCGAACTTTTTTCGAGAGTTGAGCTTTTGTCCATATTACTTCCTTATTAGAGATGTGTCCTTTTTTGTTTTTGCGGAATCGGCCGCAGTTTTTTTGCCCTGCAACGTATCCATTTTAACATTTTCATTTTTTACGCCAATCACCTGGTTGGCATATTTAATATTGATCAGTTTGTAAGCCGACCAACCCACCTGCGGGATGGCCTTTTTATAAAAAACCAACAGGTTGTGAAATTTTGTATCGAGCGAGTCTGCGTTGCCAAGCAATATCCGGTTATTGCCTACGCGCGGTATCAGCTCTATTTCGTGGTCCTTATTCACATATAGCTGCGCTATTTGTGCGTCCCAAAGCGAATCCTTCCGTATGTAGTCGGCCGTTTTGAATAGTTCCGTCGCAATTTCAGTGTGCAGGGTATCTACGTGGTTGGCAAATAACTCATCGACGTACCCATTAGCCACCGGAACCCTTGCGGTAAAGTTGGGCGACAACGGCATTTTCAACCCATGCTGGTCGACGTAAAAATCCTGGTCAAAGTGATTGATGATCCGCAGGATCGGCTGGCGCTGGCTGATCTCGACATTGATCACCCCATCCATATCCGTATACACTTTCGCAAACTCCACAAATGGGTTCGCTTTTAGTTTAACTTCCAGCGCGTGAATATTGATCTGCTCGATCAGCCGGCCAATAAGCGCGTGGCTCTGGATATTCAGGATATTGTCTACTTCCTGCTTGTCAATAAAATACTGGTTGCCGGGTATGTATATTTTCACGTCTTTACAAATCACTTCCGACTTCTTAATTTCAATAAAACTCATCAGCACTACCAGGCCACCCAGGCTGATCGCCCAGGCAAAGCCAACAAGCAGTTTGCGCCAAATCCTTTTCTTAAACATCTTCCAGCACGTGTTTTATAGGTTGAACCAATTGGTCAATATCACCTGCGCCTACTGTTAAAAGTAACTCAGGTTTTTCGTTTTTTATGATTTCGACCGCTTCTTGTTTTCCACATTTGCGCTTATTCCACATTTTCATCCGCTCCAGTATCATTTCAGCGCTCACGCCCTCAATCGGCTGCTCGCGGGCAGGGTAAATATCCAGCATCAGCAGCTCATCGGCCAGGTCAAGTGCCTCGGCGAAGCCGTCGGCAAAGTCGCGCGTGCGGGTGTACAGGTGCGGCTGAAATATTGCGGTGAGCTTTTTGTCGGGGTATAAGCGCTTGACCGAATTAATGCATGCCTTCAGCTCCTCGGGGTGGTGTGCATAGTCGTCAATATAAATATGGCGTTCGTTTTTTACGATATATTCAAAGCGCCTTTTTACTCCTTTAAAGTCTCTCAGCGCGCTTTTTATAGCATCGGGCGAAACATCCATCAGCAGCGAGGCCTCAATGGCGGCCACGGCATTTTCTACATTATGCGTACCGGGGATTCCCATCTTTATACCGCGTATAACTACTTTTCCGTTATCGAAGTCAAAATAAAAATCTCCGTTTTCAACACGAACATTTGACGCGCTTGCATCCGCTGGCGCCTCGACTGCGTAAGTAAAGCCTGTTTCCAAAGGCAAGCCTATTTTGTGAATCAATTTGCCGCCGGGTTTTATTTGTGATGCAAACAACTTAAACGATTCCGTCAGATGCCTGTGATCTCCGTAAATATCCAGGTGGTCGGCATCCATCGATGTAATGATAGCGATATCAGGATGGAGCGTTAAAAATGACCGGTCATATTCATCGGCCTCAACTACCACAATATTGTTTTTGCCATACAGAACATTTGTATGGTAATTGGTTGATATGCCGCCAAGGAAAGCCGAACAATCCTTACCGGAATGCTTAAGGATGTGCGCAATCATGGTGGAGGTGGTAGTTTTACCATGTGTGCCTGCCACTGCCACCGCGAACATGCCTTTGCTGATGATGCCCAATACCTGCGAGCGTTTAAAAAGCTCAAAACCACTATTTTTAAAGAAATTTAAAATGGCCGAATCTTTCGGAATAGCCGGTGTATAGATGATCAACGTACGTTCGTCCGGCACATGAAAACTGGCAGGAACGAAAGCTTTGTTATCATCAAAAATTACCGGTATCCCCTCCTGCTGCAGTTCTCCTGTAAGTTCGGTTGACGTTTTATCATATCCGCATACAACACAGCCCAGGTGATGGAAATAGCGCGCCAGGCCGCTCATGCCAATGCCGCCGATACCTATCAAATAAACCCGTTGTATATTTTTTAATTCCATTATTTATTCAACGCTAATTGTCTCGAATTGAAGCGAATTACACGAATTGTACTTTATCATCATCTGCTTACTATTCTTTTTCCTGCCATGAACTATGAACCATGAACTATCAACCATTTGCTATCTTCATCACTTCCTTCGCAATCACCTCATCCGCATCAGGCAAAGCCAGCTTGCCTATGTTTTCTCCCAGCTTCATTTTTGCGCTGTTGTCATTTAATAGCTCCAGGGCTTTGTCGACCAATTTTGCTTCTGCATCCCTATCCGGAATAAAAACTGCCGCGGCTTCCTGCACTAAAGCCAGCGCATTTTTTGTTTGATGGTCCTCGGCCACGTTGGGCGAAGGCACCAGGATAACTGGCTTTTTTATCGCGCATAGTTCGGCGATCGTACCGGCGCCCGCACGCGAGATGATTATGTCAGCGGCGGCATAGGCCAGGTCCATGCGGTTCAAAAACTCCACTATCTTAATATCCTCATGATAGTTTTCACCGAGTTTTTCAATAATCGCCTTATAATAAAACTTTCCGGTTTGCCATATCAGCTGCACTTCCGCCGCTATGATCTTATCAAGCCCTGCTATAATGCTATTGTTCAATGTTCGGGCGCCCAGGCTGCCGCCGATCACCAGTATCGTCTTTTTGAATGCTGATAGCTTATACAACTCCAGCGCCTGCATATGTTTACCGGCAATGCTCACCGAATCCCTGCGGATTGGATTGCCTGTTTTGATGATCTTATCGAAAGGGAAAAACTTTTCCATCCCGTCAAACGCCACACATATTTTTTTTGCCTTTTTGCCCAGCCATTTATTGGTGATGCCCGCGTACGAATTCTGCTCCTGTATCAGGTAGGGTATATTTTTTACTGATGCTGCGTACAGTATCGGCCCTGAGGCGTAACCGCCAACACCTACTACCGCATCAGGCTTAAAGTCCCTGATTATTTTTATCGCTTTTCTAACGCTTGTTAGCAATTTCACCGGGAACAATAGATTTTTTTTGATCGAACCACGCTGTATGCCCTGTATATCCAACCCGATGATTTTATACCCGGCCGCGGGCACTTTCTCCATCTCCATACGACCATTTGCCCCCACAAATAATATTTCGGTCGTGGGGTCAAGCTTTTTCAAAGCGTTGGCAATAGCAATAGCCGGGAAAATATGTCCCCCTGTACCGCCGCCGCTGATAATGACCTTATACCCCCCGGCCCCCTGAAGGGGGAGTTTCGAACCAGATGTGCCTGTGTTGCGCTGCGCCATTTTATTTTCTGTTCGATTCTTACACTATTCAAAAACCTGATCCGGCAAATCGTTCTCCTTTCAGGGAGTAAGAGGGTTCTACTTCTCTTATCTCTCCCACAATCACCTTCTTCGGCTCTTCGATATCCCGGCTGACCGACAGGATGATCCCGAACGCCACGCTTGTAAACAATATCGACGTTCCGCCCATACTTACCAGTGGCAGCGGGATACCCGTTACCGGACCCAGGCCAACCGCCACAGCCATATTTGCAAATGCTTGTATGGTTAAGCTAAAGCTGAGCCCGGCAGCAAGCAACGCCCCAAAAGCCTTTGGCGCTTTGGTTACGATTTTGATACATCTGTACAGCAAAAACAAGTAAATGCCTATTAAAACAATTCCGCCTACAAGCCCGTATTCTTCAACGATGATGGCATATATCTCGTCAGAATAGGCTTCCGGCAGGTAGTTGATCTCCTCGCTCCTGCCGATGCCTTTGCCTAAAAGACCGCCGGTAGCAATCGCTATTTTGGCGTGGTCGCTTTGAAATGATTTATCGGGATTAGCCACCTCCGGGTGTAAAAAGGCATGTACCCTTGACTCGTATGTTTTATGGCGGGGGCCTAAAAATACCACGCCCGCCAGCAATACCCCGCCAGCCACGCAAGTAATAGCAATTTGTTTAATACTGATACGGCCGATAATAAGCAGTAAAATGCTCACGCCAAACAGCATTAGCGCCGTAGAAAGGTTTGCCAGCGCGATAAGCATAAACACCACGCAAACCGCGCCCATAATAGGGATGAACGACTGTTTTACATTCTTTATATTTTCCTGCTTCAGCGATAATGTCCGCGCTAAATAAGTAATTAGCGCCAATTTGGCTAAGTCAGATGTCTGGAAACTTAATCCTGTTCCGGGTATTGCTATCCAGCGGCTTGCATCGTTCACATGGCTGCCAAAAACCAATGTATAAACCAGCAGCGGCAACGTGATGATCATCAGCAATTTCGAGATACCGCGATAATACCGGTAGTCGAGCTTGTGCGATATGTACATCAACGCAATACCACCGATTATCATAGCAAAGTGCTTCATCAAGATCGACTCGGCGCCCACGCCTTTCTTATAAGCGAGCGTACCTATAGCGCTGTAAACCGCCAGTAGCGAGATCACCGAAAGCAAAATCACGATCAACCATATCCAGCGGTCGCCTTTGGTATTATTTAGTAGTTTATACATATTTTTTGGTGATTATTTTTTTGTGATTACACCGATTATTTTTGATTTCACCGATCCTGTTCATAGTCAATTTTCAAATCATCTGTATATCCGCATATTTGCACATCCGCGCATCGTTACAACTCTTTCACCGCATGTTTAAACTGGTTACCGCGATCTTCGTAGTTCTTAAACAGGTCGAAACTTGCGCAGGCGGGCGATAGTAATACAGTGTCTCCTTTCTCGGCAAGATGGTATGATACCTGGGCGGCCTCTTCTGCCGAATAGGTGTTCACTATCACTTCAACATCGTTTTCGAAGGCGTCATGGATGCGCTTATTGTCTTTGCCAAGGCAAACGATGGCCTTTACTTTTTGCCGTACCAGGTCCCTCAACATAGCATAGTCATTCCCCTTGTCAACGCCGCCCAATATCAGGATCACGTCGCTGGTCATACTTTCCAAAGCGTACCAGGTTGAATTGACGTTGGTAGCCTTTGAATCGTTGATGAAGCTGATGCCGGATATTTTGGCGACAAACTCGAGCCTATGCTCTATGTTTTTAAAATTGCTCATACTGTCCCTTATTAAGGGATTGCGCAATTCAAGTACTTTTGCTACAATACCCGATGCCATCGAGTTGTAAATGTTGTGCTTGCCTTGCAGGGCTAATTCTGATATCGACATTTGAAAATGTTGTTGGTGAGCGTTAATAATGATATTGTCGTTGTTGAGATACGCGCCGGGTTCCACTTTTTTTTTTATCGAAAAGGGCAATAGCTGCGCTTTAAATTTGCGTTCAGCCATTACATTGATCGTTTCGGGATCATCGGCACAGTAGATAAAATAATCGTTTGCTGTTTGATTTTGAGTAACGCGGAACTTCGACGCCGCATAATTTTCGAATTTGTAATCGTACCGGTCCAAATGGTCCGGGGTAATATTTAAGAGCACAGCTATATCGGTTTTAAACCGGTACATATCGTCCAGCATAAAGCTGCTCAGCTCCAGTACATAGGTATCAAACTTCTCAGTCGCTACCTGGTAGGCAAAGCTGTTCCCGATATTTCCGGCCAGGCCCACATTTAACCCGGCATTCTTCAGGATATGATAGGTTAAACTGGTGGTGGTAGTTTTGCCGTTTGACCCTGTAATGCCTACTATTTTGGCATTGGTGTATCGCCCGGCAAATTCGATCTCCGATATCACGGGTATTTGCTTATCCCTAAGTTTCTTTACTATTGGCGCTTTTTCAGGTATGCCCGGGCTTTTTATCACTTCGGTGGCCGCCAGGATGATTTCTTCCGTATGCTTGTTTTCTTCAAAGCGGATGTTCCAATCGTTTAACTGCCGCTTGTATTTATTTGCGATTGCGCCAAAGTCCGAAACAAAAACATCATAACCCTGCTGTTGAGCAAGATATGCCGCTCCCACCCCGCTTTCGCCGGCGCCGAGAATGACTATGCTATTGTTTGATTTCACCTGTTTTATTTTTTTGATTACACCGATTTATGGATCGATTTCACCTATTTTTTAGTTCGTCTTTATATTATTTCTTCCTAATCTCCAGTCTCTATCTGAGCTTCAATGTTATAATCGTCACTATCGCTAGTAATATCCCTATGATCCAAAAGCGGGTCACGATCTTTGCCTCGTGAAAACCCTTCTTTTGGTAATGATGATGGAGCGGGGCCATCAAAAACACCCTTCTTCCGGTACCGGTCCTGCGTTTGGTGAATTTGAACCAGGATACCTGGATGATCACCGACAGGTTTTCGACGACGAAAATGCCGCACAACAGGGGCAGGATCAATTCCTTGCGGATCATGATAGCAAATACTGCTATAATGCCTCCGATAGCCAGGCTGCCGGTGTCGCCCATAAAAACCTGCGCCGGGTACGAGTTGTACCATAAAAAGCCCACGCACGCTCCTACAAAAGCACCGGCAAAAACCACCAGCTCTTCTGAATTAGGGATATACATAATATTCAGGTAATCCGCTGCGATGCTGTTGCTCGACACATACGCCAATACCGCCAGCGTAACGCCGATGATGGCCGATGTACCCGTCGCCAGGCCATCTATCCCATCTGTAATATTGGCTCCGTTGGAAATGAACGTAATGATGACGATCGTGAAAAACATAAATACGATCAGCGAATACTGGGTTGAATCCTTCCCTAAAAACTTGATCACCTTACCGTAGTCGAACTCGTTGTTCTTATAGAAAGGAATGGTTGTTTTGGTGGAGTGAACTTCCTGGGTGTAAACAGGTCTGTTTCCGTGCATATGGAAGTTAACCGGCGCATCGATAGTTACCGGCAACTTAACCTCCTGCCTGATGATGATGTCAGAATTTGAATACATCGTAAGACCGATAAACAAAGCCAAACCAACCTGCCCTACGATCTTGAACTTGCCGGCAAGCCCTTCCTTATTCTTTTTGAAAACTTTTATATAGTCGTCCAAAAAGCCTATTCCACCCAGCCACAAAGTAGTCACCAACATCATGATGATATAAATATTGTCTACTTTGGCAAAAAGAAGTGTCGGAATGATGATACCCAGGATGATGATGATGCCGCCCATGGTCGGTGTTCCCTGCTTTTGCATCTGGCCTTCTAATCCCAAATTGCGCACGGTTTCCCCAACTTGCTTAAATCGCAGGTAATCAATCAGTCGCCGGCCAAATACCGTCGTAACGATCAGCGAAGCAATCACAGCCATCGCCATCCGGAAAGTATGGTACTGGAACACCCTTCCTCCCGGTATGGTGTAGTTTTTATTTAGCCAGTTGAATAGGTAGTAAAACATTTTTTTTAGATTTCACCGATTATTGGTTGATTACACCGATTTTCTTCTCTATCGTCCATGGACTGGTTTCTTAAACTAATTCTTTAAAAATCCCGCTGAGCTCTTCCATATCGTCAAAGTGGTGTTTAACGCCTTTCACTTCCTGGTATTTTTCGTGCCCCTTACCGGCGACCAGCACAATATCCCCCGGCCGTGCCAGCATACAAGCTGTTTTTATTGCTTCGCGACGGTCGACAATGCTTAAAACATGCCTTCTGAATGCTGCGTCAACACCCTGCTCCATCTCTTTTATGATCTGCGCCGGGTCCTCGGACCGCGGGTTGTCTGAAGTGAGGATCACCTTATCGCTCCACTCGCATGCGGTATGCGCCATTATTGGGCGTTTGGTTTTGTCGCGGTCACCACCGCAGCCGATCACGGTGATCACTTTCTGATTTCCCGTGCGGATATTGTGAATGGTGGTCAGGATGTTTTCCACCGCATCAGGTGAATGCGCATAGTCAACGATCCCGATTATTTTGTTTGGCGCCACGATGTAGTCGAACCTGCCCCGGGCGCCGGTCAGTTTGCTCAGGCTGGTTAAAATTTTTGTTTTATCCTGGTCGAGCAGCATCGCAGCGGCATAAACGGCCAATATATTATACGCATTGAACACGCCCACCATTTTAAACCAAACCTCTTCCCCATCGATGTACAGCAACATACCCTCGAACTGGTTTTCAACTATGCGGGCTTTGTAATCGGCCATGCTTTTTAGCCCGTAGGTCTTTTTATGTGCCTTCGTATTCTGAAGCATTACACTGCCGTTTTTATCATCGCTGTTAGTCAGGGCAAATGCATTGGACGGCAAGCCGTCAAAAAATGCTTTCTTCGCCTTCAGGTAACTATCAAATGTTTTATGATAGTCCAAATGGTCGTGTGTGAGATTGGAAAATATACCTCCGGCAAATGTCAGCCCGGCAATGCGGTGCTGCGCAATAGCGTGCGAGCTTACTTCCATAAAGCAATAATCGCAGCCATGTTCCACCATCAACCCCAAAAAACGGTTCAATTCAACTGGATCTGGTGTGGTATGCGTTGCAGCGTGAATGGTTCCGTTAACCTGGTTTTCAACGGTCGAAAGCAACCCGCATTTGTACCCAAGATCGCGGAACAGTTTATAAAGCAGCGTAGCGATGGTGGTTTTCCCGTTCGTCCCCGTTACGCCTACCAGCTTCAATTTAGTCGAGGGGTTATCATAAAAGTTGGCTGCCACGATACCTAAGGCCAGGCTCGAATCAGCCACCATCAGGAAATCCACCTCGCCGGTAACCCGGGCCGGAAGCTCCTGGCATATTACAGCCACCGCGCCATCGTTGATCGCCTGGTCGATGTAGGCATGACCGTCGGAAACCGTACCCTTCATGGCTACAAACAGCGAGCCCGGCACCACTTTCCGCGAGTCGAAAACCACCTCGGTGATCTCCACATCGGGGCTGCCCTGCAACCCGGTAAACGCTAATCCATCTATTATGTCGCTCAGGTACTTCATTGCAGTTCTATTAATATTTTTGATCCTTTTGGCTCGACGCTTCCAGCCGCTATCGATTGGTTCACCACGGCGCCGCTTCCACGCACGGCAACTTTATAGCCGGCATTGCCCAGCAAATACAGCGCATCACTTAAGCCCATGCCTTTCACCGACGGAACAACACCGCTTTTATAAGTCGCTTCTTCAAATGGCACTCCGTTGCTGGTATCCGGACCGGCGCCTGCTGTATTGGTCGAAGCATACAGCGGCTTCACCCCCAGTTTACCATAAACCTGCTTCAGCGCTTTTGGATTACCCGATTTAATTTGAGGCATAACGGTATTGCCAACATAGTGCACCGGTGCAGCCTGGCTTACCTGCAGATCGCTGGCGTAAACCCGATCGGCTATGGTTTTGAAAACCGGACCAGCCACCAGTGCTGCCAGGTAAGCACCGGCAGTGGGGTGGTTAATCACCACGATCATTGAATATTTAGGGTGATTTGCCGGAAAATACCCGCAAAAAGAAGCCTGGTAAGTTTTGGTAACACCGTAACCGGCGTTACCGTTCGCAATTTGCGCCGTGCCTGTTTTGCCCGCTACCGGAAATAGTGAACCCTTGAACAGCGTTTTGCCGTTACCTTCCTTTACCACACCTTCCAGCAGTGCTTTCATTTTGCCTAGTGTCGCATCTGAACACACCTTCTCGTTAATTGTCCGCGCCTGGAATTGCTCCACCGTATTCCCCAGCCGCCTGATCTCTTTCACCAGTATCGGCGATATCATTTTGCCATTGTTGGGTACTGAATTATAAAAGGCCAGCATTTGCAATGGCGTAATTTTCATTTCGTACCCGTAGGCCATTTCGGGCAGGGTATAATATTTATTCCAGCTCCTGCTTTTTGGGTTCTTAACTACCGGCGCGCCCTCACCTGGGATTTGCAAACCAAGTTTCTCATTTAAATGATAGCTGTAAAGCTTGTCGGTAAACTCCCAGGGATTATCGCTGTAATGCTGGTACACAAATTTTGCCGCCGCCACGTTGGACGATTGTTCGAACGCCTGTTTGGCAGTCATCATGTCATTGTGCTCAACATCGGTGATCGTCGGGCCTTTTGGTATTTTAAATTTGCCGCCCCCGCCGTCGATCATGGTATTGGTATCGATCTTGTGCTGATCATACAAGGTCATGTAAGTAGCCAGCTTAAATGTTGAGCCCGGGTCGCCCGCCTCGCTGATAGCGTAGTTGTATTTTTCCTGGTATTCCCCTTCGCCTGTTTTTGTAAAATTGGCTATCGCTTTTATCTCTCCCGTGCCCACCTCCATTAACACAACACAACCATGGTCGGCCTTTGTTTGAATCAACTGATCTTTTAATGCTTTTTGCGCCACGTCCTGGAAATTGACGTCGATGGTTGATATAATGTCGGCGCCGTCTTTTGGGGCAATGTCTTCCTGGCCGTTATTTACGGGTATCCAAACATTTCCGGGCATCCTTTGCACCAAACGTTTGCCATTTTCCCCGTCGATAAAGGTGGCATAGGCACCTTCCAAACCAACTGCGTTTTTAACGTTCTCGTTTTTATAGCCTATTGTGCGTGCAGCCAGGGTTTCATAAGGCAATACGCGCTTATTTTGCGCAATGGCGATCAAACCACCCTTAATTTTTCCCATATTGAAAATAGGGAATTTGCGGATCTGCGCCAGGTCCTCGTAAGATACCTTCCGCCGGATCAATTGATAGCGCGAGCTATCATTCCTTGCCTCGCGCAGCATTCTTGCGTATTCGCGCGAGGTTTTGTCATGAAAAAACTGCGATAATTTCAGCGCCAGCGAATCCACTTTTTCTTCAAATATTTTTTCGTCAGCGATACCGCCGGCCAGCATATCCATGTGCAGATCGTATTCAGGCACCGATGTTGCAAGCAGGCTGCCGTCGGCTGCATAGATATTGCCGCGGGTAGCCTCAACAGTTTGGTATTGAGTGGAGTGCGTTTCGGCCATAGCGCGCCATTTCTTCCCCTGCACGTATTGAAGACGGTACATCTGTACAATAACTGCGGTCGCAAGCAATAGGATCAGCCCGAAAGCAATGTACACCCTAAGCAGTATATTGGTCCTAATGCTCATCTTTATCCTCCTCTGCTTTTAACACCTGGGGCGGGGTTACGGGTTGCTTCAAGCCCAGCGTATCTACCTTTTTGACCACTTCGGTGAGCGTACTTTTGAATGCCAGCCGTGCCTTTACCGATTTATACTGCCAGCTCAACTCATTTACCTGCTTACCGATCTTATCGATGTCGCGAATATTCTTCTCAGCAAAATTCCTGTTGGCGATGTAAATCATGCCGAGCAAAGCCATAAACAACACGAATGGCAGCGCGCGGGTGGCCGCCTCGGCCGTAAACTTTTTATTAAAATACTTAAACAAATAATTGTCGGCAATTTCCCTAACAGGCTTTTCGTCAACAATCAATTGCTGCTCTTCGTCTTCTTCCTCAACTTGCGTACGTAAACGATTGGTCATTTCTTTACCGCAATCCTTAATTTTGCGCTCCGTGCCCTGTTATTCTTTTTCACTTCCTCTTCCGACGCGGTTATCGCCCCGCGGCTTACCGCATCGAAAGGCCTGTTATCATTACCATAAATATCTTTCTCCAACTCGCCGCTGAATTTGCCCCTGCCGATAAAGTTTTTCACCAGCCTGTCTTCCAGCGAGTGATACGACATCACCACCAGCCGGCCGCCTGATATCAGCACCTCGGCAGATTGGATCAAAAAATCTTTTAACGCCTCCAGCTCCTGGTTTACCTCGATGCGCAGGGCCTGGAAAACCTGCGCGAGGTATTTGTTCTCTTTCCCGCGGGGGATTCGATTTGCAATGACATTCTTCAAATCCGCAACCGTCACGATCGGTTTGTTCAGCCTGGTCGTTACGATGGTATTGGCGAGCGATTTGGCGTTTTGTATCTCGCCATACATCCCAAAAATTCGGTGTAAGTCTGCTTCTGAATAGTTATTAACTACTTCTTTCGCCGTTAATGCCGACTGCTGGTTCATCCGCATATCCAGTTCAGCATCAAAGCGGATGGAGAAACCGCGTTCAGCCTGGTCGAATTGGTATGATGAAACACCAAGATCAGCGAGTATCCCATCAACCGGGATAGCATGATGCAGGCGGCAAAAGTTTTTCAGGTAACGGAAATTCTGATCGATAAATACAAAGCGGCTATCGTCAGGGATGTTCTGCCTCGCGTCCGCATCCTGGTCAAAAGCCAGCAGCTTTCCATATTTATTAAGGTGTGATAATATCTCGCGCGAATGGCCACCTCCGCCAAACGTTACGTCAACATAAGTACCTTCCGGCCGGATAGCCAGCCCCTCGATACATTCCTGAAGCATTACGGGAGTATGGTATTTATCCATTGTTTGCTTCCTTTCCCTTGCTCATCTTGGCCGCAAAGTTTTTAAAGTCCTTCGGCTCGGTATTGATCATTTCCTTATGCGAATCAGCGCTCCATACTTCTATCCGGTTGAGCAGGCATGTCACTACCACATCGTTTTTGATCTCCGCGTGATCGAGTAGAAACTGGGGTAAATTCACCCTGCCGGCAGCATCCAGAGAAAGCTCAGTGGCCCCGCGCATAAAATATCGCAGATAACTGATATCTTCTTCGTCGTATTCGTTAAGTTTGCTATGTAGTTCTGTTAACTTTTCTTCCCATTGTTTTTTTGAGTAGATGACCAGGTATTTTTTAAAGCCACGATTGATCACCAGGCCCTCAGATTCAGCTTCAGGAAGCTTTTTCTTAAGGCCGGCAGGGACCATCATGCGCCCTTTATTATCCAGTTTACACTCGAATTCGCCGGTAAGGAATGACATTTTAAAACTTTAACACGATTTGTAATGTAAAATTATAATTAATTTACCACTTTTTACCACTTTCCCCCACGCAAGTTATTAACATGTGTGCATGGTGTCTGTGAATTAGTGTGTATAGCTGTTTATAATGTGAAAAGAATTCAATTTTTGCGTGTCTTTATCGTTTCTGCTTAATTTTAAGCGCTTTATATTTTTTCAATGGCTCTAATTAAAATGGATGGCGTCTGTCAATTTGCTATCGAAACGGTGGGAAAAAAGTTGCGTTTGGTGGTCTATGTCGCTGGCGTGGAAAACGTTTGCCGGCTGGAAACAGAAAAAAATATTAAAAAATTTATCAAATCAAGTGATGCACGCTTATTTAAAGGAAGGCATAATTAAAAAGACGTGCAGGGGTTAAACGTTTTGGTAAAAGGGAAATCGGCGGGTATTATTAATAATGAGCGATTTACGGAGTTGCTCCATTCGCCCCGAACGTTTCTTGATGCATAAAACGATAATTAAAAGATATATACATTTAATAATGCTATTATGAAAACTAAGCTGCTTACAGGAGTAATTTTATTGTTTTTAAGTTCGGTCTGCTTCGCCCAGGAGAGCATGCCGGCTGCTGCAGTTGCGCTAAACCAGGCTTACGCCCAGGCTGCCAAAGAGAACAAGAAGGTTTTGCTCATTTTTCATGCCTCCTGGTGTGGATGGTGCAAAAAAATGACTGCTTCGCTTAATGATCCTTCGTGCAAAAAAATGTTCGACGATAATTATGTAACGGTTTACCTGGATGTATTGGAACATAAGGGCGAAGAAAGCAAAGAAAACCCCGGTGGCTTAGACGTATTGAAGAAATATGAAGCCGTTGATGCCGGCTTGCCTTTCTGGCTGATACTTGATGCACAGGGAAACACACTGGCGACAAGCGCGATGCCACCTGCTGGATCAACCACTGCAAAACCTTCGGATAATGTTGGCTGCCCAACCGATCCAAATGAAGTGGAGTACTTTATAAAGGTGTTGAAAGCGACTTCGCCTTTGACCGATAATGATTTCGCTGTTATCCGCAAAAGGTTTTTATTGAATAGGCCTGCGCCGCAAAAAGCGGGTACCAACTAAACGCTATTCCATTTGAAGCTTACCGGAGACGCAAAATACTGCGTCTCTACTTTTGTATTTAAAAATATTGTACGTTTAGCCCATAAAACTGTTGATCTATGTCAATTCATCTCTCAAAATTTAAACTCTTCGCTGCATTAACATGCTTTTGCGTGGCTATCCCCGAAGTGCACGCCCAGGTTATCGCTCCCGACTCCATCGATCGTCTTGTTGAGCGCACCCTTAAAACCTTTGATGTGCCCGGAATTGCGGTCGCGATCGTGAAGGACGATAAAATGATCTTTGCAAAAGGTTATGGATACGCTTCGCTGGCAACGCATAAAAAAGTGGATGAAAATACCCTTTTTGGCATAGCCAGCAACAGCAAGGCATTTACCACTGCAGCCATCGGTATTTTGTGCGATGAAGGTAAAATACATTTGGACGATAAACTAACCGATTACATCCCTGAATTTAAAATGTACGACCCCTATGTAACGGCCGAATTTACCGTTCGCGACATGCTCACGCACCGCAGCGGACTTGGCCTGGGCGCCGGAGACCTGATGGACTGGCCTGACTCGACGGATTTTACGCTGGAAGATATGATCCACAACCTGCGTTATTTGAAACCGGCGTCGAGCTTCAGGAGCAAGTACGACTATGATAACCAGATGTACAAAATTGCCGGCGAGGTGATAAAAAGAGTTTCAGGGATGAGCTGGGAGGAATTTATAGAAACGCGGATCATGAAACCGCTTGAGATGGACCACAGTGCGGCGGCGTATCAGCGGATCAAAGATTACTCGAACGTGGTTGACGCTCATGCGCCGGTCGACGGCAAAGTGGTGGTGATCCCACGGTACCTAACAACAACTGGCAATTCGGCTGGTGGCATTTATTCCAGCGTGGCCGATCTGAGCAAATGGGTGATCATGCAGATGAACAACGGCAAATATGGCGATGGCAAACAGCTGTTCAGCGAAGCGATACACTGGCAAATGTGGTCGCCGCAAACGATTGTTCCGATTGGCCAAAATACGCCTTATAATACGCACTTTGGCGCTTATGGCTTGGGCTGGTTTTTGAGCGACGTTAAAGGCTATAAGGAAGTGAACCACACCGGCGGCATAGATGGGATGGTAACCAAAGTAACGATGATCCCCGAAATGAAACTGGCGATCATCGTATTAACCAACCAGGAATCCGGCGCCGCATTCAGCGCCGTAACCAACCAGATCAAAGACAGTTACCTGGGCATCACCGGCCGCGATTGGGTAAAAACTTACAGCGACCAGGTAAAGGCTGCCCAGCAAGGGGCGGACAAAGTAATGGCCGGGGTATGGCAACAAGTAGATTTAATGCAGCACAGGGGAACAGCAATCGATTATTCATCGATCACAGGTACTTATCATGATAATTGGCTGGGCGATGCGGTAATCAGTGTAAAAGACGGTAAACTGTGGTTCAATGCAAAACGCTCGCCAAAACTTACCGGCCAGGTTTTACCTTATAAGGGAGATACTTTTGTGATCAAATGGAATTATCGCAGCATGGAGGCCGATGCCTTCGCCCTGTTCCTGTTTGACGAAAACGGCAAGCCATCCGGTTTGAAGCTAAAGGCCATTTCGCCATTGACCGATTTTAGCTTTGATTTCCAGGATTTGGATTATAAGCGGGTGGATTAATAAACCGTATGTCATTTCGAGCGAGAGCGAGAAATCTTGTACACCAGACATTGCCGCCGGCATGGTTCGAATGCACCCTGTATAAGATTTCTCCCTATGGTCGAAATGACAAAAAAAGCAAGAAGTTGGTAATATGTGGAACTACAACTTTTACGTTTACATCACCACGAATCCCGAAAAAACTGCTTTGTATGTCGGCGTTACTAACGATCTAAACCGCCGGATGTATGAGCATAAGGAGAACAAAGGAAACCCAAAAACATTCGCTGGTAAATATTATTGCTACAACTTAGTTTACTTCGAGCATTTTTCTCACATAAATTATGCGATAGAACGAGAAAAGGAAATTAAAAAATGGCGAAGGGAAAAGAAGAATGCTTTGATCGCTTCCTTTAATCCTGGATGGAAGTTTTTGAATGAGGAAATAGAAGATTGAGCCGCACCATGTCATTTCTACCAACGGGAGAAATCTTATACACCAGACATTACCGCCTGGGCAGTTCGGATGCACAGCGTTTAAGATTTCTCGCTATCGCTCGAAATGACAAAGTCTTAAAATGTCATTTCGACGAGGTACGAGGAGAAATCTTAAACGCCTGACATTACCGCCTGCACAGTTCGGATGCATGGCGTATAAGATTTCTCCCTGCGGTCGAAATGACATGTGGTTATGATTTCTCAAAACTCCTCAAATATGCCATATCCACCAAATTACCGTACCATATACCTGTTTTCACATCCATACTAAACCATGGGTTTTCCTCATACTGCAAAACCTGTATATTTTGGGCCGGCATAAAGCTTTGCGCCAGCAGGAAAAGCTTTTTATGCTGACTGTTCTCCGCCACATCCATTACAATAAAACAATGCCCCGGTGAACCGCCTTTTATGAAAACGTCGCCGGCTTTCAGTTTTTCCGGATCAGTTACCTTATATAATCCTTTTTCCAGGGACGGCGTCCCGGCATAGGCAAAAACCAGGTTCATGTAATTCATAAAGGTTTTGTAGCCGTAATCTGTTTTTGCTTTTAAAAGCCAGCGTCCTTTTACATAACGGTAGCCATTGGCATATTGGATATAGCCGCACCGAAAACCGCTCTCAAAATGGAAGGCAATTTCGGTATAGCGCTTTTGATGGTACAGATACTCCCCGCGCAAGCGCATTACGGCATCGGCGCATTGCTGCAAGTCTTCTTTGCCAACACTCATATCTACCACAGCGGCGGTAAACGGGTCGGTGGCGGCTGCCGCGCCTTTATAAGTCAGCGTGTGCGCCCCTGCAGGTTTCAGGGGTAAATTCTCAATATATTCGGCAAAGCTTCCTGGTGTTGCTACAACTTGATGGTAGCCATCGGGCACTTTAAATCGGTTAGAAACAGTATCTGGCCCAGTATTGGCAAAAGTGATAATTATTAAAAAAGCTATAGTCGCCTTCATCATTAGTGTCAATCATTTTTACAACTGTAGTTTGGCAAGCCCAATTGCAACATGGGCCGTTCGTCATAATGATTGAACAAGATAACAAAGAAATGTTTTTACTTTTTCAAAATAAGTC